>NZ_JBFANH010000051.1:0-34501 GCF_040674755.1 Nocardia sp. NPDC049737 | reverse complement strand
GCGAGCCGTGGACGTCCCGCACGCGGGGCACTGGCTCGTCGAGGAGAATCCCCAATTCGTCACCGCGGAACTCGAGCACTTCCTCGACTGACGACATCCGGCCCGGTCGGAGGGCGATCTACGTCATGGTCGATGCCAGGTTTCTTGCTCTGTCAGTGCGGCCGTGGTCTGGTAGGAGCGGAGCGCAGTCCGACCCGGGAGACACCGGTGAGGGCGGGAAGCAGCGCTGACAAAGCCGGGACGGTTCTGTACTGCCAGACAGACGGATCGGGTTCGGCAAGCAAGATCGGGCTCGATGCTCATCTGCGCTCTGTTGTTGCCGCAGGAACATCCAGTCGATGGCCGCAAAGTTGATGCAACCGACGCGACACTGGCATTGTCGCCACTCGCTAGATGCGCGCGGACGCACTAATGTGTGGTGACGGACCCTAAATTAAGTTGCATCTACTACTCGACTGACGGATTCGGTATGGGAATGCCGGCTGTCGGAGATTGATTTCCGCCGCAGATCCCGGTCAGCTATCACCGCGATCACCGGAGAAGCCAGAAAAAACATGCTGTAGTTGATGAGTCCTATGGCGATAGCGAGCGTTAGACCAGGCGATGCCACGATGATGGCGCCGATGCCTACCGACAAGGAAATAATGCCCAAAACGGTCTCGCCGGCGGCTACGCGTAACGCGCCCGAGCCGGAAGGCAACGAGCGGAACTTGTTGGTGCGCTGCCAATGTGCGGGTAATCCGATGTCAGCGGCAAAAGCAGCGACAGCGATCACGCAGGTCAGCGCGGCGGTGGCGATCTCCCCACCGGCCGCTTGCCGCCAGGTCGAGTGACGCACATGACGATAGGTCAGCGCCCGCATGGCTTTCCGCGACGCCGCCATAGCAATTAGGGCAGTCCAGGCCGGTACTAGAAGAGGGGGCGAGTCCTGATTCCAGGCGGCCGCGGCGATCAAGGCTATCGAGAGCGCGATGAGTACCAGTTGAAGGCCCGCCAGTCCTATGGACAACCCATGTACCGCGTGGTGCATCCGCTGGCGGACCGTGAGTGCAGAGGGAGACCTCGCTGGACCAGGCACAAACAGTCGCCAATGTGTCCGAAACTCCTGCACTGGACCATAGGTCCACCGGAACCGCTGCTTCTTGTAGCCCGCGTATGTCTCTGGGATCAGCCCCCTGCCATAGGCCTTGGTCAAATAGACGGATCGGTACCCGAGGGCATGGATGCGGATGGCCAGTTCGGAATCTTCGGTCAGACACCACTCGGCCCAGCCTCCGGCCTCCAGTAGCGCATTGCGGCGAATTAGTGACATGGTTCCCACAGTCAAACCGGAACCATGTTCATCCAACGACACCATGGACGTTTGAAAGAACATCGCATACTCGGCGTTGGCCATTCTCCCGAATACTGAGTCGCTGTAGTCACGATAGGCGTGCGGACATTGAACGAATCCCATCTCCGGATCATCAAAAAAGCCGACCGTGTGCTTCAGCCAATCTGGATCAACGTGGTAGTCGGCATCCACCACTGCAACAAGCTCGGCAGTCGGATCCGTGTGCTGCAGAGCCCAGTTCAGTGCACCGGCTTTCGCGCCGGTTATACCCATGACGTGCAGGAAGCGGAACTTGGGCCCGAGACGACGGCAATGCTCCTCAACCGGCCGCCACAACGTCTCGTCCGCTGTATTGTTGTCGATCACCAATACCTCGAAGTCCGCGTATCGCAACTGCGACAACACGTTTAGGGTCTCGATTACCAAATCTGGCGGCTCAGCATGCGTCGGAACATGAATCGAGATCTTTGATGGCCAATTATCTGGTTTCCAGTCTGCAAGCGGCTCGGCCCGCCTAGTCCACTGCTGCCGGAGCAGAACCTCCCAGTGCTCGAAGACATTAATAATATGAGCCGGAAGAACTATCAGACCCGCCACAGCCATGACTATCAGTAGCAACCATGTCACCATGCCGGTGTGCGATAAGATCAAAAAGTGCGTTCCCCATAGGATCTGACTGACAATCATCAAAAGAAAAGAAATCCATACCGCCATTCCAACCACTCGAAACTGTGACCATCTTCGAATCGCGATCGCGGTGGCCGCCATCCCGATGGTCGCGATCGCCGCCGCAGTAAACCAATCGCAACCCAACACACATGCAGTTGCGGCGCCGACTCCGTGCGACACCGGTATCGCCATCAGAGATGGCCGTCGCGTCATCGGCCTGCGCCAGCTTGAAGCTAGAAATCCGATACTCACCAAATGGGAAATCGATGTCTCGACCAGCCCAGCACTAATCCATACGTTGAAGCTCATCGCCCCTCCAGTGTTGCATTCACATATATAATTCCGAAAGAAATCGGCATTCTGCGCGCAGAATGGGTTCAACTCATAACTGACCCTTTAACGCGATCGGTATCTATTGCAGATGCAGCTCATCCTGGAGATCGAGGCTCTCTGCTACAAAGGCGGGCTGAACCTGCTCTACCGCTACGATTAGACTTTGGGGGACGTGTCACCTTCGCCAGTCACATCATCTCGGCTCGCGGGATATTTCCTCACCGACCGCCTCGAATGTGGTCGATGCATTGGGTTCAGAAGCCAAACACTGCATGCCTGACAAGCTGGACACAGTGATAGACCGGGTTTGCATTGACGACGATCTGCGTCCACTTCGGCAGTGCGGAAATCGGGCAGTATGTGCCAGCGGTGAGGAATAGCAGGGTGGTGACGATGCCAGGGACGTAGTTGAAGTTCTCGATCGACCGGAACACACCCGCAACGAGCATGCCGAACGAGGCCCATCCGAATCCCGTCACGAACCCGATGAGTGGCCTGTCAACATGCCCCAAGCGGGATGTAAGCCGAAGATCATCGAGACCACGAGCGGCATACAACCGTAGATCCCGCTCGGACGGCGATCCACGGCGCCTCGGCAGTCCAACAGCTATCCTGGCCGACTCGGTTGACGATCCGTGTGGTGGCGTGCCACGAGCACCGGCTCATCCCGCGCGACTGCGGTGGCGCAGCCACACAGTGCTGTGGCTGCTGTCCGGTCAGCGTGCCGCTACCTGCACCTGCTGAGGCTGGGCCAGATGATCAGCGAAGTGGGGTGTCAGAGCGGTCCAGCCGATCTGCTTACGCACTCGTTTGATGACCTTCTTGAACGACTTCGCGTCCACGTATCCAGCATGGCGGGCCGACTTGACGAGGTGCAGACCGCCGCTGAGGTCGGGACGGTCGGTGGCGATCAGGCGGTCGAACTGTGCAGCCCTCTGTGGCTGGGTCGTCTGGTCACGCAGATACTGGGCGACGATGTTGGAGATGTTGTCGAACAACGTGTACGCACTCGAGTTGGTTTCGAGATAGCCGAGGGTGAACAGGTTGCGGTGCTCACGGTTGAACGCCGTCAGGTACTGCGCCGGCCGGTCGCCGTTCCAGGCGAACAGGTCCGCGTTCACATACGGGATGCGCATCTCGTAGCCCGTCGCGTACAGCACCAGGTCGATCTTCTCGCGGGACCCGTCGGTGAACACGACGTCCGGACCGTCGAAGCGTTCGATATCGGGTTTGACAGCGATGTCGGCATGCTGGAGATGGTGCAGCAGTTGGCTGTTGAGCAGCGGATGGCTCTCGAGCAGCTTGTGATCGGGTTTGGGCAGACCCCATCGGGTCACGTCGCCGACGATCAGCCGCAGTAGCGCGGTCACCACCGGGCGTTCGAGCCATCGCGGAATCGTGAAACTGGTGTCGTCGAACTTGTCGGCGGGCACGCCGAACACATGCTTGGGGATGATGTGGTAGCCGCGGCGAACGCTGATGAACGCCGCATCCGCAGCTTGGGCCGCGTCGCAGGCGATGTCGGCGCCGGAATTGCCCAGACCGACGACCAGCACACGCTTACCAGCGAATTCGGAGGCTCGACGGTGGGTCACCGCATGACGGACCTCGCCGTCGAAGGTTCCCGGATGGGTCGGGATACGCGGACTCCAGTTGGTGCCCGTCGCGCAGATCACCCCCCGGTAGCGACGCTGCTGGCCGTCGGCGAGGGTCAGCACCCAGTGGTCGCCCTCGGGGGTGGCCGCCACGACCGCGGTGTCGAACGAGATGGCCTGTCGCAGATCGAAGGTGTCGGCGAAGCTGCGGGTGTAGGCCAGGATCTGCGGGCGGCTGGGATAGTCGCCGAAATACTTCGGCATCGGGAAGTCGTAGAAGCCCGAGAGGTCGCGTGAGGAGATGAAGTGCGCCGACTCGTACATCGGTGTTCCCGAATTGTCGATATCCCAGATTCCGCCCACGTCGGAATGACGTTCGAACTGGTCGTATTCGACGCCGTAGTGGCGCAGCATGCGGGCCATGCTCAACCCAGCCGGACCAGCGCCCACGATGGCGACAGCATCGCCGCGGTCGACGAGTACCTCGGCAGCCTGCCGAGTCTCCTTGGTGCCGTTGGCCTCGGCCGTGGAGCGGGTTGCGGTCTTGTTTTCCTTGGTCATGGGTTCTCCGATGGTCGGGTACAAGATCTGATCGTGACGAACGGGGGTCAGGCGCCGATGCGGGCGAGGTAGCGTTGGCGGCCTTTCTCCCCGATCCAGTTGGCGGCGGGCAGCATCAGCGGGACCAGCCGTGGCATGGACTGCGCCAAACGGGTGAGGATCCCGTCGGAGGCCGGGACGAAGATCTCCACGCGGCCGGTACGCAGGGCTTTGTCCACCGCGTCGGCGACATCGCCGGGTGAGGAGATCGTGCCGACGAAGTTGAGAAGGCTGCCGCCGTGGGTCGCCTCGTGCCGCAGCATCGGAGTGTCCACCGCGCTCGGGTACACGCCTCCGACCGTGACACCGCTGCCTCGAAGCTCCAGATGCAGTGCAGCCAGGAACCCACGCAGCCCGGCCTTGGCCGCCGAATACGTTGCGCTGCCCGGCAGGGCGAGTACCGCTCCCTGCGACACGGTCGCCACAATGTGCCCGCTACCGCGCTTTGTCATCGCGATCGCCGTCGAGCGGGCCAGCTTGATCGCCGACACCAGCATGATCTGCAATTGCAGGTCGACCCGTTCAGGCGAGGTGTCCACGACATCTTCGGGAACGACGATGCCAGCGTTGAGGAAACACACCTCCAACTCGCTGCCCCACTCGTTCTCGATACGCGCCGACAACGCCGCGACGGCGGCACCATCGGCCAGATCGCACGCCACCGCCACCGCTCCCGCTCCGATCTGTTCAGCGGCCTGCTCGGCCAGCATCTGGTCTCGTTCTGCGGCGAGAACTACATGACCGCGGGACGCAAGTCGTCGCGCGACCTCCAACCCGATACCACCTGCAGCGCCCGTGACCAGCGCATATGTCTTATCCGTCATGCTTCTCCTTAGCTTTCAACCGTGTTGGTCAAATGACTTGGTCAAGCGACCCAACTACGCGTTCAGAGTAGATGGCGGGCACGATGCTGCCCAGAGAATTCGTGTTACAGTTCGGTCAACCGACCTGTTCTTCCGACCGGGTCGGCTGACCAAGAACTGTTGGCCCGCCACAAGCGGGCACAGGCCGCGGATGCGTGCACTCAAGCCACGTCCCGGTTGGGCAAGTGCGATGCCGCCGTATGCCGTCGGCTCTGCTGCCCGCCGTCCGTCGTTCTGCCCGCCGCGGCCCGCGGCGGGCAGAGCCCGCCATACTCTTCTGATCACCGGGTGACGCCTATGGTTTTGCGCCAATCGCACGCCGACACACACGATGACCGGAGATGCGCCGACGACCCCGCCCTGCAGGAGGCGCGAATCCCGCCGAGTGTGCTGCTGGGCGTATTCGATCTCGCCGACCATCGCGGCGTGGCCTGCGAATCGTGGCTTGACGGGATCGGTCTGACTCGCCAGCAGCTGACGCTGCCCGAGACTCGGCTGTCATTTCGTCAGGCAACGGCCATCCTGCAGCGCGCCCTGCGAGGGTTGGAGCCCGGGCCCATCGGCATCCAAGTCGGTAGCCGTGATGTGTTCGTGTCCTGGGGGCTGACCGGCTTTGCCCTGCGCGCGGCGGCTTCCGTCGGCCAGGCCGTGTCGCTTGGGTTGGACCTGCACCAGGCTGCGGGCAGCCTGCTCGACTACGAATTCGAATCAGGCGCAACAGAATTCGCGCTGCGGCTCGCCGAGCGCAGCCCCAACCCGGAACTGCTGGCCTTCCTCTGCGAGGAATCGTGCACATCGATACTCGTGTTGGCTCGGTCGATATTCGGCAATCAGATGACACCGACTCGGCTCGAATTCGCCTACCCACGGCCCGTATACGCCGAGGCCTACAACCGAGTCTTCCGCTGCCCCATCCGATTCAACGCATGCGCCACCCGCGTCTACTTCGATGCCGCCCTGTTGAATCGGCCGCTGCCCACCGCCAACCCCGCCCAAATCGGGTTGGCCGTCGACGCGGCGCGCCACCTCGCCGACCCCGAACGATCCCGCCACGACATCGTCACCACGGTGGAGGCCGTTCTGCGGCAGAATCTGCGACGACCGATCACCGCGGCATTCATCGCCGAGCACCTGAGAATCAGCGAGCGCACCCTGCACCGGCGACTCGCCGAGGCCGGTGAGAAATTCGGCGAAATTCGCGATCGGGTACGCACGCATCGCGCTCGAATTCTGCTGCGTGAATCGGACATGCCTCTGACGGCCATCGCCATCGAAGTCGGATTCAGCGACAGCCGAGAATTCCGGCGCGCCTATCAACGCTGGACAGGCCGAAGCCCCAGCGCCGAACGAGCCGCTGCTACGGCGGCAATGGAAAACTCACCGCACCGCGGTGGTGGAATTTCGCGAATCTCGTTCTAACCCGCCGTCAGCGGCGGCATACCCGTCGCCGCGCGGCCAAATAATGCCAGTTGCATTCGAATCGAAGGATCTACCTGCAGAAATAGACCTGCGGTTCGAGTTGTGACGCAGATGCCCCCGTGCTGACAGAAATCCCCCTATGCCTGTCGGGTGAGTGCTGATTGAATCTCGCGACAGCCGGAGTTCGAAGTCCGGATCCGCTCGAGGGCACGACCCCGGTACCCCCTCACAACAAAGCCTCAGCTCTTATCCAGTCGCATGCGGCTTTCGCAGATCACCACGTCTCACGGCTCACCGAAAATGTAACAGAATTTTACACAAGGGAAATGTCTCGTGCATCACGCATCCCGCACTCGTCTCGCAGTCGCAACCACCGCCATCGCGATCGCGGTACTGGCCGGTGAAAACACGATCACCGCAACCAATGCCTCGGCCGAATCTCCGCTGTCCCCGGCCGCCACGGCGACAGCCGCAATCCCGGACCAGGTTGCACCCCAGACCGCCGTCGACAGCCGGGTTGCCGCGGCTCTCGACGTCCCTGACACCGGTATCGACCTTCGCCCACAGTCAGACATCGCGGTTGTGCCCGACCAGCCGCAGTCGGCGGTGGCCACTGCAACCGACATCGACGGACAAACCGATATCAACAACGCGCTCAGTCAGGCCGGCAATGAGTTCATGCTGGCCGCCACCGTGGGCACCATGGTCGGCGGTGTCGTCGGACTCGTTGGCGGCTGCGCAGTCGGTGCAGTTGTCGGCGCAATCGGGGGCTGCATACCGGGACTGGCTCTGGGCGCGGCGGTGGGACCCATCCTAGGCGGGGTGATCTTCGGGGTTCCTGCCGCTATCGTCGCGCTGGCCCAGGCCTACAGCACCCTGCACGCCGCAGGAGAGATCAGCGCGCCGCTGCCCACTCACTGACCGGCATCGTGCGGTCGAACCCGCACCCGCACAGAGGTTCCCATGACAGCCGGGTTGCACGGTTCGGGTGGGGGAGCTTTACCGCTCCCACACCCGAGCTGCTGTGCTGGGCAACCGAATTCGGGACGCCCATTCCGCTCGACCGAAAGCCGGCATGAACGACACCAGCACCTCAGCCGCGGACAACGCCACGGCCACGGTCTGCGGCGGCCCTGCGCGACAAGTCAGCCGCCGCTGGATCGCTGCCTTCGCCCTTGCATGGCTGGGAATCTGGATGGCGCAGTTGACGTCGTTCCAGCTGATCCTGCCCTCTCAACTCAACACCAGCCTCGGCATAGGAACCGTTCTGCGCCAGGATAATTGGCAACGCAGCGTCGCCGACTTCGGTCTCATCTCCGGCATAGCCGCACTGTGCTCGGCCGTCGCGTTCCCCGTCGCAGGCACGCTCAGCGACCGCACCACCAGCCGCTTCGGCCGCCGCAGACCGTGGATCGTCGCCGGATCCCTCGTGTTCTCGGCCGCGCTTGCCGTGCTGGCCGCACAGCACACGACGACCGGGATAGCACTGTGTTGGTCGATGGTGATCATCGGTTTCAGCATCGCTTGCGCGTCGCTGACCGCAATGATTGGCGACCAGGTGCCCACATCGCAGCGCGGCGTCGTATCCAGCTGGATTTCTGCACCTCAGGCGTTCGGCATCATTTCGTCGCCTGCGTGGCGCCGTTCGTGCTATCCACACCCGATCCCCAGGTCAGCAGCCCGCGCCGCGCCTCGCAAACCCTCCGGCATCTGCTGGCCGTGCACGACTTCCGTTGGACCCTCATCGGGCGCGTGCAGGTCAATCTCGGCAACGCCCTGGGTACCTCGCTTGCCCTGTACTATCTGCAGTTCGGGCTCGAGGTCACCGACCCCGACACCGCGCTTCTGACCTTGACCGGCGGCTACATGATCTGCGTCGTGGTTGCTTCCATCCTCAGCGGCTGGCTGTCTGATCGCTTCCGGGCCAGAAAGCCGTTCGTCATGGTCGCCGCTCTACTACAGACCATCTCCGCCATCGTCATCCTTGCCACCGGAAACGTCTGGGGCGCAACGATCGCCAGTGCGATCACCGGTGCTGGTTTCGGCTGCTTCATGTCGATCGATCAGGCACTCGCCGCCGACGTCCTCCCCGATGGCGAACACAACGGTCAAGAACTCGGCGTCATGAATATCGCGATGGCTCTCCCCCAGGCTCTGGGCCCGCTCGTCGGTGCCTGGGTGATCGAGCTCGGCGGTGGATTCTCCGGGCTGTATATCCTTGCCGCCGGCTTCGCCACACTCGGCGGATTGTCGGTGATGAAAGTCAAGACCGTCCGATAAGCCCGCTATGGCGCTCACGGCCACTCACGGCTGACTGGGTCAACTGACCCAGTATGGTGGTGGACACGGAGGCTGGGGTCTCGAGCCTGGCACAACGTCGCGGAGGGAGTCTGCTGTGGCACGGTTGAGTTCCGAAGAGCGGCGGCGTCGGTTGGTGGACGCTGCGTTTGCGGTGATGGCCCGCGACGGAGTCGCCGCAGCGACAACCCGCGCGATCTGCACGGAGGCAGGGATGGCGCAAAGCGCGTTTCACTACGCGTTCAGATCCAAGGAGGAACTTTTGCAGGACCTGACCGAATCGGTGGTGCAGTCGCAGACTGCGGTCCTGGAGGGTTTGGAGATTTCCTCGGATTCGTTGCGCACAGCGGTGTCGACCGGGATGGAGCGGATGCTGAGTGCGGGGATGAGCGATCCCGGCCGGCAGGCGGTGCTGTACGAATTGACGGTGCAGGACATCCGTTCCACCACCAACCCCGGAGAGCTCGGCCGCTGGCAATACCGCTTGTACACCGATATCGCCGCGATGTTCCTGCGCCTGGGGAGCGAACGCTTCGACGTGCAATGGCGAGTTCCCGAACAAGCACTGGCACGCATGGTTGCCATCGCCCTGGACGGAACCCTGTTCGCGTGGCTGGCCGACCAAGATACCGCCGCAGCGATCGCGTCGGTGCAGGCGCTGGCCGAAGCGGTGGTCTCGCTGGCCGTACCTCGCACCGACGACGCCGACAGGCAGCGACTCCCGGTCGAGCGCGCCGGAGCCCCACAATTCTCGGCCATCGACACGACCACACCGCTCAGCACCCCGTGAGCTGCCTGCTACAACGGCGCGCCCGCTGAGGGCGTCCTCGCCAGCAGCAGCCAGTGCGAGGGCCTGCCACAGCGGTGCGCACGGATCAGGGACACGATCGACGAACACGCTTCCTCGCACAGAAACGGCAGCAGATCCGGGTGGGGGCTGCGCTCACTCAACCGCAGCTCGAACTCGTCTGTGCCGTATCCGACTTCGAGGTCGACCAGACTGCCGGCCGCCTGATGCAGATGAACACCGATCTCGAGGGCTTCGGCGGCAGAGCGCGCTGAGCGCACCACGAAACCCACCAGCCCCCACGACATCAGGACGTCACGGCTGCCGATACGTATCCCCACCGGCCCTCAGGCACCGTTCTCAGGGCCCGCGCGAGGACAGTCGTCGCCTGCCGATGTGATATCCGGGTTGTCGGGGAGGTCGAGCTGCCCGCGTGTCACACCCGTTCCCGCGAGCAACGCATCGGTCCCGACGCCGCGCTGCTCAGCCAGCTCCGGCACCGCGATCACGATGCTCGGCGGAATCCTGGCATCGTTCAACCGGTCGACGGCGGAGTTATTCTCCGGGTCCAGACATGATTGGACAACCTCGCTGTGACGGGATGGCAATCCCGTGGGTTCCAGGATGTTTCCCCAACCCACCCACGGGAGCGCCGACCGGGGGTGTCGTCCCAACCGTGCGAAACCTCGCCGGTGGGACGACCTCGCCCGACAGACGGGCGTGTAGCTCAAAATTCGGACTCTTCGATCGTCATCACGTCATTGTCGAGAGCCGTCAGGATGGCGCGGGTCGCGTTGAGTTCGGGCAGCACATTCTTGGCGAAGAACGACGCGACCGCGATCTTTCCGCGATAGAACGATGCCTCTTCCTCCGAAACGTTGTCCTTGTGCAAGGCACCGCACGCGACGTCGGCCTGCACCAGCAGCCGCCAGGCCACCAGCAGATCTCCCACCGCGTAGAGGAAACGAACCGCGCCCGCGCCGACCTTGTAGATTTCGCTCGGCTCGGTTTGCGCGACGACCAGATAGCCAGCCAGTGCTTTTGCCATGTCGCGAACCTCTGTGCTCGCGATCGCGAGCAATTGCCGCTCACCGAGCAGGGAGTCATCAGGGTGCCCGAAGGTGGCGAAATCCTCGACCAGGGTCAACACATGTTCGAACGCGCGGCCGTGGTCACGAATGATTTTGCGGAAGAAGAAATCCTGTGCCTGGATCGGTGTGGTGCCCTCGTAGAGCGTGTCGATCATGGTGTCGCGGATGTACTGCTCGAACGGATAGTCCCGCAGATACCCCGAGCCGCCGAGCGTCTGCAGGCTCAGCTTCAAGGTGTCGTAGCCGCGTTCAGAGCCGAATCCCTTCACCACGGGCAGCAAGAAGTCGTTGACCGACCTCGCTAGCGTCGGGTCCGCCCCTGAAAGACGCTGTGCCAGTGTGGGTGTGGGGTCCTGATAGGCCGCGGTGAACATATAGAGCGAGCGCAGTCCTTCGGTGTAGGCCTTCTGCGTCAGCAACATCCGCCGCACCTCGGGGTGCCGCGTGATCGGTACCCGTGGCGCGGCGCTGTCGGTTGCGCGGGTGAGGTCGGCACCCTGGATCCGCTCCTTGGCGTAGTCGAGTGCGCTGAGATAGGCGGTGGACAGCGTTCCGGCCGCCTTGACCCCCACCATCATTCGCGCATTCTCGAGGACCTTGAACATTTGCGCGATGCCGTTGTGTTTGTCACCGACGAGCCAGCCCACCGCAGGGGAACCGTTGGCGCCGAAACTCACCTCGCAGGTGGGTGAGGACTTGATTCCCATCTTGTCCTCGACGCCAGTCACATACACGCCGTTGCGCTCACCCAATTCCAGTGTCACCGGGTCGAAGTGATACTTCGGGACGAAGAACAGACTCAGTCCCTTGGTTCCCGGCCCGGCGCCCTCGGGCCGGGCCAGCACCAGGTGGAACAGATTCTCCGCGGTATCACCGACGTCACCGCCGGAGATGAATCGCTTGACACCTTCGATATGCCAGGTGCCATCGCCCTGATCGGTTGCCTTCGTGCGCCCTGCACCGACATCGGAGCCCGCATCGGGTTCGGTCAACACCATGGTGGCTGCCCAGCAGCGCTCCTGGCTGCGGGCAGCCCAATGCTGTTGTTGCGGCGTACCCAGATCGAACAGCACCCCCGCCATGGCCGGCCCCATGTCGTAGAAGCACACGGCAGGGTTGGCGACATACAGCATTTCGCGCACGGCCCACACCATCGCCATCGGCGCGCGCTGCCCGCCGATCGCCTCGGGCAGACCGAGCAACGACCAGCCCGAGCTCTTGAGCGCCATGACCGAACGGCGCAGCGACTTGGTCAACACGATCTCGTGAGTCTCGCTGTCGAAACCCACCGGGTGGCGGTCCGCTGAGGCGAACGACTCCGCGATCGGCCCCTCGGCCAACCGCGCGGCTTCCTGTAGCATCGCGCGCGCCGTCGAGGCGTCCATCTCGCCATAGTGCCCCTCGTCCAACAACTTCCCGACACCCAGGACCTCGAAGAGGTTGAACTCGATGTCGCGGACGTTACTTCGGTAGTGCCCCATAGGGTGGTTCCCTGATCCTTCGACGGAGATGGTTATCAGCACCGCGGCAGCTCATAATGCGCTGGCAAGCGAACACTCGCGAGACAGCCGACGGTGAGGCCGCGGTAGTGACCGTGGACATCGGAGCGGTCCATGCCTGCCGTCCGCGCGCCGGGCGCAGCGGTGGTCACCTCTGAGGCTAGCCAGCCCAGACGGAGTCTAGACAGGGCTGAAACCGCCAGTACGGTAGCCGAGACCGCCACATTGGCGGACCCAGTACACGACGAGACTCGCTTTTTGTTCGAGGATGCAGACCGTTCGGGATCCACGATGAGTAGGTCCGCCTTGCAGCGTGACAGCCGACGCAGGGCCTATCAGGTGATCCGTCAGAGCCAGGCGTGGTCGAATCTGCTGGACAAATGGTTTCCTGACGCAATCCGTCTTTCTATTCACCAGCGGCCCTGCGCCAATAAAAAAATTGGCATACATTTGATGGATTGCACCGATGATGACCAGTGGCTCACACCGTGGCATTCCGTGGTAGTTGAAACGCCTGATGGGTACCGCCTCATGAAACCGCCATCGGGATGCTCAGCCCAATGCGCTACGAGCAGTCCCTGACAGTCACAGCGAAAGCGGCTTGAACCCCTGTCCACCATGCGGGGTGAACCTCAATGGGGGAAATTGCGACATCGGGTGGGTCTTCACTGCCACACTGTCTGACTTGGTCACCGAATGCACACGCGTCTGATTAGCGTCTTGCCAAGTCCGATCGTGCCCACAGCAAGGCTCGCGGATCTCCAACTTTCCAGGGCATGCGCGCCGCGGGCCACTTGTGCCCGATCGGTGCCGGAAGGGCCGTCATGGCAGGTAATTCCATCACAGCGCGAGTCATCGACGGACTGCGCGTTCTCCGAGCTGACCCGCCGAGCAGGCCTGGTCTGCTGCGAGCGCTGCTGGTTCTCGGGCTCGTGGTACCAACGTTGGTGTCTGCTGTCTACATGTGGGCCATGTGGGATCCTGAGGTATATCTCAAGCACGTCCCGGTGGCAGTCGCCAGCGACGACGTCGGCGGCATCGACAATGGCAAACCCGAAAACCTCGGTGCCCAGATCTTGGACGGGCTCGCCTCGGGCAACGACGTGGAATTCCATCGCGTCTCCAGCGTCGAAGCAGTGGCCGGACTGCGCGAGTCCCGCTACGCCTTCTCCGTCGTCATTCCTCGCGATTTCACCCGCGACATCCTCACCGTCACCGACCCCAAACCCACGCCCGCACGAATCAACGTCTGGTACAACGACTTCAATGGAACACTCGGATCCGCGGTAGCCGACAGCGTCATCGCACAAGCACAACGGCAAATCACCGCTTCGATTGGGCGAGAGTTCGCCACCCAGGTCCTCATCGGCATCAACAGTCTCGGCTCCGGCCTTGGCGACGCCGCCCACGGCGCAACGCAACTCGCGGACGGCACCGCACAACTCGCCGACGGATCAGCACAACTGGCCACCGGGCTCGATCAAGCACTGACCGGCAGCACTCAACTCGCCGACGGCACCGGCCAGCTCAGCAACGGGGCCACACAGTTGGCCACCGGAGCGACCCAACTCGTCGGTGGCACAGACCAACTTGGTAACGGGGCCGCCCAGATCCGCGACGGAGTCGACCAGATCGCCTCACCGATCCTGGCCGCACTCACCCCGTTCGATCAGCTCGCCACCCAGCTCGATCCTCTGCTGGACAAACTGGCCGCCAGTTCCGATCCGGCGATGATCTCCGCCGTCACGCAACTACGATTACTGCTCAACCAGGTCCGCCAAACCAACCCCGACAGCATCACTTCCCAGATCACCCAACTACGCGACGGCACACGCGAACTCGCCCGGCAACTCACCGACCCCAACGCCGACTACCGGGCCGGGGTGCTGGCACTGGCACAGGGCGCAGGACAGCTACGCGACGGCACGCAAGCACTCGATCAGGGAACCAAGCAGCTCACCATCGGACTCGGCGAGCTCGCCACCGGCGGCCACCAGCTCGAGGACGGCGCCGAACAGCTCGACAACGGTATGCACCAACTCGACGCCGGACTCACCGACGGGTCGGCGGCCGCACCCCACATCGCCGACCCGAACGCCTCGGCCAGCATGTTCAGCCAGCCGTTCTCGATGAACATCTCCAACCAGGAGCCCGCCGAACGGGTCGTCAACGGCGATCGTAGCCACAAAGTTCTTGCTGGCGGCGCAGGCCCGGTCATCGTGGTCCTAGGAACATTCCTCACCGTCATCGTCGCCTGGATGCTGCTGAAACCGTTGCGGGCAAGCACACAACCCGGCTCGCTGCGACGCCGTGCACTACGCTCGGTGGTCGACAAGACGCTGATCGGTGCGGTGTGGGGAATCGTCGCGGCCGGTGCCACTGCGGCATACGGCAAATCGATCGGATGGGAACCCCACGACTGGGCCACCATGATTGCTGTCGTGGTTCTCGTCGGTATCACTGCCGCGGTCACCACGCACATGTTCATCGTTGTCTTCGGGCGCGTCGCGGGCAGCATCGCAGCGTTCAGTTTCTACATGTTCGGCCTGTTCGCATTCGGTGGCGTGTTCCCACTCGGCACCACTCCCTCGGCATTCAAGCCGTTCGCCGATATCAGCCCACTGACCTTTGCACGGCGCGCCATCATCCGTTGCGACATAGGCCTTTACGACCAGATGTTCTGGATCTCGGTCATGATGCTGACCGCAATGACCGCGCTCACCCTCACGATCGCGGTCTCTGCACAATATCTACGGCTGCGTGCAACGACCAGCAGCAGACCCAAACCCCTCGGCGCCGCCGACGAATTCACGGTGCCCGCCTGAGCCGCTGCCACGTGCAGCCGATGTGTATCGGACCGGGTCACCCTCATCCCGGCCCGCGCCGCAGTCCCCACCCGGTACGGGGGTGTGGACCGTGGCGCTTTCGACTCGCGGCCGACATATGCTCGCGGGCTGAATGTGCCAGGAAGGTCTCCGCATATCCTCGACGGCACCTTAACCTGCCCGCTCAGCCA
The DNA here is from genome assembly GCF_040674755.1 of Nocardia sp. NPDC049737. Taxonomy (NCBI): domain Bacteria; kingdom Bacillati; phylum Actinomycetota; class Actinomycetes; order Mycobacteriales; family Nocardiaceae; genus Nocardia; species Nocardia sp. NPDC049737. Next base: position 18,998 of record NZ_JBFANH010000051.1, on the reverse strand, counting down.
AAACTCGCGATAGTTGTCGACTACGCGCGCAGCCGATCCGAACCCCTGATCTCCGGTCGACAACGGCAGAACGAGCTACCGATATCCCTGGGACGGCAGCAGCGTCGACACGCGCTCGAGAACCTGGGCTCCGACTGCGATCGCAACGATCCACAATCGTCAATCAGGTTGCGCTGCAGCGTCTGCCAGCTTCGGTGTCCCATGCTCGATAGGCATACGGTACCTACCCGAATCAGTCGAGAAGTACGATGGCCTCGACTTCGACGAGCACGTCATCGTCGAAAAGACGTTCGACACCGATAAGCGAGGCAAGAGCCATCGGAAGCCCGAGCCCCATATCCTCAGCGGCGGTCTCCACACCCGCATGAAGTCGTCGGTCTCATCCGGACTCCCCTGGGTCACATAGAAGATCAGACACAACACATCAGCGAAAGATGCACCTGCTCCCGCCAAGCCGAGCGCGGCGTTGCGCAGCGACTCGGCCACCTGTCCGGCCAGTTCGCCGGCAGACTCCCTATCGACGCCTCGCATCGTGAACAGCTCGATCAGGTGAGCGGCGAATGGTCGCTCAGCATCCTCGACGAGGTCTGTGAACGGCCCTGTCGATTAAACGAGTTGCGTCGAGCCATCCCAGCGGTCACTCAGAAATCACTCGGGACTGCCCCGAGATTGGTTGACTCGCGGTGTTAAAGATCTTTCGGTAATTGGGTGATTTGCGGTCATAAAGGTAGTCCGGCATGGGCGAGGAAGTTGAAACATAGGTCGTAGTCGCTGCCGACGCGGTCGAGGCCGGCTCGGGCGGCGGCCTGTGCCTCGTCGATGGTGTCGGGGCACAGGTTGGCCAGTTCTCTGGATTTCCAGGTTGCCCCATACCTGTTCGATGGGGTTGAGGTCGTAGGCGTAGCCGGGTAGCTGCTCCACACGCAGCCAGTGTCGTTGCGTGGCGAGCCAGGCTTTCATGGCCCGGGAACGGTGCGCGGACAGACCGCCCCAGATCAGGTGACCCGGTCGCCAGCGAAGTGGTCGCGCAACTCGGTGAGGAACTCGATCAACGATTCGGTGTTGTAGCCCCCTTCTTTCATCGCGAATACGAACGCGGCTTCACTGCGGTCGGGCCGGTAGGCAAGCACCCCGGACATGGACATGCGCTTCCACGAGAACCGGTGCCGTAGAACAGGTGTGATGCCACGGGGCGCCCAGGTCGCTCTCACTGCGGGCAGCAGGGAGAATCCGCTCTCGTCTTGGAAGCAGATCCACGCACCTCGACGCCGAGCGCATTTTTATGCGCGGCAACTCGGTCTTGCGCCACGCCGCGATCGCCTCGTCGTTGCGCTCGACCGCCCGCCGCGCCGGACGCTGCCGACTCCAGCCCAACCGCTCCCGCAAGATCGTCCAGGTCTGCGTCTCTGAATACCGGACACCGGTTACACCCATGATCACCTCAGCGACCCGCGCCAAGGTCCACATGTCGGTCGGGAACCCATTCGCTTTGGGTCCCTTCATCAACGCAGCCGACCGCTTCCGCTTTCAGCCCCGCTCCCGCCCACCCGACGACGGCACCCGCTCCGACACCCCGCGATTGTCCTGCACCACAGCACAATCCGAGCGAACAACTCACTGAGTTGCCGAAAGATCTTTAGGTGCCCCACGACCTCGATATTCGACCGGCAAGCCGGGGGTTATTCGGTTCAGAGCACCTTCCATCATTTCAGAGCTACTGGCGGCGTGTCTGGCGTGAATCGCCGAGGTCAGCGTCCTCGAGGGTGTGCCGATCGGCTCCGGTCGGCGACCCAGGCGGCGATCTGGGCGCGGTTGGTGAATCCGAGTTTGGTCAGGATGTGTTCGACGTGTCCGTCAGCGGTGCGCTGGGAGATGTGCAGGCGGGCGGCGATGGCTCTGTTGGTCAGGCCGTCTGCGACGAGGTCGGCCACTTCCCGCTCCCGGGTCGTCAGCTCGGACGGACCCGGACCGCGAGTCGCAGCCTGGGGATGCTCGCCCAGGGCGTAGCCGATCGCGGCGTCGAGATCCATTGCGGCGCCTTCGTGATAGGCGGCATCGAAGGATCGCTGCCCGAGCGTGCGACGGGTCTCTCGTTCGCAATCCTCGCGATGGACCACCAGGTTCGGGAAGAACACCACGGAGGCGCCCGTCAACTGGTGCAGTGCCTTTGTGGCGCCCATCAACACCGCGGCGAGCCGCGCGGTGCCGCCCTGGACTCCCAGAATCCACGCCAGTGTTTCCAGGGCTGTCGCGGCCATGAGCGGGTCTTTCTGCTGCCTGATCAGTTGCAGCCACTGCTGCAACTGCCGCAGCGCACCGTCGCGATCACCGTGGCGCCACGCGGCAACCACCGTGCCCCACAAGGCATATGACCGATGCATGTAATCGCCATATGCTTCGGTGATTGCCAGGCCCTTCTCGTGGTACGAGAGAGCTGTTGCGCTGTCTCCCTCCAATTCGTGAGTCCATCCCAGCCCGAGCAGGGCGAAGACCTGCCCGGAGACGTCGTCCTCCGCAGTGAACGACTCGACGGCAGCTTCCAGGGGTGCGCGTGCTTGCGGTAGGTCGCCGCTGCGAACCGCGTAGAGGCCGAGAGCTAGCCCCGCGAATCCGTGCACGATCGGTCGCTCGGTCTGTTCGGCCAGCTCCTGCATCTGTGCGATCAGGGCGGACGCCGCTGTGAGGTCGTCCTGGGATACGGCCACCAGGACGGCACGCCACAGCGCCTTGGCGCGGACGGCGGTAGCGGGCGCGGGCCGTCTGGCGAGGGTGAGGTCGAGCCAGTGCCGCGCCTCGCCGACCTGGCCTCGGGAGAACCAGAACGGTTGCAGCGCTGCCGCTATCGACAACGCGGCGTCGGGTTCCGCTTCGGTGTCGGTCAGGCAGAAGTCCAGTGCCTGGCGCAGGTTGGGTTGTTCGCGGTCGAGGCGGGCGATCCAGTCGAGTTGGCGGGGGCTGAGCCAGTCGGCGTCGGCGTCCAGGGCGAGCTTTCGGTACCAGTTCAGGTGTCGGCGTCGCAGGTCGGCGTACCGGCCCGCTTCATCGAGTTTGTCGCGACCGTAGTCGCGCACCGTCTCGAGCAGCTGGAACCGCACCACCGGGACCGACTGTTCGCAGATCAGGATGGACTTGTCGACCAGGCCGGTGATTACGTCGAGCAAGTCCGCCGCTGCGAGGTCATTCCGGCACACTTGTTCGGCGTCGTCGAGTTCGAAGTTGCCGGCGAACACCGACAGCTGGGCCCAGACTGCTTGCTCGGCCGGGGTGCACAGGGAGTAACTCCAGTCGATGCACCACCGCAGGGTCTGCTGTCGGTTGGGCGCGCTGCGGCTGCCGTGGGTCAGCAGTGCGTAGCGGTCGGTGAGCCGCTCCAGGATCTGTTCGGGTGACAGTGTCCGCAGCCGGGCCGTGGCCAGCTCGATCGCCAACGGCAGCCCGTCGAGGTGGCGGCAGATCTCGGTCACCGCGGCGAGGATGTCCTCGGTGAGCGCAAAGCCCGGCACTGCGGCGGCGGCACGTTCGACAAACAGAGCGACCGCGTCACAGCGGGCCGCACTTCGCAGCGAGGGCTGCCGATCTGGATCAGGAACGGTCAGTGGCCGCACCCGCAGTAAAGACTCACCGGCGACACCGAGAGGCTCGCGGCTTGTGGCGAGGATCCGAAGGCGCGGGCAAGCGCGCAGCAAGGTCTCCGAGACCTTCGCTGCCGCATCCACTATTTGTTCGCAGTTGTCGAGCACCAGCAGCAGCTGCAGTGGCGCGATGTAGTCGACCAGCACCTCGTGCACCGGCTGCCCTTGTGCGCGCAACCCTAGAGAGGCGGCGATCACCCCTTCCAGCAGCGCGCCGTCGTTCAGCTCCCCGAGTTCGACCATGCGCACCCCGTCGGCGAATTCTCGTTGCGCGCCGTTCGCCACTCGTAATGCCAGTCGGGTCTTGCCCACCCCACCGATCCCGGTCAAGGTCACCAGCCGGGAGCTCGCCAGCAGATTCTTTGCCTCGGTCAATTCGCTACGGCGGCCGACGAAGCTGGTCAGCTCGAGGGGAAACAGCCCGTTTGCGCTGTTGACCGACGAACCGAACGGCAGGGGTTCCCGCACCGGCGGGGGGCCGGCGGTCAGGGGAATCAAGGGAACCGGAGAGCCTTCTTGCCACTCGGCATCCGCTGCCGCCCGTACCGCCATCTCGTCGACCGGCCATCCGCGCGCGGCCTGCAGATGCTGCAGCTGCTCACCCACCGCCGCCGCGGAGGACCGCTGCTCGCGAGGGCGGGCCATGGCATGTTCGATCACCGTCGAAACGTCCTCGTCGATGCCCTGCTCGCGTAGATCAGGGAGCGGCTGTGTGGTGATCCGCAGAAACTGGGCTACGACCTGTTCGCCGCTGCGCCGCTCGAACGCCGCGTGCCCGGTCAACGCGGCGAACAACGTCGCGCCGAGCCCGTAGACGTCGGCTGCGGGGGTGGGTGACTCCCCGGCCAGCACCTCCGGCGCGGTGAACGCGGGCGAACCAGTAACCGTGCCGGTACTGGTCTGGAATTCGTCGGGGATGCGGGCGATCCCGAAGTCGGTCAGTGCCGGTTCACCGTAGTCGCTGATCAGGATGTTGGCGGGTTTGACATCGCGGTGCAGGATGCCGAGCCGGTGCGCGGCCTCGAGTGCCCCGGCCAGCTTCACCCCCAACCGCACCGTCTCCGGCACCGACAGTGGACCGTGCTGGCGGATCCGGGCGTCGAGCGAGTCCTGCGGATAGTAGGGCATCACCAGATACGGCAGCCCCGACGCGATGGTGCCGACCTGCAACACCGCCACGATGTTCGGGTGCCCGGTCAGCCGGCCCATCGCCCGATGCTCCCGAACGAACCGCTGCAGGTTCCCCTCCTCCAGGACAGCGGTGAGCACCTTGATTGCCACGGTCCGGTGCAGCGCCGCCTGGGTGCACCGATACACCACTCCGAACCCGCCGCGCCCGATCTCCTCAGCGTCGGTGAATCCTGCTTCTGCCAGTTCCGCCGTGACCGCCGGGCTCACGGCGCGCTGAGTTTTCAAAGGGTCTATGTCGCCCATGCGCCGGTCCTGCTCCGTGATGTTGTTCACGATACCGCGCGGTCGGTTCCACGGTTTCGCCCTGTGGTGATTGCTTCCTACGAGATAGCCATGCCGGCGAAGGGTGTCACTCTCGCCATGTGGTTCCACAGCGGGAGATATTGAAACGGCAGGTTGCGCAGGCCGGTGTCTTTCGCGTAGCGGATGCGGTCCTCGCAGCGGGCGCGTCGGCGGTGCCGTAACTCCAGGTCGAGGATCTGTCCGGTCCTGGTATTGGTGACGACGTGGTCAGCCGCAGGCCGTCGATGTCGGTGAACCGCAGTTGCGCGACTGCTGCGTCTGTTTTCCCGTAGTAGTCCAGGAGGATGCCGAGGATCAATTCGCTGAGGAATGCGGTGGGCAGTCGCCTACTTCGCGGAGGGTTTCGGTGGCGTGGTTGAATGCGTGTTCGGCGTTGAGGTCGCCCCCGCCGATCAGCCGGGATCTTGCGGCGATCAGTTGTGCCCGGCCCATAGTCCGGCGATCGCCGTCGATTTCGGCTAGCCGGGCCAGGGCGTCTAGTGATTGGACCATGCAGGGCAGGTGTTCTTCGGCGTCGCCGCCGACTGTGAGCGCCAGCGCGAGATCGACGGCGAGTGTCCGGGTGCGGGTGTCGCTGCTGGCGGCTACTTGCCGGAACAGTGCCATCAGCCCGAATCGTTCGGTGATTGCCCAAGCAGTGCCTTGCCGTTTGTGGGTGAATGCCTGTCCGGTCGCTGTGGTGGCGGCGAAGAAGTTGAGGTCCATTCCCAGGTCGCGTAGTGCCACAATGTTTTTGGCGGTGGCGAGGTGGAAATCGACGAGCCGGTGCAGGGCGTGTGGCCATTCCTGGCGTTGGGCGGGGTCGGCGATTTGGCGGGCGAACAGCCGTAGCAGGCTGTGGTAGCGGTAGCGGCCTTGTTCGGGTGTTTGCAGCATGCCCAGGTCCACCAGGGTTTCGCAGCAGCGCTCGGTCTCGGCGGGGTCTCGGTCGAGCAGGGCCGCGATCGCGGCCACCGGCAGATCGGGTGCCTCGCTGAACGCGATCAGCACGAACGCGCGTGCCGATTCGGGAGCCAGCCGGCGGTAGCTGGTCCAGAACACCGACTCGATGCTGGTGTTGCCGACGATGAATTCGGCCAGCCGGCTGCGTTCGTCGGCCAGTCGCTCGGCGAGTCCGGCCAGTCGCCAGCTGGGGCGGCTGGCCAGCCGTGCGCCGACGATCCGCAGTGACAACGGCAGGTGTCCGCATTCGCGCAGGATCGCTTGTACTGCGTCGGGTTCCTCGGATAACCGCTGCTTGGGCAGCATGGCTTCGAGTAGCTGGCGTGCCTCGCCGGTACTGAGTAGCGGCAGGGGGACCAGCCGGGCATCGAACAGTTCGGCCAGGCTCGATCGGCTGGTCACGATCACCGCTGCCGCGCCCGGGTCCGGCAGTAACGGGGTGAGCTGGGCGAGATCGCGGGCGTCGTCGAGTATCAGCAGCATGCGTTTGCCCGCGGCCATGCTGCGCCATCGGCCCGCTCGCTCGGCTGAGTCTCGCGGCAGTTCACCCGGGTCGACACCGAGTGAGCGGAACGCGACTGCCAGCAGCATCTCGGTCGCGGGTACCTGCTCGTTCATACCATCGAGATCCAGATACACCACACCGTCGGGAAAACGGTCCCGCAGCTGGTACGCCAGCCGCACCGCCAGCGTGGTCTTTCCGATACCACCCATTCCGGTGATCGTGATCACCGGGCGGTGTCCCTCCTCACCGCCCAGCGCCCCCGCCAATTCCTCGACCAGCTCCTCGCGTCCCACAAAACCGGCGATGCCGCGAGGCAGTTGCCCCACTGCAGGCACCGATACCTCAGCGGGTTTCCCCGCCCCCGCCACACCGGTCGCTGGCATGCCGGTCGTCTTCGCCGGTTCCGCCGCGGCGGGTGGTGATTCGGCCACCAGGATTTTCTGGTGTAGCTCAACCAGCCGCGGTCCCGGTTCCAGGCCGAGTTCCTCTGCAAGAGCGCGGTGCGCGGTGCGGTACACCTCGAGTGCCTCGACGCGGCGCCCGGCCCGATACAGCGCCACCATCAACAGTTCGTACCAGTGTTCCACATACGGTTCGGTCCGGACCAATCCCCGTAGTTGCGCGATCGCCGCCGAGTATCGGCCCAGATCCACCGCGACACCGATCGTGGCCTCTTCCAGCGTCGACCGTAACTGCTGTAGTCGCGCCTGCTCCTTCTCCACCCACGGGCCGGGCAATCCGAACAACGGATCACCACGCCAGAGTCGCTTGGCCGCCACCAGCTTCTCGTTCGCCTCCGTCGTGGCGCCGAATCGGCGATCGAACTCGGCGGCATGGAGTAACTCCTCGACCACCGCAACATCGGTCCTCACCGGCAAGGCCAGCCGGTAACCGCCTCGAGTGGAGCCCAGCCACTCCGCCCCGGCACCGGCACGACCAAAATTCTCGAACTGCCGGCGCAGGGCATGCACATGATTACGCAACCCTCCCACCGCCGAGGCCGGTGGCCGATCCGTCCACACCCGCGCCGCCAAATCCGCGATCGACAACGTCCGTCCCGGCTCGGCGGCCAGGATCACCAGCACAGTCAGCATCTGCGGAGTCACACTGTCGAGCCGGCGGTCTCCCAGCCACGCTTCCACCGGCCCCAACAAACTCAACCGAAGCTCCCCCGGCCTCGTCTCGTCAACCCCCGAGATCTGCTGCGCTGTCAAGCCAAACCCTCACATTCGCCCGGGGCCCGAAGCCCTCGACCAGGACATCCTTCCAGCCACCGAGTCACCAACCTCTCTCATGTCCGTACATCTAGATAAGGGGCGGTGGGTAGCCCGGACCATCCGTGTTGATGTGACCCGCTACACCGTGATCGCATCGGAGACAGGGACGATGGTCAGCGGGACCTCGCTCAGCATGGCCGGGCTCAGAAAGCGTGCCATCGACTGTTGCCCGATGTCGCTGAGCATGATTTCGTGGATCTGGATGAGCTGCTTCGGTGCGATCTCGCGCACAAAGTCGACCGCGGCCGCGACTCTGGTCCAGGGCCCGCTGGTCGGCAGCAGTAGCGTCTCGACCGGCGCGGAGGGGACGTGGTAGGCGTCACCGGGGTGGTAGACGCGGCCGTCGACGAGGTAGCCGACATTCGCGCCGGCGGGAATGTCGGGATGGGTCTCGGCATGCCTGTCACCGACCGCCGCAACGTCGAAGCCCGCGACGGTGAAACGATCGCCGGCGGCCACAACGCTGACCCGGTCACACCGGTCAGCCCAACGCCCGACGGCGGCGGCCGGTCCGTAGACCCGCAGCTCCGGACGGGTTTCCAGGGCTTTGTCGATCACCGCCTCGTCGAAGTGATCGAAGTGGTCGTGGGTGATCAGGATCGCGTCCGCGGCGGCAACAACCGCTGCCGCGTCCGGGGTGAAGGTCCCCGGGTCGACAACGATCCGGCCACCGTCTCCTACCAGCGATACGCAGGCATGGGCATGCTTTATCAATTGCACGGTCAGCTCCTCGACTCAGATGTACAGCCTGTACTGTACAGGCTGTGCTGTATATCGGCTAGACTGGTGCTGTGAACGACACGTCCTCGACCCCACCGGCGCCTACCGCCGACGAGTTGGCCAGCCATTTGCGGCTCGCGGTCGGCGCTCTGGTCCGTAGTACGCGCGTGGCCGACCGGCTCGCCCCCATTCTCGCTGCGGTGCTGGACCTGCTCGACGTGCGCGGTCCGATGACCACCGCCGACCTGGCGGCGAGCAGGGGGGTCCGACACCAGACCATGGCCACGACGGTCAAGGAACTCGTCGAGGCGGGGTTCGTGGCCGCCGGTCCCGACCCGCGCGACGCGCGCAAGAAGGTCCTCACGCTCACAGCGGCGGGAAGCACCGCTATCAATGCCGATCGACGAGAGCGCGTCCACGTGCTCGTCGAAGCACTGCACCGGACCCTCACCGAGGACGAGCGTCGGGTGCTGGCGCATGCGTTGCAGCTCATCGATCGGATAACCGAAGCTGTTGCCGACATCTATCGGCCCGCGGCCGAGTCCCAACCTCTCACCGGAGCGTGGTGACCGTGCGGTGCACGACCGCCTCCGCACCGCTTCCGCGCCCGGGAAAAATCGTTGCCGTCGGTCTGAATTACGCCGCGCACGCCGCCGAAGTGGGGCGAGCGAGCGCCGAGACACCCCAGATCTTTTTCAAGGCGCCCGGTACTGTTATCGGACCCGGGGAGGCCATCGTGCTACCTCCGGAGTCCTCCCGCGTGGAACACGAAGCCGAACTCGGGATCGTCATCGGCCGCCGCATACGGCGAGTGGATGCCATCGCCGCCGTGGACGCCATCGCCGGATACTGCTGCGCCAACGACGTTTCGGCTCGCGACATTCAGCACGAGCTGGGCCTGCCGGATTACGCCAAGTCCTTCGACACTTTCTGCCCGCTGGGACCGATGGTCGCGGCTGCGTCCGTCGACGTTACTGCTCTGCGGGTGGAATGCCTGGTCAACGGCAGAATGCGGCAGTCGGGCCGCACCGCGGACATGCTCACCCCGGTCGGCGAACTCCTCGCCTATATCACCGCGGCGATGACACTGGAACCCGGCGATGTCGTGCTGACCGGAACCCCCGCCGGCTCGGGCGCCCTGTCGCCTGGTGATCGGGTCACCGTCAGGATCACCGGTCTGGGAAGTCTCACCAACCCGGTGACCGCCGAGGGGGAGCACTGAACGACGGGCGCGCGAGACTTGCGGCTCCCTTCTCCACGTCCCTGCGCGCTGAGCTGGTGGACGGCTTGCGCGGTATTAGGATGGCCGACGCAGCCAGCGGGGTTCAGGTCACGGACGGACGCTAAGTTCTTCCGCCGTTCGTTGAGCAACGCGAGCGCATCGGCGTCTGTTTCCGTCTGCGCCGGTCGGCAATCTCCGTGCAGTGCAGCGACACTCGCTGCAGCGGCAGCGTCGATGCGGTCGTTCTCGCGGCTACCACGCGCGAAAGCTGTCGCACCCGGGAGGTCGCGGCCGGCGCCACATCCACCGCGGCCTCCCCCATCGTCACCAGCCACAGTGCCAAATGGTGACCGAGGCCTTCAGCGTTCTCCACCGCCCAGCTGCGTTCTGGCCATTGCCGTGCCCAGACCAGCAGCTGCCGATATCCGGCGTGGCTGGCGTCGACGCGGGTCGAGCCTCGGTCGGAGTTCGTCGTGGGATCGAGGGTTGTTGCGGTGTGGGTGGGGCTCGGCCAGTTCTCCGAACTCGGTCGAACACAGGGTGGCGACATCGGTGCCGATCTTGCCGACCGACCCGCCAATCGCGGCGAGCAGGCCGACGATCTCGGCGAAACCATCGCGGGCAACGTGCCAGGTGATCTCGGGGTCTCGCAGGCCGAGTTCCTCGGCAAGAGTCGCTCTCACTCGGAGGCCGTCCGGACCGGGGACCGAGGGAGGCCAGGGTTCCCGTCGCACCTCCGAACTGAACCATCAGGTCCCTCTGTCGAGCCGCGGCCAGGCGGTCGGCGTGGCGGTCCGGGGCCGACAACCAGACGGCCACCCGGTCGACCGGAGGGCGGTGGAGTCCGTGCCCGCCGTCTCTGGGATCAGCTAACATTCGCTGCTCGCTCACGCGCGCTCGGCAGATGGGGAAACCCGTTGAGCGGCAACAGGATCGGCGCGCACATCAAGTACCGCGAGTTCCCGCTCTGCGGGGCATGCGACGAATACGTGTCCTGACCGCCAGGAACGCTCACCGCCGACTCCGAATGGGAGATCCACACCTGCCCCGAAGGATGTGGCACCCAGATCAGCACCGTCCCGAGGTTCTGGTCCGACCCGGGCCAGGCCACCGAATGGTTCGACGGCTGACCGGTGCGCCACACCCACGCGAGTTCTTCCGATGCTTCGAACATGCTTATGTCCCCGGGCGTGCGGCGCGCGCGGCGCGCTGGGACAGGGTGGCGAAGGCGTCACGCAGCGGGTCCGGGCCGATGACCTCGATCTCGGTGTCGAAACGCGCCAGCGTCGCGGCGAGTGCGGCCCAGGACCAGGAACCGGTCAGCAGTCTGGTGCGGGCGGGGCCGAGTTCCTCGACGACTGCGTCGCCGGCGAACGGGGCGACCTGTGCGGCGGGTAGGTCGAGGACCACCTCACCGCGAAAAGGCCAGGTGTCGGTGCTGTCGGAGCCTTTGAACCGGGCGGACAGGAACGCGGCGACGTCGCCCCCCGGCACATGCCGGGGGCTGAAGCGCGGCCCGTTGGGAACGCGCAGCGCCATCCGATCGGCACGATAGATCCGCCAATCCTGGCGCTCGGGATCCCATCCGATCACATACCAGCGTCCACCCCGGACCACAAGGTGATGCGGCTGCACCCGCCGCGCCGGCCGCAACCTGGGATCCTGCGGCCCTGCCGCGGACCGGTAGTCGAACCGCACCTCCTCCGCGGACCGGACGGCGGCGCTCAGCGCGAGCAGAACGGCGGTGTCGACCTGGAGATCGGCGCCGCGCCCGGCCGATTCGACCACGGTCACCTCGAGGGCGTCGACGCGTCGCCGCAGGCGCGACGGCAGGACCTGCCGCACGGTCGCCAAAGCGCGGGCAGCGGCCTCTTCGATACCCGCTCCGGTCCCGACCGCGATCCGCAACGCCACCGCGAGCGCGACCGCCTGCTCGTCGTCGAACAACAGCGGGGGCAGCTCGCTGCCCGCCTCGAGGCGATAACCACCCTCGGGTCCCTTGACCGCCTGGACGGGGTAACCGAGCTCGCGCAGCCGATCGACGTCACGGCGAACCGTGCGCTCGCTCACCTCCAGCCGCTGGGCGAGCAGCGCACCCGGCCAGTCACGGCGGACCTGCAGCAACGACAGCAGCGAGAGCAGGCGGCGGGAGGTCACCTTCGACGACGCGGTCGGCATGGTGACAGACTGCCATAAATAGCGGACGTTCCCTGACCTGTACTGCTGGCAGGGTGGCGTTGTCGCTGGAACCCTCCGGCGGCGAAAACACCTCCGAAGGGACCCGATCACCATGTCGGTACACGCTGTCACCCACTTGAACTTCCATGGTCAGGCTCGCGCGGCCCTGGAGTTCTACCAATCGGTGTTCGGCGGGCAGACCACCATCGCCACCTACGGCGACTTCGGAATGCCCGCCGAAGCGCCCGACGCCACCAAGGTGGTGTTCGGACAGGTCATCGCCGACAACGGCTTCCGCGTCATGGCCTACGACGTGCCCGGTGCGGACACCCCGATCGCGCAGGGCGCGCCCACCACCCGCCGCGAGAACGGCGCCACCCTCACCACCGAACCGTTCTTCCTGTCCGTCCGCGGCGACACCGTCGAGGAAGTCGGCGCGCTATGGGGACGTCTCGTGGACGGGGCGAGCGTCATCGAGGAATTCCGCCCGGCGCAGTGGGCGCCCGGGTTCGGGATGCTGCGCGATCGCTTCGGCATCACCTGGATCCTCGACGTCGCAGCCGAGTACGCCCAGGCCTGACGCCCTTGCCCCGGGGTGCGACCGATCCGGACGCACCCGGGGTGCGCTCGCGAAGATCCGGATACAAAGCAGTACAGACGGTTTCGGGCGCTCCCTGAACCCGGCCCGGCGGCTGCCGCCAACCACGCAGGAGACACCATGCACACTCGGCCGCTCGGCCGCACTGGCATCCAGGTCAGCCCGTATGCCCTGGGCACCATGAAGTTCGGACGCTTCGGCAACCCCGACCACCAGGAGTGCCTCCACATCGTAGGCGCTCGACGAGGGATTAATATCATCGACACCGCCGACGTGTACGGCGGCGACGGCGAGTCCGAACAGATCGTCGGGAAGGCGTTGCGCGGTCGCCGTGACAACGTCGTCCTCGCCACCAAGTTCAACGGCCCGATGGAGCCCGACCCCAATCAGCGTGGCAGCTCGCGGCGCTGGATGGTCGCCGCGGTCGAAGCATCCCTGCGCCGCCTCGGGGTCGACCACATCGACCTCTACCAGGTCCACCACCCCGACCCCGGCATCGATATCGAGGAAACCCTCGCCGCCCTGACCGATCTGCTCCGCGCGGGCAAGGTCCGTGCCATCGGCCACTCGAACTTGCCGGCCTCGGACATCGTGGAAGCCCAGTGGGTGTCCGAACGCCGCGGGCGGGCCCGATTCCGCACCGAGCAACCGCACTACTCGATCCTCAACCGAGGAGTCGAACGCGAAATCTTCCCGGTCTGCCAGCGCTACGGCCTGGGCACCCTGGTCTGGAGTCCACTGGCGATGGGGCTACTCACCGGCCGATACCGCAGACAGGGCGGAGAGACAGCGTCGGCGGCCCTGCTGCACTGGGTTCCGCAGCACATGACCGACGAACGCAAACGCGACGCCGTCGAAATGCTCATCCCGGTCGCCGAGCAGGCCGGACTGTCATGGACCCGCCTCGCCCTCGCCTTCGTCATCACTCACCCCGCAGTCACCTCGGCGATCATCGGACCACGCACCCTCGAGCAGCTCGACGATTTCATCGCCGCAGGCCGCACCCGCCTCGATGACGACCTCCTCGACCGCATCGACGAGATCGTGCCGCCGGGAACCGACACCGGACCGATCGACATCGCCTACCTACCACCACACCTGCGGCAACCGCGGCTACGCCGCCGCGCCGCCGACGACCGCATCATCTGACGAGCTCCACACGACGATGTCGTCTCGGTGCCGCGAGCGGTCGTCGTGCTCATTGGGGTTCCGTCCGACCTGCACAGCGTGGTCGGCGAACGCTCGTAGTAGCGGCCGAGCAAGGCAAGATCGACCGCGGCGGTGACTCCGTCGGTCCAGTCCAGACCCAACACCGCGGTGAACAGCTCGCGATGCAGCTGGTCCATCACGTCGTCTTGCTGATCGAGGCACGCCGTGTCGCCCGGGTCGCGGAATTCCAATACCGCTGTCGCGCTGGTGCTATGGCGACCGCGGCCGCACCCCATCTGCGCGACAACGGGGCGGACCGAGTCTGGACGGCGTGGCCCGGGTGGCGCTGGCGGATAATGGTGGCAATGTGGCCGGCGAGGGTGCCCATGCGGGTGAGATCGCCGACGAGGTAAAGGGCGGTCACGACCTGACGCAACTCGCTGGCGACGGGAGCTTGCACAGCACGGAGCCGACAGCGGCGTGCTTGCAGCGGTCGCGCACGCTCTCGATCTCTGCGCACACGTGGAGCGTGTGCTCCGCCTCTCGCAGATCGGCATCGAGCACAGCATTCGCCGCCGCCGCGACCGCAATGAGGTCATGCACGCTCATCGCCACGAGCAGCGTGACGAGACGGTCGAAATCCGCGTGGTATTGCGTCCGCATCGCTCTATCCTCGTCGAACACCAACAGTTCCGTTAACCAGCTGAAACGGGCAAACGATGCGCGATGTCGCCGGGCTCTATACCCTCGGAGAAGCCGAGCCCGGCAGCGAACCCAGCCCCTGGAGGGCGGTTTGCTCGGCGCGACAGGCGCTCGGTGAACGTCTCCGCCCATACCGCCCGTGACCAGCTGATCCATGCCGCCGGAATCATCGCCGACACCACGATCGACCTCATCGGCACGATCGGCCGCGCCGTGTGGATAACCACCTACCGGCCCGACGCCAGCGAACCGGCCCCTGCGTGGTCAAACGCGCCATCTCCAAACACCGCGCAAAGGGGCCATATCGACCGCAACATCAACAAAACCGAGATCAGCGTCCATATCCTGCCCAGTTGACAACCGGGCAGGAACCCAAATTGCGCAGTCTTGACCCTAGGGTTAGGTCTGCCGGTAGGCGCTATAGGTGAGGTAGCCGGTGTCACCACCGGTGTAATAGGTCGCCTCGTCGGCCTCATCGAGCGGCAGGTCGAATCGCAGCCGCTCGACGAGGTCCGGATTGGCGATGAACGCGCGACCGAAGCTGATCACGTCGGCCCCGAGGTCGAGCCAATGCTCGGCGGCCTTGCGATCAGTGGGCACGGCACCACCCGGGATCGAGGGGTTGACGATCAGCGGGCCCGACCACGCGCGGCGCAGACCAACGAGGGTCTCCTCGTCGGCCGTCGCCTCTAGGTGGACATATGCCAAGTCGTGAGTGGCGAGCTCGGCCAGGAGCGCCCCGTACAGCTCGGGCACATCCTCGTCGATCGCGTCCCAGATGCCCGCCCCCGGGCTCAGCCGGATGCCGACCTTGGCGGCGCCGATGGCGTCCACCGTGGCCGCGACCGCCTCGACCGCGAAGCGGATCCGGCCCGCGATCGAGCCGCCGTACCTATCGGTGCGCTGGTTGGCACTGCTGGACAGGAACTGCCCGATCAGATAGCCGTTGGCGCCGTGCAGCTCGACACCGTCGAATCCCGCCTCGATCGCGCGGCGGGCCGCAGCCGCATAGGACAGTGCCTCGCTGCCGATCTCCCCGGTGGTCAGGGCGCGGGGGACGGGGGCGGGCTGCGGGCCGGTCGGGGTGAAGACCAGCGCCCCGCGCGCCGCCACCGCCGACGGACCGACCGGTTGCAGGCCCGTGGTGTCGGGATGGCTGATCCGGCCGCCGTGCATGATCTGTCCGAAGAGCCGTCCGCCGTTGGCATGGACCGCCGCGGTGACCTGCTTCCACGAAGCGACCTGGGCATCGGTGTAGAGCCCCGGCGTCAGTGGGTTGGACTGGCCGAGCAGACTCGGCTGAATGCCCTCGGAGATGAGCAGGCCCGCGGTGGCACGTTGGGCGTAGTAGGCGGCCATCGACGGCGTCGCCAACCCTTCGACGTCGGAGCGGACCCGGCTCATCGGCGCCATCGCGATCCGGTTCGGGAGCCGAAGTCCGGCCAGGTCGTAAGCATCGAACAATGTCGTTGTCATACCTCGACGGTAGAACCTACCATTGACGTCAGGTGTCAGTTTTATGAGGGAGGTCACAGTGCGGATCGGCGAACTGGCCGAGCAGGCGGGGGTGAGCGTCCGCTCGTTGCGCTACTACGAGGAGCACGGACTGTTGACCAGCGCGCGCAGCGGAGGCGGTCACCGAACCTATGACGACGGCGCGGTCGAACGAGTTCGCCTGCTCCAGCGGCTCTATGCCGCGGGGCTGTCGAGCAGCACCATCGCGGAACTGCTGCCGTGCGTCGATTCACCCAGCGCCGCACAGACGGACGAGACATGGGCGCGCCTGCTCAAAGAACGCGAACAGCTCCAACAGCACATCGCTGAGCTGCTCCGAACCCGCGACACCCTCGACGAGATCATCGAAACGAACCGCAGCCACCGGCAGACCTACTCCTAGCCTCGGCCATTCGCGGTGATCTCGGCACCGCTTGCCGGAGGTGAGTGAAAGGTGCTCCTACCTGCGATAATTCGACTTTTCTAGGGTTGAATTTCGCGGTGGTGGAGTACCTGGTGAGTGAATCTATGTCGTGGTACCCGTCGCTGAAAGTTGGCGGTGACGGGTCGGGGGTCGTGTCGCAGGCCGGAGCGGTAGTGCTGCTGCGCACGGCGGAGCAGGTCGGGCTGGATCGGGCGTTGTCGGGGCGCGCTGGCACCATTGCGCAAGCGGTTGGCCGCGCACGATCCGGGCAAGATCGTGCTGGATCTGGCCGTGTCGGTGGCCATCGGTGGTGACTGCGCCGCGGATATGTCGCTATTGCGGACATCGCGGGCACTCTCCTCGATGCCAACCCAGGCCTGGCCGGAATGATCGGTGTCCCGGTCGAAGCATTGCACGGGACCTCGGTCTTTCGGTTCGCCCACCCCGACGACCGCGACGAGATCCGGACGCTGATTTTCGGCACCCTGATTGCGGCACATGAAGGCACCGTAAAACTGGAGCAGCGATTCATCCGCACCGACGGCAGCACCGGATAGGCATCGTTCGCCATCACCTACGTGCTTAGGATCCAATAGG
Source organism: Nocardia sp. NPDC049737 (assembly GCF_040674755.1). Lineage (NCBI taxonomy): Bacteria > Bacillati > Actinomycetota > Actinomycetes > Mycobacteriales > Nocardiaceae > Nocardia > Nocardia sp. NPDC049737. The sequence goes on along the minus strand of NZ_JBFANH010000051.1, from coordinate 2,064 downwards.
CAGGCCGACTATCTCCTCGCAGTCGGGGCGGATGTGACCGAGCAGCACCGGCTGCAAGCCGAACTGCACCGGCAAGCGCGCCACGATATGCTCACCGGCCTGCCCAACCGGCGCCACCTTCTCGAACGGATCGAAACGCTCACCGCTACGGTCGCCGATCGCGGCCGAGTAGGACTGTGTTTCGTCGATCTCGACGGATTCAAACAGATCAACGACCGCTACGGTCACGGAATCGGTGACCAACTCCTCGCCGCTGTGGCTACCCGCCTGCACGACAGCCTGCCCGTCGGGAAGGGCATGATCGCCCGCATCGGGGGCGATGAATTCGTTGTTCTCGTCGCGCCTCCGGCTGACGACCTCCGCGTCACCGCCGTTGCCGACCGGCTGCTGTCCACACTGGCCACCCCGATCGTCATCGGTGAGTACGAACTGCGGATGTCGGCCAGCATCGGGGCCGTGACAACCCTGGCCGACACCCCGGCCGCGGCCCTGCTGGCCGCTGCCGACCGCGCGCTCTACGACGCTAAAACCAGAGGTAAAGACCAGTGGGTACTCCGCGTACTCGACACCCCAGCAAAGGTTGAACACAGCCAGGCCCTCCCCCGGTTTGGTTGAGCCAACCGAACTCGGGGCAGTCCCGCCGAAGCATAGGCGCGTGATCCCGTCGGGCTAGGCCACCAGCCCTCCAACCGCCCGCACCCGGGCCTCCACCGGCGACGGTGGTGATGACGCCGTTTATCGCCGCACCCAGCCCGGACCGGTGATCCACACAAGACGTTGCGTTTCAAGCGATCTCCCCTGTCGGCGGCCCCGATGCCGGGCGGCGGTGGAACCCGAGCATCTACAGACAATCGGAAACTCTCGTGTTGATCGGCTGTCGCACCACTCTTCGTAGGGTGCGGCCATGTCGGCGGGCGCGAACGCTAGCCATCCCGAGCGAGGTGAACAGGACGACGAGGACGCGAATAAGCTTGTATATCACCAGTTTCCCCTGTGCTCGATTTCCTTTGTGGCACCACTCAATCCGCACGCAGCGCGGTGGGCGTCGAGATAGCTGGTGCAGGCGAGCGCGCAGCGCCCCGGAGACCCGTTGCGCTCGCCTGTTGCTCCGGGTTCCCGTGCGTTGCAACCCGGAGCATTCTCGGGGTAATCGTCAAATGAGTCGCGTAGTCCTTCGGAATGATTCAAGCTGAATGAAACCGATGGGTGTGCTATGCGGCTGCGGTATCGGTTTCCTGGGTGGTGCCCTCGGCTGGCCGGTTGATCTAGACGGTGCCGGGCAGCGCGAGGATCTTCGGCAGTGTGGTGGTGGCGAAGCGGTAGGGTGCCGCGCTCGAGCTTGGGCGAGTACTGATCGCCGATCGGCGGCTTTGTCGGCGGCCAGTCCGTAGTGGACATCGGCGGGGGTGTGCAAGCCGATGCCGGTGTGGCGATGTTCGCGGGTGTACCACTGGGCGAAGTAGTCCATGAATTGCCCTGCCTCGGTGAGTGATCCGAAGCGTTCGGGGAATTCCGGTCCGTATTTCACGGTCTTGAACAGCGCTGCTGGACTTGCGGTGGCGAGGAACGTCGAACTGAGGCGATACCAGGAATTCGAGTCCATCAGACCAGGCCAGGATGACCGGTCAGGGGCGGACTTCTTGTACTGCGGCTTCGGCTCGTGCCTCGAGGATCGCGAGGAGGACCATGCGGCACATGGACATGCCAGACAGGTGTCCGGGGAGCGTCAGCACGGTGTGGGCCTCGGCTCGCCGGCATTCGTGGACGAGATCGACGAACGCTGGGGGCAGTGTCGCGTTCTGTGGTGCCGGCTCATGGAATACGGTGCCTAGCGCATACCCGAGTGATCTGGCGGCAGCCCGCAGTATGTTGTCGGCGGACTTCGGGTCGCGGTCACTCAGCAGATCGTCGCGCACGTATCCGTAGGCAAGAGGTAATAAAGCAGTCATCGAAGCACACGGCTTGCCACCTAGGGCGTGTTTCATAAGTGCTGAGGGGTGATCGCCGCCGTCGTGATTGCGGCTGAAAGTCGTTGCCGGAGTGGGTGTGTCGATGCCGTGAGAT
>NZ_JBFANH010000050.1:0-41293 GCF_040674755.1 Nocardia sp. NPDC049737 | reverse complement strand
GAAGTTGCGTGAGTTGTTGGCGATGAGTGAGGAAGAGCGCCAACGGCCTTGGATCGAGCATCGCGAGCAATATCATGCTGCCGCGGGTTAGCGGGAGGCTCGTTGGGTGAGCTGCGGTGGACCTGATCGTGTCGAGGTGATGATCCGCAGGGCATGGAGGATCATCGTTGTGGCCGAGCGGGCACGGTCGGCACAGGGCGCTCATTGGTCTGACGCGTAGCCGCCGTGCCACCAGTGGCGCAGTATGGCGAGTTGCCGTTCGGTGAGGGGGCCGGCGAATTGTTCTTGGATTTTGTCGAGGTAGGCCAGTTCTTCGGCGGTCCATTTGCGGCGGTGCTCGGCGTTGTCGGTCAACGGTTGCTCGCTGGTGAGGTATCCGCTTGTTGCCGATCGTGGTGGCGAAGATCGCGCTGGCGTATTGCGTTTCGGCTTCGGCTCAGTGGTGGGCCCGCCATGTGCCGGGACATCGATCCGTATCCAGCCATTGCCGGACAACCTTTCCGAGGAAAACGAGGGGGCGGTCCGTGACCTGCGAGGCGGGTTCCGCGCAGTCATCGGTGACTTCGGAGAGGCGCAGACACGAGTTCGGCGGTGGCGACACGCTCGGTGATCAATCTCTCCTGATCAGGTCATCTTCTCGATCGCCCTCCTTGCATGCCGCAAGCTCGCTCAGGTAGCTGAATAGGGCTGCGGACGCTGCCCCCCGTTCCTGCACCGACGCGGTAAGGCTGAGCATGATCAAGGTGTCGCGCTGGAAGAACTGGTGATCGGAGTAGGGAACACCGAGCAGCAGGCAGATCACCAGAGCTCGGCCGTCAACCGCAGCAATTCATCTTGACTCGGTACACCCGCCGAACTCACCCCAACATTCTGCTCGAGGCCGGGAACTCACCGCACGAAAAATACCAACCACCTAGCGTGATCGAGCAGAAGCAGGGGCCCTTGGCTCAGCCAGTGCTGTGGCGTGACTTCGTTCTCCGAACCCATTGCGCGGTGGCCGCGATGGCCGAGAACATCGCCGTCGCACCGGCCAGCAGCGCGGTATCGGTGAGTTTCGCGGTCGAGAACTCGACCTTCCGTAGCCCTGGCACTGGATATTGTCCGTTGCCCGAGGCCCATCGGATCACGTAGCCGACTTGGGTCCCCGGGTCGGTGGGCGGACCGGAGCCGATCATGGAGCGCAGCTCCGGTCCACTCCCGTTGAGATAGACCAGCGTGAGCACGATGAAGAGCGCCACAGCTACTGCGGAAGCGGTCGTCAAACCGGCAAGGGCATTGGTGCGCGCCCGGATATTGATCAACACGGCGAAGATGGTCAGGAAGATCGCGATGGTGGCGAGGATGGCCCACTTGCCGCTGAGGTTGGAGTGGGCCGGTGGATTCTTCGACCAGAGACCCACGAGCGTGGTGGTGATGTGGGTTTGGCCGAAGGCATTGCTCCAGATCGTGCCGTCGGGGCCGCCCGTGGCGAGCCACGGCTTGAACAGCAGGGTGAATGTGATGCCGCTTCCGACTGCGGCGCACAGGTAACCCCAGTTGTCACGGAGCAGGGTCGCCAGTGGTTGCACCCTCGCGCGGAGTTTGGCGAAGTCGACCCGGCGTCTCCGAGTACCGCCCGCGGAGCTTGGCGTCGACCCTGCGTGTTGCTGCCGGTCTCGACTCGCTCGCCAAGGAGTTGGCTGCATCATCTCACTGATCCCTGTTCATTGGAGCGGTATATGACGTGCCGTCAGATATCGGCTCGCTGTTGGTAGGCGCAGATTGTTCCGATGGTTTCGCCACGGACAGCGGATCCGCGATGTCCTCCAGGGACCGACCTTCGGCGTTCACGCCGAAGAACCAGGCGACCAGACCACCGAAGATCATGAACCCGGCGCCGATGAGGTACCCCACTGTGAGCGGGAACCGGTCGGGACTCGGGTTGTCGGCGCCACCTACCAGATGTCCGAAGAGGAACGGCGCTACGACCCCGCCAGCGCCCTGCGCAATGGCGAAGAAGAACGAGATGGCTTGACCGCGCAATTCCAGCGGGAAGATCTCGCTGACTGTGAGATAAGCAGAGGACGCACCCGCCGAGGCGAAGAAGAAGATGACACACCAGAAGAGAGTCTGGGTGGTGGCGTCGAGAATGCCCGCATTGAATGCCCACGCGGAAACGAAAAGCAGGAAACCGGAGCCCAGATAGGTCGCGCAGATCATCTTCCGGCGACCGATACTGTCGAAGAGCGGGCCAAGTATCAATGGGCCGATCAAGTTACCGATCGCGAACGGGAAGAAATAGTATCCCGTGTGATCGGCTGGGACATCGTAGAAATTGATCAGCACCAAACCAACGGTGAAGAAGATCGCGTTGTACAGAAATGCCTGCGTGGCCATCATCGTGAAGCCGAGGAAGGAACGCGATGGGTAGCGGCCGAAGAAGATCCGAGCCATCTGGATATAGGAGAGCCGGTCGGTATCGACGATGTCGAGAGCTTTGCTGTCGTCGACCGGAGGCAGTTCGATGCCCTGCCCGCGGACTTGCGCTTCGATCTCATCGACGGTGCGTTCGGCTTCGGCGGCCCGGCCGTGGGTGAGCAGCCAGCGCGGGCTTTCGGGAATGTGGCGGCGCACGAAGATGATGATGAGTCCGAGGGCGGGTCCGATGAAGAAGCCGAGCCGCCATCCCCATTCGGTTGGCACGAATCGCTCGTTGAACAGGATCAGGCTGGCCGCCGCGCCCATTGCCGCGCCGCCCCAATAGGTTCCGTTGATCGCGATGTCCACGCGGCCCCGATACCTGGACGGCATGATTTCGTCGATGGCCGAGTTGATCGCGGTGTATTCGCCGCCGATTCCGGTGCCTGCGATGAAGCGGAACAGATACAGCGACCAGGAACTCCAGGCGAACCCGGCGAGACCACTGCCGATCAGGTAGATCGCCAGGGTTAGGATGAACAGTCGCTTGCGGCCTAGCCGGTCGGTGAGCCGGCCGAAGACGAGCGCGCCGACGACCTGTCCCGCCAGATACCACGACGCCATCGCGCCGACCTGCCCACTCGTCAGGTGAAGGGTGCCGTCATGCTGCAGGGGCCCGCCCATACTGCTGACGATCTGGATCTCGATACCGTCCAGAATCCAGGACACACCGAGACCGACGACAATGAGCCAGTGGAACTTCGTCCACGGTAGCCGGTCCATCCGGGCGGGCACGAGGCTCCGGATTACTTCTTTTTGCGATGTTGTCATTTGGCGATCACCCAACTTGTCGAATGAAATTAATTTGTCCACGGACCTATATTGGAACCTGCTAGCCGCAGATCGACATATGCGGCCCTATTCTTCCGCTGTATCGCTTGCTCGCGAATATTTTGATCGTCCGGGGTTCGGTAGTATTGTTCTCCCGTTGCAGATAGATCCCTGGAAAGCCGGTACGCAATGTATCTGCGGGTGTCCTCATCGGCTTGCGCAAACCTATTTGGTGTTACGACATTCTGAAATTCATCGTATGTCGCGTAGTTTCGCCGCACCGTATCCCAGACCAATGGATTGGTTTCCCAATCCGCATCACTGCGATTGCGCATGGGCCGGGGGCTGAGGCGGTAGAACAGTGCCGCGGATTCTGCAAATTGGGCATTGTGGGCGTTTCGCTCGGCGACGCCGTATTGCCGGGAGTTTTCGGCCAGGTCCAAGGCGGCGGCAACTCGTTTCAGTGGACCGTATTCCATCGGGTTGTCCTCGGCGGACTGCATGGTACGGGCATGAGCCTCGGCCGCCCATCTTCGACTTTCCCTGGGAAAGCGGGCGACAGCGAGGGCACCCATGGCGTCGGCGCGGTCGGCACCGAGACTGAGGATGGTCGTCATCGCTGCCGCAGCGGCTCGCGCGTTGGTGCCGTCGAAGTCGTCCACGGCAGCCCTGGCGGCCGCATCGTGCGCATTCTTTCCCAAGGTGAGTCGGGCCATCCAGCTTCCAGCGGCCCGCTGCGGTACGTTTCCCCGAAGCAATTCGTAATTCAGATAATTCATTTCTTGCATGTGCTTCGAGTAGTACGTCAAAGGCGATGACCGACCGAACATAAAGGACGCTACGGGGTTCGCGTTGAATTCGGCGATACCACGCAGTGCCGTTCCCATGGCGTGGCCCGGTGACAGCGAGTAGCGCAGGCTCGACTCGCCGATCCCGGTGGATGGGCCGCCAGCCGGGGCCGGCCTGCCCTCGAGCGCCGCACGAATCTTCTCGGCGGTCCGGCTCTGGCCACCGAGCAGGCTGAGATCGAGACGTCGCAGCAGTACGAAGCCTGCGATCAGCACGACCCCACCGACGAAGATCGCGGCCATACCGCTGTCGGGTGCCGATCTGAAGACATGGTCCAGCACAAGGGTGTAGCAACCGAGGTATGTGGTGTAGACCACCAGCGCTCCGGCATCGCCGACCATGCCGGCCAGATTGCGCACCAGAAATGCCTGAGTGGGGCCGTATATGAACCCGCCTGCGGCGAAACCGAAAACGGTGAGGATCGCGTGGAAGACCGACGACAGTGCGGCGAGCAAGATTTTGATCGAAAGGTAGGACATGAACAGCAGGAGAATGGTGCCGAAAATAAGAAGTGTCAGCCCGGTGCCGACCTGCCCTGGGCTCGGATTCATGATCTTGGCGTGGGCATAGGCGTCGCCGCAGTCGCGCATCCCGTGTGCGACCTGCGATTCACTGCCCGCCAGGATTCCGGACGACCAGGCCGTGCGACATCTCGGCGAATCGTCAATGACATGACCGAAATTCCATAACTGCAGCGGATGTCGAGCGAAATTGTCGGCCAAGGTGCTGTTCAGGTCGGCGACAATGGATCTGGAGTCCGGGTTGGAGTCGCCGTTGAGCCCCGCCGCGACCGAGATCCCGACGTCGCGCCCCTGGGCCAGCAGGCCGTTCGGCGACAGCACAGCGGCCAGCGGATGCGCGAGAAAGCCGACGCCGGCCACTGCGACCACCAGCATGACCACCACCTGTAGTACAGCCTTGGCGTGGTATCCGCGGACGACGAACCAAGCCACGAAGAATGCGCCGATCGATGCCGCCGCGGCCAGCACGATCGGGGTCGCGATCTGATCCCGTAGGCCGTCGGCGAGTGCGTTCAACGGCGTGCTGAGCCAATCGAGCCAGCGAAAGCTCACCACGAAGCCGGTCAGCCAGATCGCACTGATCACGATGACCATGAATACCGTGAAAAGCAGGCCCAGTATGGTCGCAAGCACCGCGTCCCGCGGGTGGAAAATGCTGCCCCCGTCGGTGGCGAACAGGTAGTCCGACAACGGAATTCCGGACGAGTCGCGGATATCCGTCCAGGCCAGCCCATCGATCGCGGATGTGCTCCTGCCGCCGGTAATCGTGTCCGCGCGCCCGACGGCAGCGCCGCCCGAGAGGGGCCAGATCGCCAGCAGAATCAGCAAGCTGATGAGGAGACGGACGGTGATGCGCCGGGGGCGGGTGGCGGCGGCCCAGACCCGACATCGTCGAAGTACGGCCCGTGGCGACCAGCTCATCGGATCCCATCCCTTGGACAGGTGACGAAGGGAGTCCGAATCAAGTCTCGGCAAGTGCTGTCGCATGTGGCTTCACCTCGCGCGAGTCTGGGGTGCCAGGTTGCATATTGGTTACGTCATCGTTGACGCACCATTAAACGTGCCGTTACTTGTTGGCTCAATGTATCGCGGCGTAACGGGTACTTTTGAGCAGTGGATAAGGGGGTCGTGAGAGCCCACCTGAGCCACGGCACACCAGTCGATTTGGATGCTCGTGTTCGCCCAGGCTGCCGCGCGGAAGGTGGCTGAACGAATTGGCTTGTGCGGGCGCCACGGCCGTGGTGGGTGCCGCTGCAACCGGCACGCCGGGCGATTGCTGCAGCACCGAACTGCCACTTCACCAGATCCGGCGCCGGTGCGGCCCCCGCGGAGCTTGCCCGGCGCATGAAACCGGCCAGGAGGCGAACAAACTATCGATCGGGAAGGATCTCTCCCGACCCTCGGGCGATGAGATGCACGGGCAAGGTGCTGGTCTGGGGCGCGGAGTCGTCTCCGTTGATACGTGCGAGGAGACGCTCGGTTGCGATTCTGCCCATGGCCGTGACGTTGGGGCCCACGACAGTGACCGCTGGGAGCAGCATGTCGGCGAGTTCGAAGTCGTCGAATCCGATCACCGCTCGCTCGTTGCTGAGTTGACGCACGTGCAGAGACCGGATGGTTCCGATAGTGCACCGATTGTTGAGTGCGAAGAAGACGGTCGGCGGGTCTGCCAGTTCGAGCAACTCATCGACGACAGTTTGTGCTTCGACAGTCTTCTCTACGCCGAGGCGAATGCGGTCTGTATCGGCACGAAATCGATAGTCCTCGAGCGCCGCATGGAAACGGCGCGACGTTCTGAGACCGTGTACAGGGATGCGGAGGCTCCGACCGCAGCGAGCCTCACGCACCGCGCATGGCTGCCGTGCTGCAGAACCATCAGCTTGCTGCAGCTGCCTGCCGGGCTGATGGGGACGCGGTTCAGCCTCGAGCGGGGGCGTGCCGCACGCTCCGCACCACGATCGCGCCGTAATCGCGGCTTGGCGGGTCCGGATAGTAGTTGGGGACGATGTGGCTTCGGTCGGGCACCAGATAGTTGTGCCCTCGGTACATCTCCAAGAAGGGATCGACCAGGCAGCCGCCGAGTGTGCGTAACACGTAGTCGGGGGCGTCTATCTCGCCGAAACGGCGGCAGTATGCGTCGTAGCCGGGGATCTTTGCTCCGGTGAGGACATAATCCAGTCCGTAGCGCTCGGCCAGCTCGACTGGGGTTTCCATCATCACCGCGTATGCTGTGCCGCCGCGTGCGGTGCGCTTCAGTGAGCCGGAAGCCAGGTAGATGGCGTTCGCGGTGTCAAGATCGATGACCGGATAGTAACCGTGACCGGTCACCGTGTCCCAATCGCTGAGTTCGGAAATGCGGTCCGCCTCATACCGCATGGGGAAGCCCATCAAGGTGCCGACGACCTCGCCGTGCTGTTCGAAGATCCAGAACCCCTCGGGATACGCACGAAGGCGAGCTGTCATCTGGTCACGGCTCGCTCGCTGAGATTCCTCCCAGTCTTGCTCGACAGCCATGATCTCGTCCAGGTCGTCCAACGTCGCCTGCCGCACCAGGATCGTCATCGTATCCCCCAGGTCACGGGAAGTTGCTCCAGGCCGTGCACGAATACGCCATCCTTCCATCGCAATGTATCGGGATCGACCGCGAACTCCAGTCGGGGGAAGCGCCGCACCACGGCGCTGATCGCGACCGTCGCCTCCAGTCTTGCCAGTGCGGCCCCGAGGCAGAAGTGCGGTCCGAGGCCGAACCCCAAGTGCCGGTTCGGTGTTCGGGTGATGTCGAACCGTTCGGGTTCGGGAAACTGCGCGTCATCATGATGTGCCGACAGCAGCGACGCGACGACCAATTCCTCGGCCGGAATGACCGTGCCCCGGAACTCGACATCGGTCAGCGAAAAGGCTCCGGTGCTGTTCTTCACCGGAGGGCAGTATCGCACCACCTCTTCGATCGCCGGTTCGATGAGCGCTGGTGTGGCACGCAGCCGCATCAGTTCCGCGGGATTCCGTAGCAGCGCCCACGCCGCGTTGCCGATGAGGTTTCCCGTCGTTTCGAAACCCGCGGCGATGAGCAAGAAGATCATGCTCATCAGTTCCACCGGCGACAGCCGGTCACGATGAGTCTGCGCCTCGATCAACGCACTGGTGAGGTCGTCGCGGCGCTGTCGGCGGCGTATCTCGAGGAATTTCTCGAGATACTGCTGGAACTCGATCGCCATGGTGCGCAGCGCGTCGAAATCTCCCTCCGACGGCGGAGCGATCAGGATCCTGGTCCACTCCCGGAACCGCTCCTGGTCTTCGATCGGTATCCCGATCAGCTCGGCTAGGACGGTGATCGGCAGCCGGAAGGCCAGTGCATCGAGCAGGTCCACCGACTCCTGCTGCTCGGCCTGGTCCAGCAGCCTGTCGGTGGCTGCGGCGACGTATGGACGGAGCTCGATGATCCGGTGCGGAGTGAACGCCTTGGCGACCAGGGCACGCAATCTTGTGTGCTCCGGGGGATCGGCGTAGAGCATGTGCTTGTCCAGTTGGTCGAATTCGGTCACCCGGAAGTACCTGGATCGCGCCGCGTCGGACAGCTTCCGCTTGTCCTTGCTGAAACGATTGTCGCGGAGCAGTTCGACGACGTCGGCGTAGCGGGTCACACGCCATTCGGGTGCTTGCTGGTGCGGGTTGAACAGGCGGATGATCGGCGCCTCGGACCGCATCCGCGCCAGTGTCGGCAGGGGATCGACACGCATCTGTTCACCCCACAGGTCGAACCGGTTCACTCGGGCCGCTCCAGCACTCGTCCGACCCGGCGCCAGGTGGGCCTGTCACTGATCTCTCGCCACCAGCGCGCAAGGTTCGGTCGCGCGTCGATCAGGTCTACACCGTTGGAGGCGACGAGATACTGCAAGTAGGGCAGCCAGGTCACTTCGGCGAGCGAGAACTCGGGTCCGGCGAGGAATTGCTGCCTGGCCAGCGTGGCGTCCGCGACGTCGAACGCGGTTGCCAGCTCACCGCGCGCCGCAGCGATGGCGTTCCGATCTGGTGGTGGCGGAAGGAATTTCGCGCCCGGGCTGCGGCGGATGATCTCGTACACAGGGCCGGCGCGGACGAGGTCCCACACCGGTCCGCTGACGTAGCTCTGCTCGATGCTGATCCACTGTTCCATCAGCCCGCGCAGCCTGAGGTCGTCCGGTGTCAGTGCCGGGCCCGGCAACCGATGGTCCAGATAGCGGATGATAGCCCGCGATTCGTACAGCAGGAACCCATCGTCCTCCAGTACCGGAATCTCACCGAACGGCTGGAGTTTCCGGTGCTCCGGCGACTTGTCCTGCCCTTGGAGAACACTCACCTCGACCAGCTCGGCGTGCTGATTCTTCTCGGCCAGGACCATCAGTACCTTGTGGGTGCATGCGCTGGTGGCCGCCCCGTACACCTTCATTATGTTTCGTCCTTCGTGTACTCCGTGAGCACTTTCAACAGATACCGGGTGACCGCCCTCGGGGTCTGATGATCGAAGGCGAGCGTCGACGGCAGCGCGAGTCCGGTTCGCGCCGCGAGTTCGTGTCGCAGCTGCACGGCCATCAGGGAATCCATGCCGAGTGCCATGAACTTGCCGTCCACCGGGACGTCCGAGGGCGAAGGTAGCTGGAGTAAGGCCGCTGCGTCCCGGCGTACTGCTGCCTCGATCGCGGCCTCCCGATCGCCGTTCGGCAACCCGATCAGTTCGTCGACCCAGTGCGCCGGCACGACGGCCACCTGTTCGCTGGGCGGTGCCGGTGCGTCGAGCCAATGACGTTTGCGCTGCCATGGATAGCGTGGCAACGTCGCGACCCGGCGCCGATCCGGGTACAGGCGGGCGAAGTCCACTGGATAGCCCGCGGTGTAGAGCTCGGCAATCGAGTTGAGCAGGCTGCGTTGTTCCGGGCGCTCCCTGCGCAACGTCGGGATTGCAGCTGCTGTGCCGAGACAGTTCGCGATATGGCCGGAGAGCACGGAATGCGGCGCTATCTCGAGGAAGATCTGCTGCCTATCGCGGGCTGCGGCGTGCACAGCGTCAGCGAATCGGACCGGCTGCCGGACGTTGTTCGCCCAATAGTCGCCGGTCAATTCGCTTCCGGCGATCCGGTCTCCGCGCACCGTGCTGTACATGGGGCACGTAGTGGGGCCGCACTGTACCGCGGCGAGTTCCTTCGCGAGCTTTGTGGCCATCGGGGCCATGGAAGGTGAGTGGAATGCGTAGCCGCCCGGCAACCAGCGGCAGTGGACGTCTCGCCGCTGGAGCGGGTTGAGCACGGTGTGCAACTCGTCCACCGAGCCGGACAGTACGACGGACCGGTCGTCGTTGATCGCTGCCACCACGACCGAAGTGTTCGATCCGGCAATAACGTTCGCGATCTCATCCGGCCCCAGCGCGACTGCAACCATCGCCCCCGAACCGTCGGCCGACGCCATGAGGCGTCCTCTCGATACCACGATCCTGATGGCTTCCGCCAGGCTCAGCGCACCCGCGACATGCGCGGCGGCGATCTCACCAACACTGTGCCCGATGACTGCGTCGGGCCGAATGCCCCACGACGCGAGCAGGGCCGACAGCGCAATCTGGCATGCGAACAGCGCGGGTTGGGCGATCTCCGTGCGGTGTAACCTCGATTCGCCTTCTGGCGCAGCCAGTTCCGCGAGCAACGACAACGATGTGTGCTCCGCGACCAATCGGTCGCATTCTTCGAGTGCGGCGCGGAAAATCGGTTCACTGCCCTGCAGCTCGCGACCCATACCGATCCACTGCGCCCCCTGCCCGGAGAAGACGTAGGTGATCGTGGGTGCCGTGGCTCGCGCCCGCGTGGCACCGTCGCGCACGAATGCGTGCAGGTGCTCGGCCAGTTCGGCACCGGAGGCGCCAACTACTGCGGTCCGCCATTCGTGATGATCACGCCGGGCTCCCGCCGTATAGGCGACATCGCACGGATCATCTTCCCGCTCGAGGACATTCGCGTGTGCGATAGCCAACTCGATCAGTGCCGTCGGGCTGCGCGCCGACAGCGGGAGCAGGACCGGTCCGCCCCGCGGCGGCAGCTGCTCGACCGTGGGCGCCTCGGCGACGACGACATGCGCGTTGGTGCCGCTCATACCGAACGAACTGACACCCACGATCCGCCGCTTCTCGCCCTCCGGCCACGCGATGGTCTTCGTCGGGATGACGAAAGGTGTTCCGGTCAGGGAAATCCTCGGATTGAGCGTGCTGAAGTGCAGGTTGCGGGGGATTTCCGCGTACTGCAAGGCCAGTACCGCCTTGATCAGTCCGGCGATGCCCGCGGCGGCCTCGAGATGTCCGATGTTGGTCTTGACCGCACCCAGTACGCAACCGCCACTGTTAGCGTCCACCTCGGCGAAAACCTCCGCCAGTGCCTCGATCTCGACCGGGTCTCCGAGTGCGGTGCCGGTTCCATGGGTCTCCACATACCCGATATCGACGGGGCGCACCTGGGCATCGGCGAACGCCTGGTGCAGCAGGTCCCGCTGCGCCAATGGATTTGGTGCGGTCAGCCCGGCCGAGCGACCGTCGGAGTTCATTGCCGAACCCTGCAGGACTGCCAGTACTCGATCGCCGTCGGCCAGTGCATCGGAGAGCCTCTTCAGCACAACGATTCCGCAGCCCTCGCCGCGGACGAAACCGTTCGCACGGGCGTCGAAGCTACGGCACCGGCCATCCGGCGACAGCGCTTGTAGATCGCTGATCATCTCGGTCACCGCTTCGTCCAGAACGAGATTCACCCCACCGGCCAGGGCGAGGGAGCTTTCCCCGGTCCGCAGGCTCCGGATCGCAAGATGTACCGCGACCAGCGATGATGAGCACGCGGTGTCCACCGCGAGACTCGGCCCACGCAGCCCGAGCAGGTACGACAACCGACCCGCGCCGAAACTGTGGGCCGTTCCGGTGCCGGTATAGCCGCTCATTGCGCCGGACCGCGCGCTGAGCAGCAGGTAGTCATTGCTGCTCATCCCTACGAAGACGCCGGTTCGGCTGCCGGCCAGCCGCTCGGTCGCCACTCCGGCGTCTTCCAGCGCCTCCCAGGCGACCTCGAGCAGCAGCCGATGTTGTGGATCCAGCGCGTCGGCTTCCCGTGGGGAGATCCCGAAGAACGCCCCGTCGAATCCGTCCACCGAGGGCAGGAAAGCGCCGGTTGCTCCAGCGTCACCGGTGGCACGGTCGGGTCGTTGGGACACTGTGTCGACACCGTCGGAGAGCAGCGTCCAGAATGCTTCGGGGTCGTCGGCGCCACCCGGGAAACGGCAGCCCATGCCGATTACCGCAATAGCTTCGGTGTGCTGTCGCCGCAGCCGCACGACCTCGGCTTCCATCGTGCGCAGCGCGGAAGCGGCTTTCACGAGCTGTGTGCGATAACGTTGCTCGTCGGCGATGTTCACGTGAACTCCCCCTCTTCGAGCCGGTTTATCGAATCGTCGATCTGCGCCAGCAGATCGTCCATGTCCAGATCTCCGAGTTCATCTAGTTGGCCGGTGGTCGCCTGCGGCTCGGCCATGCCGAGCGCGTCGAGTAGCTGTCCGGTCAGCGCGAGCACTGTCGGCGCGCTGTACAGCAGCGTCGCCGACAGTCGTACGCCTAGTGCGGATTCGAGCCGATTCCGTAGTTCGAGCGCCATCAGCGAGTCGACGCCCATAGTGGTCAGCGGCGCTTTCCGGTCGATCAGAGCTGGGTCGAGGTGCAGGACCTGGCTGAGTTGTCCGGTCACGACGGTGTCGATCAAACTCGGGCGTTCGGCAGCGGCGGCCACGCGCAGCCGGTCCGCGAACTCGGTGGGCCGTCCGCTGGTGTTCCCGCGGTTGTCGTCGTCGAGTTCGGCGTACAGCGACGCACCGGCCAGAGACGGGTAGAACGCGAGCCATTGCCGCAGATCGAGATTCGCCGCCACGACCTGGCTGGCGCTGCCGCCCAGCAGGCGACCCAGGATGTCCACACCTTGCGCAGGGGTGATGGTGCCGACCCCCCGGTGCGCGAGTCGCTGCCCTTCCGACTCGCGCCTCGCCATGATTCCGTCCTGCGAGTACAGACCCCAGTCCACGCACAATGCCGTTCTGCCACTGCATTTCCGATGCCGCGCGAGCCCGCCCAGAAATGCGTTGGCGGCCGCGTAGCTCGCCTGTCCCGGTGAACCGAGCACAGCCGACGCTGAGGAGTACATGACGAAGAAGTCCAGCTCCCGGTCCCCGGTCAGTTCGTGCAGGTTCCACGCGCCGCGGACCTTGGGTGCCAGGACCCGATCGAATCGTTCGGCATCCAGTCCCAGAATGGTCCGATCGTCGAGCACCATGGCCGTGTGCAGCACTCCGCGCAGTGGTGGCATCCGGTCGTCGATATCGGCGAGCACCCTGGCGACGTCCGCGCGCTGGGCGACGTCCGCGCGCGCCACCACCACCTCGACACCATCGCGCCTGAGCTCGGCGATCCTCGCCTGTGCGTCCGGACCCGGTTCGTGCCGTCCGGCCAGCACGAGGTGCTGCGCCCCCCGGGTTGCCAGCCAGCGTGCCAGGCCGATACCGAGCCCGCCGAGCCCACCGCTGATCAGGTATGTCCCGCCGGTCAGCGCCGGCTCGGCATTCCCGTAGTCGAACCGGGTCCGTACCAGCCTGGCGAGCTTCCGCCCTTCCTCGCGCAGCGCGATTTCGTCTTCGCGATCTGATGCGACGAGTTCGGGAAGGAGTTCCGCGGCGCAACGAGTGAGCGTCCACTCCGAGTCGAGGTCCACCCGGGTGCATTCCAGTTCGGGATGCTCGACGCTCAATGTCCTTGCCAGTCCCCACAGCGGAGCTTGGGACACCGCAACCGGTTCGCCGCCTACCTGCTGCGCTCCTCGGGTGACCAGCCACAAGCGGGGATGGTCCCGCAGGCCCAGGCGAGCGAGCGCGCGGACCAGGCGCACCGTGCTGAGCCCGGTGGTGTGCTGATCCTTGGTCAGGGTATCGGCGGTGACGTATTCGGTGTCGGTGGTATTCAGGCTCCACAGGTGCACCACACCGGCACAGCCCGGTTCGCTCTGGGCGACGTTGTCCAGCAGTGCGTTCCAGGCTTCATCGTCGGCAACGTCGATGTCGTCCTTGCCGACCAGGACGCAGGTTCGGCCGCGTTGTTCGAGCAGTGCGGCCAGGGCGCTGCCGACACCGGCGGAATCGGCGAGCACCAGCCAGGTACCGGCAGCCCCGTCGCGCCGATCCGGCGCTACGAGACGTTCCCCCGCGGCCCAATCCACCCGGTAGAGCCAGTCTCGGTACGGATCCGGTTCGGCGAGCTCGGCCACCGTGAGCCCCTCGACCTCGATCAGCACGGTGCCGTCCTCGTCGAGCACCAGCAGATCACCACAGTGTTCGGTGGACCTTGCGCGCGCGTGTACCCACACCCGTCGACCGATCGGCCCGTGCACTCGAAGCCGCTCGATCCGCGCCGGAACGATTCCTCCGGTCGGCAGCCGGTCGAGCAGTACACCGCCGAGGACCTGGAAGCAGGCGTCCAGCAGGGCCGGGTGGCAGACGTACCCCGTTGACGACTCCGCAAGTTCGATCGCCGCGATGCTCTCACCCGCACCGGTCCAGATTCGTTGCACGCCACGAAAGGCCGGGCCGTAGTCGATGGTTCGCCCGGCATATCGCGCGTAGTGCTCGTCCGCAGTGACCTCGGTGTGACAGCGGTCCCGCACCGAGGTCAGCGGCTCGGCCGTAGGTGGTCCGTCGTCGGCACGGCCGATCGTCCCATGTGCACAGCGCACCCACGGCTCGGAATTGTCCGCGCGGGCATATACCTGGAAGCCGTCGGCGTCCTCGATGAGTTGGAAGTGGCCGGAGCCGTCGCTGCCGAGAATTGTCATACGTTCGAATACGAGATCATTCAGAACCGATGATCGCCCGGTGGCGTACAGCGCCATCTCCACATAGCCCGACGCCGGGAACACGACCACACCGTCGACAGTGTGGTCGGCCAGGTAGGGGAGATCCAGTTTCCGCTCCCAGATCCGAGTCCCCGGCGAGGTCGCGAGGCTGACCGGCTCGCCGAGAAACGGGTGTCCGCGTTGCTCTGGGTGGACCGGAGTCCGGTCCACCCAGTAACGTTCGCGCCGCCAGGGATAAGCGGGTAGCGGTACGCAGCGCCCGCCGCCGGGGTGCAGCGCGGGCCAGTCGACCCGGCTGCCCCGGACATACAGCGCGGCAAGCGATCCGAGGAATATCTCACGTTCGTCGTGTCCGCGACGACCTGACGCGACGACCGTACCGCCGTCCTCTTCTATCGAAGTCAGTAGGATCGGGTGCGGACTCAACTCGACGAATATCGTCGGGCCCGCCGCAATCTGTTCGCGGACCGCCTCGGAGAACAGCACGGGTTCTCGTAGATTGCGGACCCAGTAGGCGGCATCCAGTTCGGCGCCGCCGCAGAAGCTTCCGAGCACGGTGGACCACATCGGCACCGCGGCGGCCTTCGGTTCCAGTACACCCAGTTCACGGCCGAGCTCATCGGTGATTGCGTCGACTTGCGGGCTGTGCGCGGCGACCTCGACCTTGATTCGGCGGCAGAACACCCCGGCATCGGTCAGCTGGGCCACGATCTCGTCCAGCGCGTCTGGAGCACCAGACAGGACCGTCGAACGCGCACTGTTGCTCGCCGCGATCGACACCCGGTCCGCCCACTCCGAAAGCGCCGCGTTCGCCTCCTCGAACGGCAGCTCCACCTGCGCCATCGCGCCGCGTCCGGTCAGTGTGCGCAGTAACCGGCTGCGGCGCACGATGATTCGCGCCGCGTCCGTCAGGGAGAGCGCGCCGGCCACGTGCGCGGCGGCCACCTCGCCCAAGCTGTGGCCGATGACCGCGTCGGGCTCGATGCCCTTCGATCGCCACAACGCTGCCAAGCCGACCTCCATCGCGAACAGCACAGGCTGGACGATGTCGATCCGGTTCAGCCGGGACTCGGACGGATCGGCGGTCAGTTCAGCAATGACCGACCATTGCGCTTCGTCGCGGATCGCGTCGTCGCACGCCTCGACAGCCGAGCGGAACACCGGCTCACTGTCGAACAGCGCGCGGCCCATACCGAGCCACTGCGAGCCCTGTCCGGGAAATACGAACACGGTCCGGTGCCGTTGGGCAGGTTCGGTACCCGACACCAGCTGCGGTTGTCCGTCTGCGGACACCACCAGTGCGGCACGGTGTTCGTGATGGTGTCTACGGACGGCCGCGGTGTAGGCGATATCGGCGATCTCGGCCTGCCTGTCGGCCAGCGTCGTCCGGAACGCTGCGACAAGTTCGATCAGCCCCTGTGCGTCGCGCGCGGAAATCGGTACCAGGGCGGACCCAGAGGTGGGCGTAGCTACGGGAGGTTCGACTCGCTCCGGCGGATCAGCGACGATGACGTGTGCGTTCGTCCCGCTGATACCGAACGAGCTGACTCCCGCCATCCGCGTCACACCGTCGCGTCTCGGCCACGGGACCGGTTCTCTCGGCAGCACCAGAGCGGTTCCGTCGAGGTCGATCCGGGGATTCAGCGTGTGCAAATGCAGGTTCGCCGGAATACGCTCCCAGCGCAACGCGAGCACGGCCTTGATCAACCCGATCACCCCGGCAGCCGCCTCGAGATGACCGATGTTGGTCTTCACCGCACCGAGCACGCAGTGTGAGCCGTCCTCCCTCGGCTTTCCGATCACATCGATGAGCGCGTCCACTTCGATCGGATCACCCAGGGGCGTTCCGGTGCCGTGTGTTTCGACATAGCCGATATCCGCCGCGTCGGCGCGCGCGTTGCGCAATGCCTGACGTAGCAACGCTTTCTGCGCGGACACGTTCGGCGCGGTCAGCCCGGATGAACGGCCGTCGGAGTTCACCGCGGACCCACGGATCACGGCGAGCACCGGATCGCCATCTGCCACCGCGACGGACAGACGTTTGAGGACCAGCATCCCGCATCCCTCACCACGGACGTAGCCATCGGCCAACGCGTCGAAGGTCTTGCACCGCCCGTCGTCGGACAGTGCGCGAGAGCTGGCCATCATGTCGGTCATGTCTCTGGCCAGCATCACGTTGACACCACCGGCCAGCGCCATCGTGCTCTCGCCGGATCGCAGGCTCTGCACCGCGAGATGCACCGCGACCAGCGACGACGAACACGCCGTGTCCACCACCATGCTCGGCCCCTGCAACCCGAGCACATACGACAGCCGTCCGGCGGGGAATGAGTGCCCGTTGCCGGTCACGGTGTAGATATCGCGCTTGCCGACGCTGAGCCGGTCGTAATCGGTGACGACGACGCCGGCGAACACACCGGTTCGCGAGCCGTTCAACTGCTCCGGCAGGGCCCGTCCCGCCTGTTCCAGCGCCTCCCAGGTCACTTCCAGCAGCAGGCGTTGCTGGGGGTCCATCGCCTCGGCTTCACGAGGCGATATACCGAAGAAGGCCGGGTCGAATCGGTCCACACCGGACAGGAAGCCGCCCCAGCGGCTCGCGGTGGCGCCGTCGTCGGCTGCCCACCGGTCCGGGGGCACGTCGCTGATCGCGTCGACGCCACCGTCGATCAGCCGCCAGAACTCGTCCGGGCTAGTGGCGCCGCCGGGCACCCGGCAACTCATGCCGATGACGGCGATCGGCTCGGTCTTCGCCAGCAGTTCGCGGTCCAACCGTGCCTGCAGCGTTCGGATGGCCGTCAGAGCCTGCTTCACCGACGCCTGCTCAGTCATTGCCCAGTTCCTGTTCGACCAGCCGGATACTGTCCAGCAGCATGGCCTCGGCTTCGGCGTCCGAGAGTAGATCGAGGTCCGTCATCAGGGATGGCTCGTCCTCCGATTCCGAATCCGGTTGCCGCGCTGAGGGTTGCGTCACCGCGAGTTCATCCGCAATGAACTCCGCGAGCGCGGCGACGGTGGAGTAGGTGAACAGCAGCGCGACCGACAACCGGATGCCGAGCGTGGACTCCAGCCGGTTGCGTAGCTCCACCGCCATGATCGACCCCATGCCCATGCCCTGGAACGTCGCCCTCCGGCTCAGGTTCACTGGATCTCGTTGCAGCGTCAGGGAAAGCTGGTGCGTCAGGTGCTCCTCGAGCAGCGCGCCTCGTTCGGAGACACTGGCCGCGGCCAGCCTGGCGGCGAATGCGGTAGGTCTGTCCGGGGCCCTGGTTTCGACCGCATCGAAAAAGGGCGCGCCGGCCGCTCCGGGGTACGACTCGAACCAGTGTCGGAGGTTCGGATTCATGACTGCGAGCCGACCGAGATTCGAGCCGATACCACGATCCAACGCCCGCGTGAGACTCCTCGCGGGCGCTTCGGCGATGCCTTGTGCCGCTGTGTCTGCCCGCGCGACATGCAAGCTCAGTGCGGGCAGGCCCAGGGCGCGGCGGTGGTGGGCGATGGCATCCAGCCGAGCACTGTCCGGTGCGTCACCCGGGCGACCGAACAATGCGGCGACCGAGGAGCAGAGGATAAAGAAATCGAGCCTGCGATCGAGTGTGTGCTGGTGCCACCGCCATGCGCTGTCACCATTCCCCGTGTGGATCAGCCCGCGCAATGGGCCTGCGGCGGTTTCGATCTCGGCGATCAGGGAGCTCATCTCATGATCGCCGAGATCGTCTGTGTCGACGGTCAGCACCCGGGCCCCCGGGACGTCGATCGGCCCGATGGCAGCGGCCCGGCCCAAGATCACGATGTTGCGCGCGCCGCAGTCGGTCATCCACTGGGCATACGGCTCGGCTGATGCCGTGGCCCCGCAGACAATCAGATATGTGCCGTCTGACTGCAACTGCGCCGCCCGCTCAGCGGCCTCGGGCACCCGAACCAGCCTGGCGACGAACCGGCCGTGGGGACGCAGGGCCACATCGGTATCCCGGTCGTCGCTGAGCAATTCTGTTGCCAGTGTGGCCACTTCATCGGGCGTCGGCCGCGCTGTGAGGTCCACTCGCGTGACGGACAGGGTAGGACAGTCGAGCCCTATCGCCCTGCCGAGTCCCCACAGGGACGCTTGGTCGACGCTGACCGCAGTGGTATCCGCGCCGACTGCCTGTGCGGCACGGGTCAGCAGCCACAGTCGTGGCCGATCCCGCCATCCCATTCCGGTCAAAGCCTCGGCCAGCGCACTCGCGCTGGAGGCGCCGAGACTGCCGATGTGCACCACCCCGGCAGGTGGTTGTCCGGGAAGAACGGTGCGCAGCGACTCGGTCGTGGCGGAGCTGAGTGCCCGGTCGGTCTTCAGATCGCAGGGAATGTTTCGCGCACGTAACGCGTCGGCGAGTTCGGTGCCGAGGGCGTCCTCACCCGCGAACACGATCCACGGCCCGATCCGCTCTCGCAATGATTCTCGGTGCGGGACTTCGCGCCATTCCACGGTGTAGAGGCAATCGGCAGCCGGATCCGGATCGGTGGGCGCGAGCGAACTCAGACGCACGCCCTCGACTTCCACCAGCACCCGGCCGTCGTCGTCGAGCAGGTAGAGGTCACCACCCGGACCGGCCGATCGGCCGTGCGCCCAGACCGGGCCGGTCGGCGCCCGATACACCCGCAACCGGCCGATCTCGGTCACCACATAACTGCCTGACGAACCGTTGCACAGGGCG
Source organism: Nocardia sp. NPDC049737 (assembly GCF_040674755.1). NCBI lineage: Bacteria > Bacillati > Actinomycetota > Actinomycetes > Mycobacteriales > Nocardiaceae > Nocardia > Nocardia sp. NPDC049737. The sequence goes on along the minus strand of NZ_JBFANH010000050.1, from coordinate 22,111 downwards.
ATCAGCGCCTGCAGACCAGCATCGAGCACCGAGGGATGGACGCGGTAATCGGCACGGCGAGACGGTGTCGGCGGGATAACCCGCGCCAGCACCTCGTCCTGGCCCAACCACAACTCGCAGACCCCACGCAGGTGCTCGCCGATATCCAGTCCCGCCCTGGCCAGTGCCCGATAGTGCTCGGCGCCGTCCCGGCGCGTCGTGCAGCGCTTCCGGATCGAAGCCGGCTGTTCGTGCACGTGCGGCGTACCAGTGTCTGGGCCGACGGTGGCCAGCGCATGCCGCACCCAGTCCGGACCACGGCGGCTGAACATTTGGAAGAGTTCGTCCCGGGTGCTGATCACCGTCTGGGTCGTGGGCGACACCGCGGCGGTCAGCTCCAGCAAGCGTTCGAACGTCAGCCGAGTAACGGCGATATCGGTGGTCTCATAGGCCTCCGCGGCCGCAGCCAACGCCATTTCGGCGAAGGTGGCCGCGGAAAGCACAACGCTCCCGCCCACCGTGAGGTCGGCCAGATACGGCAGGTGTGCCGGGTCCAGAGCGCGGTGCCAGTACCAGGTTCCGTGCTCGACCGCCGAGACCAGACCGGGACCCAGCAGCGGGTGACCTTCGGCAGTGCGGGACAGGACAGCGCGCCGGTCCGCCGCGAGCCAGTACCGCTTTCGCTGCCACGGATACGCGGGCAGCGACACGACTCGACCGGTACCCAGGAGCCGATCGAAGTCCGGCGCGCAACCGGCCGCATACAGCGCGCCCGCGGCGCGCCGCAGCGACGACAGGTCGTCCTCGTCCCTGCGCATTGAACCGAAGACGTAACCATCGATGCCGCGGGCGGCAAAACATCGCTGGATATTTTCCATCAGGACCGGATGCGGGCCGATCTCCAGGAAAACTCGGTACCCGTCGGAGATCGCCGCGTCCACCGCATCCGCAAACCGCACGGTTTGCCGGACGTTTCGCCTCCAGTAGTCCGAGTCGAATCGCTGATCGGCAGCGAGCTTCCCGGAAACTGTGCTGTAGACGGGCAACCGGTTCGACTCGGGCGCAAGTGTGCCGAGTGCCTGGGACAAGTCATCCGCAGCCGGATCCATCTGCGCGCTGTGGAAGGCGTAACCGACCCGGAGTTCACGGAAAGCGACGCCGTGGCGACGCAGCCGTCCGAGCAAGTCCGCCAGTGCGGAGTCACTGCCCGAGACGACCGTCGAATACGGATCGTTGACCGCTGCGATCGCCACTTCCCCCCGGTATTCCCGCAGCATGCCGCGCAACCGCTCGGCAGGCAGTTCGACCGAAGCCATGCCGCCCTCCCCGGGCACCACCGCGGCGTGCATCGACCGGCTGCGGTGATATACCACCTCGACCGATTCGGCGAGAGACAGCGCCCCGGCCACATACGCTGCGGTGACCTCGCCGACACTGTGGCCGATAACCGCGTCCGGCACGAGTCCCCATGCCTGCCACAGCCGAATGACCCCCACCTGGATTGCGAACAGCGCGGGTTGCGCGACCGCGGTGAGGTGCAGGCGGCTGTGTTCCGGCGATGCGGTGAGCTCGTCGGTCAGCGACCAACGGGTCAGTGGCCGCAGCAATTCGTCGCATTCCTCGACGGCGGCGCGGAAGACCGGTTCGGTCAACAGGTTTCGGCCCATTCCGATCCATTGCGAACCCTGACCGGAGCACACGAACACCGTCCGGCGCCGCTCGCCATGCTCCACAGTGCCCATCCACGTGTTGCTCGGCATGCTGCCCCCGACTGTGGCGCGCAAGGAGTCGGCCAGCTCATTCGGCGACGAACCCGTCACAGCGAGGCGGTGTTCGTGATGGTCCCGCCTGGCGGCCGCCGTATAACACAGGTCACCCAGGGCGGTTCCATCGTCGCTGATGAGCTTGCGCGCCATGTCGTTCGCCGATGCGAACAGGGAATCACGCGATCGAGCGGAAAGCACCAGCAACTCCGTCCGGCCGTGGTCCGGCGCGGGGGGCCGGGCGGCGCCTCGGACGTAGAGCGCGCCAAGCGAATCGATCAGCGTCGAGCAGTCACGGTCGCCTCGTCGCAATGTCGGCAGCGCCCGGCCACCGTTCTGCTCGACCACCGGGGCGAGAATCGGATGCGGGTCGACGTCGATGAAGATGTGACTGTCGTCGGCAAGCAAGCATTCCATCGTGTTTCGGAATCGCCACGGCTCGCGTTCGGTGCGCACCCAGTGCTCGGCGACCAACTGCGTGCCCTCCATCCGCTCACCGGTGACCGAGGAATAGAACGGTATTCGGGTCTCGCCCGGCCGCACATTCGCGAGCGCGTCCCGCAAACCGGGCAGTATCGGATCCACATAGGGACTGTGCGAGGCGTAGTCGACCCTGATCAGAGCCGACCCGATCGATCGCCCAGCGAGTTCGTGCCGCATTGCCTCGATGGTCTCTCGGTTACCCGAGACCACAGTGGATTCCGGTCCGGCCTCGCCTGCGACCCACACCCGGCCCCTGTGTCGGGACATCAGTTCGTTCGTGTCCGCAACGGACAGATCTAGTAGGGCCATAGCGCCGTGACCGGAGAGGTTGCCCGCCAACGTGGCGCGCCGACACATGATCAACACAGCGTCGTCGAGGCTGAGCGCACCGGCGACGTGCGCGGCGGCCACCTCACCCATGCTCATCCCGGCGACGGCATCGGGCTCGACTCCCTTTGATCGCCACAGCTCGGTCAGCGCGACCTGCATCGCGAAAATTGCAGGTTGGGCGAGCTCGGTGCGCTCGATCCAGCTCTGGTCGGCCGAGGTCAGCAACTGGGTGAGGGACCAGTCGACGTGCCGGCGCAGCGCGGTCTCACACCGGTTGATCGCTGACCGGAATGTGGGCTCACGTAGCAGCCACGCGCCCATTCCGGTCCACTGTGATCCCTGCCCGCCGAACAGGAATGTGATTCTCGGCGGGTCTTTTTCGACTGTTCCCGTGCTGATTCCGGCTCCGGTGTAGCCGCTGTAGAACTTCTCGCTGGCAGCCGCGAGATCATCGGGGTCGCGCACCGACAGCGCGAGCCGGTGCGAGCCTTCTGCCTTCGCCGAGGGGGAAGCACACAACCGGGCCAGCGATGCCCGGTCCCGAACGGTCGCCAGGTCACGCACGGCGACACGAAGGCCGTCCTCGCTGTCCGCGGCGAGCGGCAGCAGGTGGATCGGAGCGTTTTCGCCGCTTTCGAGGATCACGTGACAGTTCGTCCCGCCGAACCCGAATGCACTCACCCCAGCGAGGAGGCGGCCTCCGGCGTCGCCTCGCCACTTCTCCGGCCGCGAAAGTATCCGCAAGCCCCATTCCTCGAAGGGGATGTGCGGACTGGCTTGCGCGAACTGGCCGGAGGGCGGCAGCGTGCGATGCCGCATCGCCAGCAGCACCTTGATCAGCCCGGCGATCCCGGCCGCCGGTTCGAGATGCCCGATCGCGCTCTTGACCGACCCGATCGGCAGCAGCCGGTCAGGCGCCCGCTCCGCGCCGAGCACAGTGGCCAGCGCGCTCGCCTCGATCGGATCACCGAGCGCCGTTCCCGTCCCGTGCGCTTCAACGTACCCGACCTCGGACGGCGCAACGCCCGCTCGCCGATACGCGCTGCGCAGCAAGGACTCCTGGGCCAGCAAGCTCGGCGCGGTCAGGCCATTGGTGAACCCATCGTGATTTACTGCGCTGCCCTTGATGACACCGTGAATCGGATTGCCGTCGGCCAACGCCCGGTCCAATGGCTTCAGCACGATCATCCCGGCGCCCTCGCCACGGCCGTACCCATCGGCGCGCGCATCGAACGCCTTGGAACGCCCGTCCGGTGCCAGCGCCCCGAGCCGTGCCAGCGCATGCACCGTATCCTGCGCCAGCATCAGACTCACACCACCGGCCAGCGCGATGTCACACTCGCCCGCCCGCAGGCTCTGCGCCGCGAGGTGCACGGCGACCAGTGACGATGAGCACGCGGTGTTCACCAGCAGGCTCGGTCCGCGTGCACCCAGCGTGTACGACAATCGGGCGGGAATGATGCTCGGATCGCCTCCGGCCAACGTGTGTTCGGTGACCAGATCCGGGTCGGCGCGAATTCCCGCCCCGTACTCGCCCCACATCGCGCCGACGAACACACCGGTCGCGCTGCCGCCGAGACCGCCTACCGGAATACCCGCGTCATCAAGGGCTTCCTGCATCAATTCGAGCATCAACCTTTGCTGCGGATCGACGTGTGGAGCCTCGCGCGCAGAGATGCCGAAGAACTCGGGATCGAACTTGTCTATCCCATCGATGAACCCGCCGCGTGGGGGACTGTCCTCGGCCCACCGCCCGTCCGGAGGTTCGGTGAGCGCGTCCGAACCGGTGCTGAGCAGTCGCCAGTACGCCGCCGCGTCCGGAGCTCCGGGGAAGCGGCAGGCGAGACCGACGATAGCGATCGGCTGTGGCTCCGAACCCGGTGCCTCATACTGTTGCAGTGGCTCCGACCTGGTCCCGATCAGCCAGCGTGCCAATGCAATCGGTGTCGGATGCGCCCACATTTGGGTCGGCGACACCGGTTGGCCGGTTGCCGCACTCAGCTCACCCGCAAGCATGGTCAAAGTCCGCGAATCGAGCCCGTAGCGGGTGAACGGCTCGCGTCCGTCGATCGCGGCGGGGTTCACCTGGCTCAGCTCGCCCATTCTGGCAATGAGCCAGTCCCGCACGTCCTCCATAGACCGGGACCGCATAGGCCGCCCACCTCCAACACGCAAAATCCTCATCATTGCGTGGCCGTGTGCTGCGCCGTCGGCACGCGCACGGATCATACCGTGGGTATATACCGAACAGTCTTCTTTGCGGTTGCTCCCCCTGACCGCCCAGGTGTCGAAGCGTCCGCAACGTTCAGCGCGGATTCATATGACAACCCTCGAAGCCGTGACAGGTGACGTATTGCCTCTGCCCGCGCGGTTCCCGGCAGTGAGAAACCAGTGAAGACAACATCGGCGTTCTGGGGCAACACTTCTCGACCTGCTAGTGGATCCGAGCGATTGCGGCTCGGCGACGGCATCCATTACTCGGCCACTGATCGAATCCGGCGTCCGCGCTACCGCCGCGGCCGACTCGGTGATGCGAAATATATTGTGGTGCAACACATCTGATATCTACTGACACCCCTGCTGGCGACTTCGAGACACGTGGACCACGGCTTGGTCACTGGCAGACCGAATGGTGCACCAAGCCGCCATCGCAGCCTCGATTGCCATCGGCTGCGGCTATTGCCTTGCAACGGTGAGCATCTCAATGCCATGAATAGGGTTGCTGGCGGCGTGCGTGCTGGCCGGGATCGACTTCGAGTCGGCGAACCTTTCGACCTGCACCCCGAGCCCACGATCGCTTCACATGGCGCTGAGCGCCCTTGCAGATAGAGCATTCTCACATCAAATGTTCCCAACAATGGCAAACATCGAACGGGTTCCCGTCCGCGGCAATGAAGGTCAGTCGTTGCGGGTGACGCCTGCCGCACCGTGCGGTCCGAGGAGCAATTCACTCGCCTAAACGGCGTCGGCGTCCTCGACACGGAATGAGCGTCGTGACCAGGGTCCGTGGCCCTTCCCAGCCGATACGCCGCTACGGCGCGCTGGCACATCTCGCCACGGTGTTCCGGTGCGGGTGTGCCACCGGATACCGTCGATGAGCTGTCGTTTTTCGGCGGGCATCCCGCCTTCTTACCGCAGGGCAGCAACGGTTCCAGCCACCAGTTACAACAAGATCAGCGAGCGCGCCCGCGCCGCCACCGAGAGAGCGGACCGCAATGCCTGATCCTAACGAATCGGTCAGCCCGCCCGCGTGCAAAGGCAAGACGATTGTCGAAGTCGTCGAAGCGTTCCAACGCAATTGGCCGCACCTCAAACCCCCGATCTTCCGTGCCGCGGACGTTCTGCCGCTGCTGCAGGGCAACGACCGCGAGTTCGCCGCCGCGTCGCTCCTCATCGACGGCGGACGCGTCCACTACCCGGACCGAGCCCCCGAATGACCCGATCCCGCCGCAGCGCGAAAACCACTGGCACCGCCACGAATCGGCGACCGCTGCCTACCTCGCCGAGCACGTCGACGACCGCATCGAACGCGCGAAGAACGGCGCCAAGGACCGCGGCGACTTCGCCGGAATGCGTATCCATGGCAGACGTCTGGTCGGCGACTGCAAGGAGGGTTGGTGGGATGTGTGCCGCGCAGGCGGTATCAGGAGGCTACTGCCAGGGTACGACCGACCTAGCGGTAGCGCGGGTTCGTGTTGTGCCATTCGAACGAGCCGCCCATCCAATCGCGAACGCCGCGCATGAACAGCTGGAGTTCGGGGGAGGGGATGGCGTGCAGGGCGCGATGGTCGGCTTCGAACTGGTGCACCATCCGGTTGTGCAGGTCGACGGTGACCTCGGTCGCTTCGGCCAGCGAGCACCCACGATCGGCGGCGATCTGCAGCACCATATTGCTGACGGGTACTTCGTCGGCGGCATCCTTCTTGATCGAGAACAGGTCGTTGACCAGGACGGCGGCGGTACCCGCCCGGAACACGGCCTGCCGGACCCGATCGTCGTAGAAGAGGTTCGCGGGCAGCTCGTACCCGGCGACGGGGTCGATCAGGGTCATCGAGGTGTAGAAGGTGTCGTGCTGGCGGGCGGCGAGATATTCCCACGCGGAAGGTGATTCGCCGGTGTGTCGCCACGCGGCGTAGGCGGTCCAGGACACGAACATCGTGAACGTCGCGTAGCAGGCGCGCTGCACCTGCCTCGGGGTGGCGTGGGCGCGCAGATTCGCGATCGCGGAACCGAAAGCACGCAGCACCTTGTCTTCCCGCAGCACCTCCTCCAGCGGAGTGGTGAACTCGCCCGCGTCGGGCAACGGATCCAAGGCCGCCATCGCCAAGGTGAGTCGTTGCGGCAGCCGGGTCGGGTCCGCGCCGAGCGCCGAATCGTCGGCGTAGTAGTCGTCGGCCATCCACCAAGCGGTGTTCATCTGGGCGGGGACCAGCAGTCGGTCGGGGTCGTCGGAATCGGTGTGGGTCAGCATGACCAGCCGTCCGTAGCCGGTCCGGCGCAGCTTCTCGAGCTCGTCGTCGGTGAACCCGATCGACTCCGCCCATGTGGTGAGGCGATCGTCGATCCGGTCGGCGAGATTGTCGTCGATCCGGGTAGCGGGCGGGCAGTACAGTGGCGGCGCGGAACCGTCACCCCAGGCAAGTTCTCGGTAGGGCTCGATCTCGGCCGTCGCGTGCCGGACCGGTATCCGAAACGCGCTCTCGCCCAGGGGAGTTCCAGTGTCGCGAAGGTGCCGTAAGCCGGTGCTGGGCAGTGTGGCCGCCGGCATCGCGCCGGGCGCGGGCGGTGGCGCTGGTTCGGGCTCGGCCCGGGTCATCGTCGAGAAGCGTGCGGCGAGTTCGGTGCCCAGGCCGTGAGGCCCAGCCAGAAGGTGCGTGAGTCGTTCGCCGGTGTCGGTAACCGTGTCGCGGTGGCTGGTCTGGTCGTTGTCGAGACTTGTCACAGCACTTCTCCCGTCGCAGGGGTCCATAGATGGAGACAGCACGATGCACTCAAACGACTATCGGCCGTCTCGCTCAGTGCCGCAGGCGATTGCGTGATTTCGGTCGATTCGACACGCTGATCTCCGACATCGGGCCTTCGTGCCGAGGTGAGAGCATTCGACCGCCCTCACGGGACCTGCCCATGAAGTTTGCAGCACTGTGCGGTCGAGCTTCTGACGGTGACTCTGAACGACTGACCGGAATGCGAGAAGCGAAGCGTCACTTGGCATATAGCGGTGTTCGACAGCGCAAGAGAATGATGGAATGAGCTGGTATCTCGGGAACTGTGCTGTGAGATCGGTGTGCCGGACGGGTTCGGATCGTCGAGTGGAGGGCAAACGTGAACTGCGAGAGCGTCCCACCGGGCACCTGGACCAGATCCTGGCCGGGATCCAGCCCTGGCACCGGTGTTGAGTAGCCGCCTATCGGCCGTTTGGTGAGGCGGCGTCCGCCATTCAGCAATGTGATAACCCGTTTCACTTCCGGCCAGCTGTCGGTGGTCCCACGAGCGGCAACGTAGTGGCCCCACGACGGGGCACCGACACTCCGTCAGCGAATCCTGCCTCGAGGTGCGTCATCTATGGACTACAAGACCTCGATCTGCGCGGGCTCGGGCAGCGTCTGTGGACGCACGTCCGTGTACCAGGCGTACTCGATTCCACTGAGCCTGCCGTGCTCGACCCATAAAATGACCTCGCCGATCGGTGCTCCGTTGCGGTCGGTGACGGCTCCATTGGCGAAGATTCCGTCCGTCGAACCGGATGCGGTCTCCACGCCAGAGGGCACCACCACATCGACGCTGGGCGAACCGACACCCCAGGTGGCGTTGACCTGTGTAAACGGAATCTGCGCCAGATAGTCGCCAGCACCGGCCTTGCCGGAGGACAGCAGTTTGGTGACGACTCCGGTTTCGAGCTCGGTCATGGCCCGCGGCTCAATCGGTGTACTATTCATCGGCTCTCCTCGGTTCTCGCGCCACGTCACGGAATGTACGCGGTGCCGATCTTGAAGACACCGTTGATCATGGGACCGCGAATTTCGACGGTCTGGCCGTTGATCGTGCGGACCAATGGCTTCGTACGTCGCCGTCCTCGCGCGCTGGCTATACCTGGGACGAGTGGCCTCTCATGCCGGATGGTGCGCATTTCTCGTGTGCGACAAGGCTGTTGATAGGTAGGCTCACACCCGGTACGAGATACGGGCATCGGGGCACGATGACGCCAGCGATCTTGGCAGCGGCAGCGGGAATATTCGGAATCGCGATTGGTCGTTTCTGGGGCACCAGAACAGAGTCCGCACGATTGCGCCGAGATGCCCTGCAGGTCAGGGCATCCTGTAGTGCCGAATTTCAATTCAGCCCGAAATATCTGGCTCGATAGGCTGGCGGCCATGAATCGTCCGGACTCGAACTCTCCGCTGACCTACGAGGAAGCGCTGCGAATCGCGCGCGATCTGGCCCAGGATCCCGGCACTCTGGTCCCCTACACCCATCAGGGGCTCGAGAATGCCCGCTACGGGCGAGGTTTCGCCTTCTTGCAGACGCTGCGCGGCGAGATGGACGGCTATGTCCTGGTGACCACGACCGGTTACGGCAGCGGGGTACTGTCGGTGGACGGAAGCACCATCGACACGGTGATCGCCGAACACCTGGCTCGAGCCGATCATGCCAACAGACAAATCCCCGACAGTGAACTCTCGGTGGCGCACCGAGTGGCGCTCGATGCCTACGATGCCGGCCTCACGCGCATCGACGAGATACCCGGGCGCGCAGCGATCGACACCGAGACAGCCGACTACGCCGAGTTCGTTCTGCTGGTCCTGTGGCGCAACCGCAACCAGGAAGACTCCGGTCGTAAAATCCTCGCCCGCAACGATTTCCTGTTGCAAAGCCCAATCCCTGGGCGTCGATACACCCAGCCCTGCCCGCATTGCGAGCGGCCGACGATCTACCAGGAACGCTACCCCCGCGCGGTCTGCGATCCCTGCCGGGACCGCACTACCGACCGCGCCGGGCGCCGAGTGACCGGTTTCAACGCCAGTTTCAGTGGCGGAATGATCGCCTACTACACCGACACGCTCGAGCGCTCGGACAACTCTGGCTCCCAACAGGAAGAATGCGTCGAGGTCAGCCGAACCGGTGTGTGTTTTATCGACGCACACCCAGCGACCATGCAGGAGGTACGTCTCGGTGGGATCGTCGTCCAAATAGCATCCGCCCACGGAGACGGCTCAGGCCAACCGAACGGCGCCGTAAGCCGCTTACGTCGCGTTTTCCGCTGGTAGCGGTGACGGTAGGACATCGCACGAGTATTCAGCCGCCGACCAGTTGGCGCGCGACGAGCGCCGATCATCAACGATCCACCGAACCCGCAGGTCATGTCTTGGATGGCGGTGACCGCGCTCGACAACTGTTGTCGCACCGCCGTACCCCGAGCGCTGCCGGTCTCGCAGCGAGTCGCATTCGTGCTGCGGAACCGTGCTCGACGGTCAGCTGATGACCGACCACTGACGGCGAAGCCGAGATCGGTTTCGCCGATCGAGGGACGCGGCTGGGCTGGCGTCGATGCCGGACTTGGGAAGTGGTGTCTACTTGCCGCGCAGAAATTTCTCGGTGTCGATGTCGAAACCGCGGCTTGCCGTTCGACGTAGGGGTGAGTCAGGGTGGAGACGGTCCGCGAACGGTGGGTCGGCCCCGGCGACGGCTAAGGAGCAACAACATGCGAGTCATGATTCTGGGGAAGGCGACCGAGGACACCGAGCGTGGGGTTCCGCCCACCGCCGAGGAGTTCGCCGCGATGGAGGCATTTAATGAAGAGCTTGCCAAGGCCGGCGTGGTGCTGGCCGGTGACGGCCTGAAGCCGAGTTCGGCCGGCAAGCGGGTGGCTTTCGACGAGAAGGGTGGCTCGTCGGTGCTCGACGGGCCATTCGCCGAAACCAAGGAGCTGATCGCCGGCTACCAGATCTGGGAGGTGTCCTCGCTCGAGGAGGCGCTCGAGTGGGTCCGCCGCGCCCCGATCCGCAATGGTGTCGTCGAGGTGCGGCCGTTGTACACCGCCGAGGACTTCGGCGAGGCGTTGACGCCCGAGCTGAGCGAGGCGTGAGACGACCGGGCTTGTAGGGCCGAGGGTATCGGGTGACCAGTGCGACCCGGCGGACCGTGGAGGCGGTCTGGCGGATCGAGTCGGCGCGGTTGATCGCCTCCCTGGCGCGAATCGTGAACGACCTGGGCTTGGCCGAGGACTTGGCCCAGGATGCGCTGATCGCGGCGCTGGAGCAGTGGCCCGAGTCGGGCGTTCCGGACAAGCCGGGCGCCTGGCTGCTGGCTGTCGCCCGCCGTCGCGCGGTCGACACAGTCCGCCGCCAGGTGAATCTGGAGCGCAAGCTCGCACTGCTCGCCCGCGAGACGCCTGAGGGCGAGGATCCGATGGACGCGATCGAATTCGACAGGCAAGTCGACGATGATGTCCTGCGGTTGATGTTCACCGCGTGCCACCCGGCGCTCGGCCGCGACGCCCGGGTGGCGCTCACGCTCAAGACGGTGGCGGGACTGTCCACCGACGAGATAGCCCACGCCTTCCTGATCCCGCCCACCACGCTCGGTCAGCGGATTTCGCGGGCGAAGAAGACGTTGTCGAACGCGGAGGTCCGGTTCGAGGTTCCGGTCGGCGACGAGCTGACCGCACGGCTGGCCTCGGTGCTCGAGGTCGTCTACCTCGTCTTCAACGAGGGATACGCCGCCACCAGCGGCGATTCCTGGATGCGTGCAGAGCTGTGTGCGGAGGCCATGCGGCTCGGTCGGATGCTCGCCGCGCTCGCACCCGACGAACCGGAGCCGCACGCACTGGTGGCGCTGATGGAGTTCCAGGCGTCGCGGCTGCGGGCCCGAACCGACGCCGGCGGCCGACCGGTGCCGCTGGACCGTCAGGACCGGACCCGCTGGGACCGGTTGCTCATCACCCACGCCGAGGGTGCGCTGCGGCGGGCCGAACACCTCGGCGGACGCGGGTCCTACGTGTTGCAGGCCTCGATCGCCGCCTGCCACGCCCGCGCGATGAGCGCCGCCGTTACCGACTGGCACCGCATCGCCGAGCTCTATCACGAACTCAGCGCACTCACCGGCTCGCCGGTGGTCGAGCTGAACCGGGCCGTCGCGGTGTCGATGGCCGATGGACCCACAGCCGCGCTGGCCATCGTCGATGAGCTGTCCGCCCTCACCGCGCTGCGCGGCTACCACCTGCTGTCTGCCGTCCGGGGTGATCTGCTGCTCAAGCTCGAACGTCGCGACGAGGCACGCTCGGAGTTCGAACGGGCCGCGGCGATGACCGGCAACCAAGCCGAGCGGACGCTGCTGCTCGACCGGGCCGCGTCCTGCTGAATCGGCCGTGATGACGGATGGAATCGTAGAAAGGCCCGGGAAGTCAGCTGCAGGAGACGAATTGCTGGACGAAGATGCCCGCGGGGTCGCTGGTGTCGAAGCCGGGGCGGGCGGCGCCGGCACGGACACCTACACCGAGCTTGGTGACGTTGCGGTCGAGGATGTTGGCCTTGTGGGTGGGGCTGTTCATCCACCAGGTGAGGGCTGCTCGGGCGGTGGTCAAGGTGTTCGAGCCCCAGCCTGCGTAAGTGTTCTCCGACCAGCGGTTCACGTCGGGGGCATCGCCCTCGTAGTAGGTGCAGGGGTTGTAGGACTTCACGCGGCGCTGGATCTGGGTGTCCACCGGCACACCGGCGAGGTCGGGATCGTCGTGAGAGTTCGCCCCGTCGGTCCACCATTGACGTCCCTCGGCGTGGCGGGCGAAATCCGCTGCGCTGTTTCGTAAGTCGTCGCTCCATTTCAGTTCGGGGACACCGGCATTGGCGCGTTCGATGTTGGTGAGGCAGAAGACGGCGCGCTCGATCTTGTCGAACTGGTCGTTGAGGGCGAACATGGCGCCGAGGCCATTGTTGGGGTACTTGTTCGCGAAGTACTGGTAGCCGTGTACAGGGTCGTCGGCGCGTCACGGCACAGCCCGAGCCTTTCATCTCCACCAGCCATCGGCCAGGGTGTGACGCCGCGCCAGGTTCGGCAGCGCGAGGCACACCATGTTGAGCGAGCCTTGGCTGGTATACGGATATTTCGGCCCGGTATGGCGGATGTTTCGATACATACAACGCCATAGCATCCGGTATGGAGGCCGAAGCTCGATACGCCACGGGCCGAAACCCCTGCACCCGCACTGAATCCCGCCAGAGCTTTGGGGCCGCATGATCACAACTCCGCCCACTGGTTCGAAACCGTCCGGCCATACCGCGGGCCGTTCGGCTTGGAAAGTCCGAAGGCGCGGCCCGGCGCGCGGGGGTGGGATCCGGCAGACCCCCGTGCACAAGACGTGGGCCCTTCCGTGACGCCGTCTCGATCGTGATCCGGCCCGCTCCGAGTGGAATTGCCCATCACCACGCTTCAGCCGTCGAATTCGATGAACGGTCGGCATCCTGTCGGTGCACCCGCGCGCCGTCATCGGTTGGTTCGCGAAAGTCTATCGAATTCGCGCCGGGGCCAGAAATAGGTATGTCGTATAGGTTTCAGGGGTGCTGCCTCGAAAACTGTGTGAATGGTCTTGCCGGTACGCTGCTAGGTTGCTGCGATAGCTAAATGGAATTGCAGATTCGGAATGACGGAAGATCGGTTCGGTCATCGCACGGTTACAATTCCAAAGTATTGTGTTTTGTTCGTAAATATCACGTACATCGGTAGAAGCCGTTCGCTCTGCGGCATTAGATTCGACCATCCAGGCGCTGGGTCCAGACGTTCATGCGCTCCGCGGAAACGGCTGGACGCAATGGGTGGAAAGAAGGAGGTGGATCTCGATTCGATGGGTAATGCATAGTGGCATGGACGTGTTGGGCGGATCGCTGATTTCTACGTGACCGAGTGAGGCTTCGGCGCGCATTTGTAGAGCGACGGTTGGCGGTGATACCGCATTTGCATCGACGTCGCTGATGTCCGGTATGGAACGCGATGCTGTTTCCAGCGTGACTGCGACGAGTTTTCGGCCTGCCCAACGGCCGTCTGGCCGCCGAATATAGCCGATCGAAGAAATGTCAGCAAAAGATCGCCCATCGGTTGCGGGAACCTAACCATGTTGCCCGTGTGAAGAGCGAGATCTGGCATGTATGGATCCCAGCGTCTATTCCCAATGTTGGGAACGCCTGATACTCGGGACATATCGCGGTGCGTGGCCGATTTCTGCTGAATGAGGCTTCGAATTAACGGCCATTGATTGACCGGAGCGGCGATGTCAAAAGGGTATGAACGGTGGCAGTCGGCGACATTGTTGTGAGTCGGCTGGCGTCGGGAGTGTGTGAGAGGTATGTCGATGAGGGACATAGCGATGGCGGCACTGTGTGCCGGAAAAAAGCAAACGTCCAGTTCGTGTCGATCGGCCTCGGCGAACGTTCGCACGTCATGGAGCGGCCGGGAATTGGTGCCCGCATGCTCGGACGGGGACCGGTACCGCAGGTGGTCTGCGGGCGGATCCGTCGCTTCGCCCCCGCCCAACGTTGCCGAGGGCAGTCACGACGGCTGGATTCAGCCGTAACGCCACCGGCCGTCTGCCGCCGATTCGCCGAATCACCGCTGCGCCACTCGAAGCTCGAGGACGGCGTCGGTATCCCCTGTCCGATAGCGCCGGAATTCTTCCGGCGTCTTCGGCAACCCCGATCTACCCCTGGATGTGAACGTGGACACGAACACTGGTGACTCGTCCGACCGGATGTTGGAGTACCTCAAAAAGGTCACCGTGGAGCTCATGTCGAGTCGCGACGAGCTCACCCGACTGCGGGAGCAGAGCGTCGAGCCCATTGCGATCGTGGGCATGAGCTGCCGGTATCCGGGCGGTGTGGAGTCGCCGGAGCAACTGTGGGATCTGGTCGCCTCCGGCTCGGACGCGATCGGGGAATTCCCGGCCGACCGGGGCTGGGATGTGGCGGGATTGTTCGATCCCGATCCGGACCGGTTCGGGAAGGTGTATACGCGCGAGGGCGGTTTTCTTTCCGGCGCCGGTGATTTCGATGCGGGGTTTTTCGGCATCGGCCCGCGTGAGGCGGCGGCGATGGATCCGCAGCAGCGGTTGTTTCTGGAGGCCTCGTGGGAAGCCCTGGAAGACGCCGGTATCGACCCGACCTCGCTGCGAGGCAGCGACACCGGCGTGATCGCCGGAGTGATGTACACCGACTACGAGCACACGGCCAAGGCCGCCGGCCCGGCAGCGGAGGGGCACGCGGGCACCGGATCGGTGAGCAGTGTGGTGTCGGGGCGAGTGGCCTACACGCTGGGGCTGGAAGGTGCGGCGCTGACGGTCGACACGGCATGCTCGTCGTCGCTGGTGGCGATCCATCTGGCCGCCCAGGCACTGCGCCGCCGGGAGACGTCCCTGGTGCTGGCCGGCGGTGTGACCGTGATGTCGACACCGTCGCTGTTCGTGGAGTTTTCGCGGCAACGGGGCTTGTCGCGTGATGGGCGGTGCAAGTCGTTCTCGGCCGGCGCGGACGGGGTGGGCTGGTCCGAGGGCGTGGGCGTGCTGGTGCTGGAACGGTTGTCGGACGCGCGGCGATCCGGGCACGAAATTCTGGCCGTCATTCGAGGATCGGCGGTGAATCAGGATGGTGCGAGCAATGGTTTGACCGCGCCGAACGGTCCGTCGCAGGAGCGGGTGATCGCGTCCGCGCTGGCAGCTGCCGGACTCGAGCCGGCGGATGTGGATGTGGTGGAGGCGCACGGGACGGGAACGCCGCTGGGTGATCCGATCGAGTCACAGGCGTTGATCTCCGCATACGGACAGCGGCGCGGCGCGCCATTGCGGCTCGGGTCGCTGAAGTCGAATATCGGGCATTCGCAAGCGGCCGCGGGCGTGGGCGGGGTGATCAAGGTCGTGCAGGCGTTGCGGCACGGAATGCTGCCCAGGACGCTGCACGTGGGTGAGCCGTCGCCGCATGTGGATTGGTCGGCGGGATCGGTGCGATTGCTTACCGAGGCGGAGCCCTGGCTCGCGGGTGAGCGGGTGCGGCGGGCCGGGGTGTCCTCGTTCGGGATCAGCGGCACCAACGCTCATTTGATCGTGGAGGAAGCGCCCGCGTCCGTCCCTTCGCCGGTCGAGGAGACCGCCGCGACCCCCGCTGCCGCGGCGGATGTGCTGCCGTTGCTGGTATCGGCCAAGTCCGATGCGGCACTGCGCGCCCAGGCGGATCGGTTGCGGCAGTGGCTGCTCGACAATCCAGATGCGGACCTGTGGAGTGTGGCGTCGTCGCTGATCGAGAACAGGACGCAATGGGACCGGCGCGCCGTGGTGGTGGGTCGCGATCGCGGACAGCTGGCGTCGGAGTTGGCGGACCTGGCGTCGGGGTCCTCGGCGGCCGGTGCGTCTGTCGCGGGTGGGACGGCATTTCTGTTCACGGGGCAGGGAACTCAGCGGGTGGGGATGGGGGCGGAGCTCTATGCGGCCTTCCCGGTTTTCGCGACGGCGTTGGACGAGGTCTGCGCGGAGTTCGATCCGCATCTCGGCGGGTCGTTGCGGGAGGTGATGTTCTCCGGCAGCGCTGCGACACGGCCGCCGGGGGTCGGCGCAGCCGATGTCGCACTGGATCGGACGGAGTGGACGCAGCCCGCGTTGTTCGCGTTCGAGGTGGCGTTGTTCCGGTTGATCGGGAGTTTCGGTGTGACCGCGGATGTGCTGGCCGGACATTCGATCGGCGAGCTGACGGCCGCCTACGTCGCGGGGGTGTGGTCGCTGGCGGACGCGTGTGCGCTGGTGGCGGCGCGGGGCCGCTTGATGGGTGCGTTGCCGGCGGGCGGCGCGATGCTCGCGGCCGCCCTGACCGAAAAGGAAGCGCTCGAACTCGTTGCGGTACACGGTGATCGGTTATCGGTCGCGGCTGTGAACGGCCCTTCGTCGGTGGTGCTGTCCGGCGCTGCCGGCCTCGTCGAAGCGGCGGAGCGCGAGCTGTCCGACGCGGGCGTGCGGACATCGCGATTGCGGGTCGGTCACGCGTTCCATTCGGCGTTGATGGAGCCGATGCTCGACGAATTCCGTTCCGTGGCAGCGGGTCTGACATATCGATCGCCGACCGTTCCGGTGGTGTCGAACATCTCCGGCGGTGTCGCCGGTGCCGAGGTGACCGATCCGGAGTACTGGGTGCAGCAGGTACGCGGCTGCGTGCGATTCGCGCCCGGCGTCGATGCTCTCGTCGCGGCCGGGGTGCGGCGATTCGTGGAGGTGGGCCCGGATGCGGTGCTGGCATCCATGACTCGCCAGTGCCTGGCCGAATATCCGGAGGTCGAGGCGGGGGCGATGGTTGCCGCCGGGGCGCGGCGTTCGGTCGACGAAGTGACGCAGTGCGTGACGATGCTGGGGCAGCTGCACGCCTGCGGCGCCGAGGTGGATTGGCAGCCGATCTTCGCGGGCCGTCCGCTGCACCGGGTGTCGTTGCCCACGTACGCATTTCAGCGTCAGCGGTTCTGGTTGGAGCCGTTCGCCGCCGATGCCTCCGCGGTGTCGTCGGATCATCCGATCCTGACCGGCGTCGTCTTCGTTGCGGGCAGGGACGAATGGCTGTTCACCGGACGGATGTCGTTGCGGACCCACCCGTGGCTCGCCGATCACGCGGTCTTCGGCTCGGTGTTGCTGCCCGGGACCGGATTCGTGGAACTGGCGTTGACCGCCGGCACTCGGCTCGGCGCCGAGGTCGTCGAGGAACTGCTGCTGGAAGCGCCGCTGCTGGTGCCGGACGACACCGCGGTCGATATTCAGCTCGGTGTCGAGCCCGCCGATGGCGCGGGCAGGCGTCGGTTCGCCGTGCACTCCAGGGTGTCCGGTCAGCATTCCGACGGCGCGGAGTGGGTCGCGCACGCGACAGGGGTGCTGGCGCCCGTGGCCGGCGCGGCGAACGCGGTGTGGGACGGACGGGTGTGGCCGCCCGCGGGCGCCGAACCGGTGGACTCGGCGCGGCTGTACGAGCGGTTGGCGGACATGGGTTTCGGGTACGGCCCGGCATTCCGGGGTGTGCGCGCCGCGTGGATGCGCGGTGCCGAGGTGTTCGCTGAGCTGTCGTTGCCCGAGAACGCGGACGCGCGGCGGTTCCGGGTGCACCCGGCCTTGCTGGACGCCGCTTTCCACACCGCGATCGACCGTCTCGCCGATACCGGCGACGGCCGGGTGCCCTTGCCGTTCTCGTTCGCCGGAGTGCGCGTCTACCGGGAGGAAGCCACGGCCCTGCGGGTGCGTGTCACCCGCACCGACGACACCATCCGAGTAGATGCCGCCGACACGCACGGTCTACCCGTAGTAGCCGTCGACACCCTCGTCGCGCGCCCCGTCGATGCCCGCACCCTGCGCCGTGATCGCGCAACCTCGCACCCGCTCTACACCCTCCGGTGGACTCCGGCATCCACCTCGATCTCCGTGAATCGTTGTGCTGTAGCGGTATTGGGCTCCACGACGATGCCGGGCGCCGAGGCACACACGGATCTGGACGCTCTGCTCGCAATGCCGTCCGTACCCGAGATCGTCGTCTGGCACTGTGACGACGTCCCCGCGACGGGTGATGCCGCCCAGGTGGCCAGGCTGCGGGTATATGCGGCGCTGACGATGTTCCGGGACTGGATCGCCGACGAACGATCCGAGAAATCCACGCTGGTCGTCGTGACCCGCAACGCCGCGGAAATACCGGGCGAATTGTGTGATCCCGCGGCAGCGGCGGTATCCGGTCTGATCGCGTGTGCGCAGTCGGAACATCCCGGCCGGGTCGTCCAGATCGACCACGACGACGCCACCGCGGTGACATCCGGCACGGTGGTGCGAGCCGCGGATCTCGGTGAGCCGCAGGTGGCAGCGCGTGACAACACGCTCCTGGTACCCAGGCTGATACGGGCCGCCGCGCCGGATGCGGCACCGGTCTCGTTCGGCGGCGGGACGGTTCTGATCACCGGTGGCACCGGAGGTCTGGGTGCGCTGACGGCGCGACATCTGGTTGCGGCACATGGCGTTCGGAGCCTGCTGCTGGTTTCCCGGCGGGGACCGGATGCCCCGGGCGCCGCGGATCTGGTCGGCGATCTCGAGGCCGCGGGTGCGCAGGTCCGGGTGGCCGCCTGCGACGTCGCCGACCGAGATGCGCTGCGAGATCTGCTGCGGACCATCCCGGAGCAACACCCGCTGACCGCCGTGATCCACACCGCCGGCGTACTCGACGACGGCACCGTCGAGACGCTGACCACCGCGCAGATCGACCGCGTCATGCGGCCGAAAGTCGATGCGGCACTGCATCTGCACGAACTCACCCGGGATCACGACCTGTCGGCGTTCGTGCTGTTTTCCTCCGCCGCCCCGCTACTCGGTGGTCAGGGCCAGGGCAACTACGCGGCCGCGAACCGTTTCCTCGACGCACTCGCGCATCGTCGTCGCGAAACAGGCCTGCCCGCGCACTCGCTGGCGTGGGGGCTGTGGACGCTCGGTATGGCAGGCGTGCTCGATCGGGAAGATACCGAGGACATAGCCCGCCGTATTCGCACCCGGCTCGGGCTGCTACCCATCACCCCCGAGCCGGGATTGGCGATGTTCGACAAGGCGCTGGCCACCGGCCACTCGCTGCTGATGACCGCGTCGCTCGATAGGGACGCGCTCGCATCGCTCGCTCGCTCCGGCGTGCTGCCGCCGGTGCTGCGCGAGATCGTGCGCGCACCCGTGGCAGCGCAGCCCGGCAGCGAACGCGGCTCGCTGGTACAGCGTTTGGAGATGCTGCCTGAGGACGATCACTACGAGGTCATCCTCCAGGAGATACGCTCGCTGGCCGCCGTCGTCCTCGGACACAAGTCGGCCGCCGCGGTGGCCGCGGATGTGCCGTTCGCCGAACTCGGATTCGACTCGTTGGGCGGCGTCGAATTCCGTAACAGGCTCGCCGCCATCACGGGTCTGTCTCTGCCGTCGACGCTGGTGTTCGAGCATCCGACCGCCGCCGCGGTCGCGCAGCTGCTGCGGTCGCGGATGGGGGCCGTCGAGGTTCGGCACGAGCCGCCGCCCGCCGCATCGGGAGTACGTGGCCGGTTGACGGAGCTGGTGATGGCGGCGCATCGGCGCGGGGACGCGACCGAGGCGATGCCGCTGTTGATCGAAAGTGCCAGACTGAGCGTCGCTTTCGATGAGCCGGCCGCCGCGAATGGCCCCTCGGGGCCCATGCTGCTGTCGCGCGCCGGCGCCGGACCCAACCTGATCTGCATCCCGTCGTTCCTGGTCGGCAACGGACCGCACCAGTTCGGCCGCTTGGCGCGCGAACTCGGCGCCGAATTCGGTGTGTCCGCGTTGCGACTGCCGGGGACCCGAGTCGGTGAACCGATGCCGCCGACCTGGGACGCGCTGCTCGACCACCTTGCCGTTGTCACCGAAAACGCCACGGGCGAGCATCCGTTCGTACTCGTCGGCTACTCGATCGGCGGAGCGGTTGCGCACGCGCTCGCCGAACGGCTCGACGAGCGTGGTCGTGGCCCGGTCGGTGTCGCGATGCTCGACACCTATTCGCCGGATGGTGAAGACCTCATCGGCACCGTTTTCGCCGGCGCGCTCGGCCTGGTGCTCGATCGCGGTCACGAACTGATCGATATCGACGACCACGCACTGGTCGCCATGGGCAATTATGTGCGGATCTTCGGCGAGCGCGGCACGCGGTCCATTGCCGCGCCCACGCTGAATCTGCGAGCCACTGTCGGGCTACCGGGCCTCGATATTGCTGCGCCGGTGCCGGATTGGCAGCACCGCGGCGACACGATCCACATATCCGCCGACCACTTCTCCCTCATCGAAGACGCGGCACCGGCTGCGGCAGAGGGGATTCGGCGATGGCTCCACTCGATTGCGAGCGACGTCGTGGGCAACCGATGAACCGCGTGATCGCGAAAAACACATGCTTGGAATCGAATAAGGCGAGATAGAGGAATCATGGTCGACGCGAATGAGATCGCCATTGTCGGAATGTCGTGCCGGATGCCCGGCGCTTCCGATCTCGAGAGCTTCTGGCGGTTGTTGCGCGATGGGCGCGAGGCTATCGGCTCCGCTCCCGCAGACCGCCCGCGAATCGAGGAGAAGGCCGGATTCCTGGCTTCGGCATCGGAATTCGACGCCGACTTCTTCGGGGTGGCGCCGAATGAGGCGCGTGCGATCGATCCGCAGCAGCTGCTCGGTCTCGAGCTGAGCTGGGAGGCGCTCGAAGACGCGGGCTACCGCGATCGCGACGGTGCCCGCGCGGGAGTGTTCCTGGGCAGCACCGGAACCGATTTCGCCGAAATCGAGGCGTCGAGGGGTAAGTCCGGCGTCGGCAGGCATTCGTTGTCGGGCGTCGGGCGCGGCGTCGCCGCCAACCGGATTTCGAATTACTACGGGTTCACCGGTCCGAGCATCGTGGTGGACAGCGGGCAGTCCTCGTCGCTGGTCGCGGTGCACCTGGCGTGTGAATCGTTGCGCGGCGGCGAGTGTGATGTGGCCTTGGCGGGCGGGCTGAATCTCATCCTGTCGCCGCTGGGTGGTGAGCGCTACGAGCAGTTCGGCGCGCACTCACCGTCGGGACGGTGCTATACCTTCGATGAACGTGCGGACGGCACGGTTCGCGGCGAAGGCGGCGGCATCGTCGTACTCAAGCCGCTGGCGCGCGCGGTCGCCGATGGTGACCGGATCTACGCGGTGATCCGCGGCAGTGCTATCAACAGCGGCAATGAGCGTCAAGTGCTGAGCGCGCCCAGTGTGTCCGCGCAGACCGCGGTGATCAGGGCCGCGCTGGCGGCCGCCGATGTGGAACCCGCGTCGGTGGATTATGTGGAGCTGCACGGAACCGGTACACCCGCGGGCGATCCGGTGGAAGCGCGGGCCCTCGGCGAGATCTATGGCGCCGGGCGGTCCGGGAGCGCACCGCTGGCTGTCGGTTCGGTCAAGACGAATATCGGGCATCTGGAGGGTGCCGCCGGGATCGCCGGCCTGATCAAGACCGTGCTGAGCCTGCGGCATCGGGAACTGGCGCCCAGCTTGAACTTTCACACCGCCAATCCGCAGATTCCACTCGAAGCGCTGCGATTGCGGGTGCAGACCGCGACGGAGCACTGGCCGGGCGCGGCACAGCGCCGGGCGGGCGTGTCGTCGTTCGGAATGGGTGGCACGAACGCACATGTGATTCTGGAGGAGGCGCCGGCGCCGGTCGCGGGTGATGCGGGTGTGGCCGCCGCCGACTGCCCGGTGACCTGGGTGTTGTCCGGGCAGAGCCCGGAAGCGTTGCGGCAGCAGGCTGTTCGATTGCAGGAGTGGCTGGCCGGACATCCGGCCGGTGATGCCGCCGATGTGGCGTATTCGCTCATCCATTCGCGCACGGCGTTGGACTGGCGGGGCGCGGTGATCGGACACGACGCCGACGCGATGGGTGTCGCGCTGGCCGCACTGGCCGATCCGGCGGCGCAGACCTCGGAAGAGGCTGCCGTGGTGTCGGGTCGTGTGGTGCCGCGTCGGGTGGCGTTTGTTTTTCCGGGGCAGGGGAGTCAGTGGGTGGGGATGGGTGCGGGGTTGTTGG
>NZ_JBFANH010000049.1:0-42184 GCF_040674755.1 Nocardia sp. NPDC049737 | reverse complement strand
CTCGCGTCCGAGTCGTCGAGACTCGCGCCTGCGGCGCATGCGCTTCGACGACTCGGACGCGAGACGGGCCGCGAACGGTCGCTCGTAAGACTCGCTCTGTGGTGGGTGCGTGAGTGACGGGAGTTCGTGTCTTCGTCGTATGCGCTTCGGCGACTCGGCTGTTTCTGATGGTCGCGCCTTCGGCGCGGACGCGAGACGGGCCGCGAACGTCGCTCATAAGACTCGCTCCGTGTGGTCGGGTTGGGGGTAACGTTGCACCGCAAATCGATTCGCTGTGCTGATGCGGATCATCGATCTGCGGCGCATGCCAGCCGCCCGCGTCCGGTGGTGGACGCGGGCGGCAAAATCCCAATCGAACACATGTGCGTGAGGCAGCGCAGCGAGCGAACCAATGGCACAGCGCCCTCTGGGCACCATGGTGCCGAGTGTTAGCGAGGTGCCGATGTGAGCAGGGTGACGAAGACGTCGAAGCAACTGTCTGAGAGGCTGGAGGCGTGAATCCGTCTACAGCACAGGCGCAAGTGGTCGTTGACGAACTCGCGCGCGGGGGTGTGCGGGATGTCGTGCTGTGTCCAGGGTCGAGAAACGCGCCCCTGGCATTCGCACTACAGGCGGCCGATGCGGCGGGCCGACTCCGCCTGCATATGCGCATCGACGAGCGAACCGCGGGCTTCCTGGCCATCGGTCTCGCCATCGCCAGCCGACTGCCGGTACCGGTGGTGATGACCTCTGGGACCGCCGTAGCCAATCTCGGCCCCGCGGTGCTGGAGGCGAACTACGCCCGGGTTCCGCTGGTGGTGCTCAGCGCGAACCGGCCTTACGAAATGCTCGGTTCCGGCGCCAATCAGACCGTCGAACAGTTAGGGCTGTTCGGTAGCCAGGTCCGTGCCTCGATCAGCCTCGGACTCGCCGAGGAAGAGTCCGTTACGGACGGCGGCGTGCCCTACGGCCAGCAGAACAGCCAGTGGCGTTCGGCCGTCTGCCGGGTGCTGGCGGCGGCCCGCGGCACCCGTTCCGGCAATGCCGGGCCGGTGCATTTCGATATTCCACTGCGCGAACCGCTGGTGCCGGATCACATGCCGGACGAGTGGGCGCCTCAGGGCCGCCCCGGCGGCGAGGCATGGACGAGCACTCGGTACGCGACCCTCGATGTGCCGCTGGATCTCGACCTGACGCCCGATACGGTCGTCATCTCCGGCCACGGCGCCGGATTGCGCCCGGAACTGGCCGAGCTGCCCACGGTGGCCGAACCCACGGCCCCGATGCACGGTCCGTCCCTGCATCCGCTGGCCTTGCCGCTGCTGAAGCCGCGGCAGGCGATCATTACCGGGCGGCCGACGCTACATCGTCAGGTCGCGAAGGTGCTGGCCGATCCGGCCGTGACCGTCTACGCGCTCACCACCGGTCCGCGCTGGCCCGATGTCTCGGGCAATGTGGTCGGCACCGGAACCAGGGCGGTGACCACGGGTGCGCCCAGTGCGGACTGGCTCGCGCACTGCCGCGAACTCGATGCGAATGCCGGTCGGGTCGTGCGCACGGAACTGGCCAACCATCCCAAGCCGACCGGGCTGCACGTGGCCGCGGTGGTGATGGACGCGCTGCGCGATGGCGATCAGCTGCTGCTCGGCGCATCCAATCCGGTGCGCGACGCGGCCCTGGTCTCGCATCCGCGACCAGGTGTTCGGGTGCTGTCCAATCGCGGTGTGGCCGGTATCGACGGCACCGTTTCCACGGCTGTCGGCGCGGCACTGCACCACACCGGCCGCACCATCGCGCTGCTCGGAGACCTCACCTTCCTGCACGACGCATCCGGCCTGCTCATCGGCCGAGGTGAACCCCGCCCAGCCGATCTGACCATCGTGGTCGCCAATGACGACGGCGGTGGCATCTTCGAACTCCTGGAACAGGGCGATCCGCAGTACGCCGGTGTTTTCGAGCGGGTCTTCGGTACGCCGCACGGGATGGACCTGGCCGCGCTGTGTGCCGCCTACCGTATTCCGCACAAGCAGGTCGATACCGAGCAGTTGGCGGTCGAGTTGGCCGAGCATGCGCACGGGTTGCGGGTGCTCGAGGTCGCGACCGAGCGTTCCAGTCTGCGGGAGTTGCACGCGAGGGTGCGAGCAAAGATCGCGCCGTGAGTTCGGACCGGCTCTGAGCGTGCGCTTTTCGCTCCGCGCTCAGCAGTGCACGGGGGCAGTTCGCGAAGGGACAGTTCGCGGAGGGCCGATCAATACTCCGGCTCGGAATCGCGCTCGTCATCGAGCGGCACGGGGATCGACTGTTCCACAACATCGGCCGGATCGGCACTGAAGGCATCCCGGGTGACCGCCGCCGCGAGGTCGCTTTCGGAGCTGTCGTCGATGTCATCGGCGGGGTCGGCGGGGACGCTCTGCTCGACGTAGTCGCCTTCCGTAGCCGCGTCGATGGTGCGGGACGTGCTTGGATCGGTCATCGTTCATTCCTCTCCGCGCGTGGTTTTGGGTTGGGTACCCGATACTCTGCCGAACGAACAACAGGTGCCGCGAGAATCACAGCGCAATCCGACACTGTCGAGAATGCTCCTAGTCGGCTCGGGCGGCAACCCATCCGCTACTCGCCATCGACCGGACCCGAACCATTCGCCGGGAATTCGACGAGCGCCAATGTGCGCCCCGCCATGAACCGTGCCGTTCGAACGGCGACGCCCGTTCGCGTCACTTCGCTGACCTCGACCACACCACGCGCGATGCGCACCTCGACCTTGCGCCCGGCCCGCGTCGCGGCCACTTCATAACTGCGAGACCCGTCGCCGAAATCGACGACGATCTCCACTCGATCGCTCTTCATCTACCAATTCTCCGCTTTTCCAGCACCTTTCGCCGCTACGACTTGGTTGCGATAGACGGCGGCGGGAAGGCCTCGCAAGCCGTCGAACCGTTCCCGACGCGGGCAGGATCGTGGCGCCGATGAATTCCGTTGGCGCGCGCCGTCTCAATCGATGACGTCCGTTGCCGAGGAGGCCCCGATGCACCCGAATTTCGATCTCGAACCGGCCGCAACCGCCCTGGAGGCGGTGGTCGGCGCCATTGCCGACGATCACCTCACCGCGTCCACACCCTGCACCGACACCAGCGTGCGCGACCTGCTCGCCCACGTCGTCGGACTGACCGAGGCCTTCCGGCAGGCCGCGACCAAGGAAGCGGTCGGCCGCTCGGTCCCGCCCGCTGTCGGCCCGCAGAGCGACCTGCCCGCCGACTGGCGCTTCCGCATTCCGGCCCAACTGAAGGCGCTCGTCGAGTCCTGGCGCGATCCGGCGGCCTGGGACGGCGAAACCGAAGCGGGCGGGGTGACCGCCCCGGCGGTCGTCATGGCCGCGATCGCCCTGGACGAAATCGTCATCCACACTTGGGATCTCGCCCGTGCTACCGGTCAGCAACCGGACGTCGACCCCGCCCACCTGGCCATCCTGCTCGAATTTCTGAGGGACACACCGCCCGAGGGCACCCCGGGCATGTTCGGCCCGGTCATCCAAGTCCCCGACACCGCCCCGCTCCTGGACCGCATCGTCGGACTCACCGGCCGCGACCCCGCCTGGTCCCGCTGATCACTTGCGGCCGAGGCCCAGCGTGCGCGCGATACGGGCCATCAGCTGAGACATCCTGGCCGGGAACGAATCCGGCTCCGGAACCGTGACCGGTCGTACGCGGCCGTTGTGAATCGCGGTGATCCGCCACCCATCGGGGGTCCGCACCAGCACCACGGTCTGCCGCGACAGGCGGCGCTCGGGCAGCCGCGACCGCCACGGCATCAGCACCGAAGCGGTGCCGTGCAGGATCGCGACATCCGCAGTCACGTACCGGATCGACTCCAATTCGCCGACCAGCGCCGAACCGGCGAGCACGCCGCGAAAGAGCTTGTCGTGGTTGGCCTGGTGTTCCGTACGGCCGATCGCCCGGGTGCCGTCGTAGGACACGTAATCGGAGTCGTCGGTGAACAATGCGCCGAATGCCGCGGCGTCGCTATCGGTCCAGGTCTGCATGAGCTGCTGGAAAACCGCACTGAGTTGTGTGTCGTCGGTGCTGGCGCGATCGAGGGTCTCGTTCATGGCGCTGGTCTCCTTCTGTGCTATCATTTCGATGAACGAAATATACGATAACAGAAAGATTCGAATGTCGAAAGATGAAACCATCGGAGAGATCGGGACGCAGCTCCGCCTGCTGCAGGAGAGCTTCGACGCCTTCGATGAGGCCGTCGCCGCTCGTCTCGGCCTCAATCGCACCGATACTCGCTGCCTCGACGTCGTTCTCGGTCGCGGTCCACTTGCGGCCGGCGAATTGAGTGTTCAGCTCAAGCTGAGTCCCGCCGCGACCACCACCGTCATCGATCGACTCGTCCGTGCCGGATTCGTCGCCCGCGGCCAGGATCCGTCCAATCGTCGCCGCGTCCTGGTCGAAGCCACCGAGGCCGCGCAAGCGACGGCTGCTGAAATCTTCGGTCCGGTCGGCCAGGCGGGTGCAAAAGCGTTGGCTCGCTACAACTCCGACCAACTGGACGTCATCCTCGACTTCCTTCGCACCGCACTGGAAGTCCACCGAGCTCAAACCGACCGTCAGATAGCCGCCCTGAACCACTCCGGATAACCCGCAACGAGTTGTCCGAGATCGGGATCGGGTGGAATCGCCCGAGAGTTCCGCCTGATCTTGTTCATGACTTCGCGTAGATGCCCGCTGTTGCGGCTTGGGTAGCGGCTGCGGCGGCGGTGACGGCGGCCGCGTCGTCGATCGGGTCGCCGCTGGCGAGCAGGCGATAGTAGAGGGGGGCCGACACGGCGGTGAGGACGGCGCGGGCGTCGGTGTTCTCGGGGATTTCGCCGCGGGCGATGGCGGCTTCGATGCACGGGGTCCATTCGGTGAGGCGGATGTCGTAGAAGCGGCGCAGGGCGGCTGCGGCGGTTTCGTCGCAGGTGGCGGCGGCGATCACAGCCTGGAAGAGCTTGCCTTGGCGGGGGTTGGTGAGGGTTTTGGCGACCAGACGGGCATTGGCGGTGAGATCGCCGAGCAGGGAGCCGGTATCCGCGTGTGGCAGCGATTGTTCGGCCATATCGATGAGCAGGTCGGCGACAAGTCCGGTCGAGT
Organism: Nocardia sp. NPDC049737; assembly: GCF_040674755.1. Lineage (NCBI taxonomy): Bacteria > Bacillati > Actinomycetota > Actinomycetes > Mycobacteriales > Nocardiaceae > Nocardia > Nocardia sp. NPDC049737. The sequence continues at coordinate 37,070 of NZ_JBFANH010000049.1, read as the reverse complement.
TGCGCCAGCGGCGGTAGGCCGTGGTCTTGCCGACCTCCGCGCGCGCCGCGACCTCGGTCAGATCCAGGTGCGCGAAACCGCGCTCGGCGAGCAGATCGCCCGCCGCCTGCAGTACCGCCTCGCGGACGCGGGCAGTGCGCCCACCAGGGCGAACCGAGCCGGGAACGGCATTGTCAGACTCCATAACGGAACTCCAGTTTCATTTACAGCGCATCGGGTGTATGGTTCGAATCGTTAACGGAACTATAGACCCTTTAGGAGTCATCATGGAGTACCGTCGGCTCGGCGCATCAGGTCTGCTCGTCCCGGCGCTGAGCTTCGGCGCGGGCACCTTCGGCGGGCGCGGCGAACTGTTCAGCGCGTGGGGTGATACCGATGCGGAGCAGGCGCGTCGACTGGTCGATATCAGCCTGGACGCGGGCGTAACGATGTTCGATACGGCCGATGTCTATTCCGATGGCGCCTCCGAGGAGGTGCTCGGTGCGGCCATCAAGGGCAGGCGCGACCGACTGCTGCTGTCCACCAAAGCGAGTCTGCCGACCGGTCCAGGTCCGTTCGACGCGGGTTCCGGCCGTTCGCGCCTGATCAAAACGGTCGAGGGGTCGCTGCGCAGGCTCGGCACCGACTACATCGACCTGTTCCAACTGCACGCCTTCGACGCGCACACCCCGGTCGAGGAAGTCCTTGCGGTACTGGACGATCTGGTGCGCGCGGGCAAGATCCGCTACCTCGGCGCCTCCAACTTCGCGGGCTGGCAGCTGATGAAATCCCTTGCCGCGGCGGCTCGGCTCGGCCTGACCCGCTACGTCGCCCACCAAGTCTACTACTCACTTGTCGGCCGCGACTACGAATGGGAACTCATGCCGCTCGGCCAGGATCAGGGCGTCGGCGCGGTGGTGTGGAGTCCGCTCGGCTGGGGCCGACTGACCGGGAAAATCCGTCGCGGCCAATCACTTCCGGAAGGCAGCCGTCTGCATCAGACCGCGCAGGCGGGTCCGCCGGTAGATGACGAGAAGCTCTATAACGTGGTCGACATCCTCGACGAACTCGCCGCCGAGACCGGCAAAACCGTCCCGCAGATCGCGCTCAACTGGCTGCTGCGCCGTCCAACGGTGTCGACCGTCATCGTCGGCGCACGCAATGAGGCGCAGCTGCGCCAGAATCTCGGCGCGATCGGCTGGGAACTCGATGCCGACCAAATCGCCCGCCTCGACAAGGCCAGCGCGACCACACCGGCGTACCCCTACTATCCGTACTATCGGCTGCCGGACTTCGCGCGGCTGAATGCTCCCGCGGTGTGAGTCCTAGCGCCCACTCCTCCTCGAATCTGCGGGTTCCCGCCGGATCTGGACAGGATTGGGCGCTCAGGCGGACCCTCAGTACACGTCGCGAACGTACCGCTTCTCGGCGACCAACTGCTTCCGGAACGCCAGCGCCCCGTCCTCGTCGAGCTTGCCGTGGATTCTGGCAATGGTCAGCAGGGTGTCGTCGACATCCTTGGCCATGCGCGCGGCATCACCGCACACATAGAAGTGCGCGCCGTCACGCAGCCAGGACCACAGCTCGGCCCCGTGCTCGATCATCCGGTGCTGCACGTAGATCCGCTCGCGCTGGTCGCGGGAGAAGGCCAGATCGAGTCGGGTGAGGAAGCCCGAGCGGAACATATCCTCCAATTCCGCTCGGTAGTAGAAGTTCTGGGCGGCATGCTGATCGCCGAAGAACAGCCAGTTGCGGCCGCTGCACCCGAGGGCGCGGCGTTCCTGCAGGAAGCCGCGGAAGGGCGCGATGCCGGTACCGGGGCCGACCATGATCATCGAGGTGGCCGGGTCCAGCGGCGGTCGGAAATGCGGTGCACGCTGCAGGAAGATCGGCACCGCGGATTCGGCGGCGTCGGCACGGTCGGCGAGGAAGGTCGAGCACACCCCGCCGCGGCGTGCGGCGGATCCGGTCGCGGCCGGATCGCCGTACCGGACAACACCGACGGTGAGTTGCACCTCGTCGGGACTGACCAGCGGACTCGACGAAATCGAATACTGGCGCGGCTGTAGCTTTTTCAGCGTGCCCAGCCATTCGACGAGATCGGCGCGCACCGGAAAATCGCGCAGCACATCGACGGCCTGCCGGTCCCACAGGTAGTTGTCGAGCTCATTGCGATTATCGCGGCGCAGCAGTTTGGCCAGCCGGTTGTTGGTATTGCGTTCGGCGATGAAAGTAAGCAGGTCGTGGCTGACCTTCGTGATGTCGTAGCGGGTCCGCAGCGCCTGGGCCAGCGGCAATTCCTGGTTGTCGACCTCGACAATCCGGCGACCGTCCAACCCGGTCGCGCCGAGCCATTCGGCCACCATCGAATCGCCATTCGTCGGCCAGACCCCGAGCGAATCGCCGACCTCGTAGTTCGCTTTCAGCCCGCGCAGGTCGAAGCCGAACTGGCGCACTTCCTTCTGCGATCCGACATGCGACAGCGGCTCATTGCGCACCAGCGGGGCGGTCACCGGGGCGTTGCGGGTGAACGGCGCCGGTCCGGCGGTCTGCGTTCCGACCGACGGTGCGGTACGGCTCAGCACCATCGTGCCACCGGTGGACCGCTCGGGCGGCCGAGCTCCGCCGGGACCGGCCGAACTCGCTTCGGGTGCACCGCCGTCGAGTGCGGCTAGCACCTCGTCGAGCCAGCGCGCCGCGGCTTCCTCGTAATCGGGTTCGCTGTCGACGCGTGTGAGCAGCCGGGTGGCCCCGCGCTCGGTCAGCTTCGCGTCCAGTTTGCGACCGTGGCCGCAGAAGTCGTCATAGGAGGAATCGCCGAGCGCGAATACCGCGTACCGCATGCCGGCCAATCGGATCACGCTGTCGTCCAGGCGTTCCCAGAAGTCGGTTCCGTTATCCGGCGGACCGCCGTCGCCGAAGGTACTGCTGATCACCAGCACATCGCCGGTGAGTTCGTGGAGTTCGCACGAGTCCATATCGAGCAGCCGCGGCGCGAAACCGGATTCGGCCAGGCGCGCCGCCGTCGTGGCCGCGAACTCTTCGGCCGTGCCGGTCTGTGAGGCCCACAGCACGGTGATCGGACGGGCGGGTTCGTCGGGAGCCGTATCGGCGGGCGCGGATTCGGTTACCGCACTTCGCGAATACATACCGGCCAAAAGCCCATCGATCCACAACCGACTGTTCTTGGCCAGCGGCGCGGATTCGGGCAGCACCGGCTGACCCGTCACCGGAATGGATTGCAACGCCGAGAGATATCCGGCCAGATAGATCCGCTCGGTCTCGCTGAGCGTCGGGGCGGTACCCGCGTCGAGCCCCAGCATGACCGCCAGCGGGTGCGAGCCATGGTTCGCGGCGGTTTCCGGTACACCTGCCGAAGGGGTTGCGGCCGCTTTCGGCATCACCGCGACCCGGCGCAACGACACCGCGCACGCCTTGAATTCGGGCTGCAACGAATCCGGATCCACCGCGTCATTGGTTACGGCATTGATCGTCAGATATTCGCCCTGCTCGTCATTCCAATGAAACGGCGCGAAGCAATCACCGGGCCGCACCCGGTCGCTGATCTGCACCGGCAGCACCGCTCGCCCACGCCGGGAAGCGATTTCGAGCTGGTCACCCGCTTCGACCCCGAGCCGCTCGGCATCATCGGGATGCACCTCCACCAACGGCTGTCCGGTCAACTTGGTCAGCTTGTCGATCTTGCCGGTCTTGGTCATGGTGTGCCATTGATGCTGCAAGCGGCCGGTATTGAGCATGAAAGGGTAGTCTTCGTCGGGCATTTCCGCCGGCGACATATGCGGGCGCGGCCAGAACACCGCGCGACGGCTCGGTGTCGCGAACGCCAACCGGGGCTGGCGTCCGGCTTCGTCGACGAAAAGTTCCTGGCTGACACCGTCATTGAGGTAGCGGATCGGGTTGCGCTCGCGGTCGGTCTCGGCGCACGGCCACTGCATCGGCCCCTCGCGCAACCGCTGGTAGCTCATCCCACGCAGGTCGTATCCGGTGGTCGGATTGGCGAACTGCTTGATCTCGTCGAAAACCTCGGCACTGGAGCAGTATTCGAAGCCTGCGAAACCCATCGCGGTGGCGACCTGCGCGATCAGCAGCCAGTCCGGTCGGGCATCGCCGATCGGATCCACCGAGCGCCGCAGCAGCGTGACATTGCGCTCCGAATTGACCATCACCGCATCGGCTTCGGCCCACAGCGTGGCGGGCAGCAGTATGTCGGCGTAGGAGTTGGTGGCGGTATCGGTGTAGGCGTCCTGCACGATGACCAGCTCGGCCGCCTCCAGCCCACCGATGACCGTCTTCCGGTTGGCGACGGTGGCAACGGGATTGGTGCAGATGATCCAGGCCGCCTTGATCTGCCCCTCGGATAGCTCGCGGAACATCTCGATGGTGCCCGGACCGGTCTCGGTACGCAGCGTGCCGGGTTCGACCCCCCACGCGGTCTCCACGAAGCTGCGGTCGGCGGGGGAGAGCAGGCTGCGCTGGCCGGGCAAACCCGGTCCCATATACCCCATTTCGCGCCCGCCCATGGCGTTGGGCTGACCGGTCAGCGAGAACGGCCCGCTGCCCGGACGACAAATAGCCCCGGTGGCGAGGTGCAGATTGCAGAGTGCGTTGGTGTTCCAGGTGCCGTGGGTGGACTGGTTGAGTCCCATGGTCCACAGCGACATCCATTCCCCGGCCTCGCCGATCCAGCGCGCGGCCGTGCGGATATCGACCTCGGACAGCCCGGTGATCGCGGCGACCTTGTCCGGCGGGTAATCGGCGAGGAATTCCGGCATCGCCGCCCATCCCTCGGTGTGCTCGGCGATGAAGTCCGCGTCGATATCACCGTTCTCGACGAGCAGATGCAGTAGGCAGTTGAGCAGCGCGAGATCGGTACCCGGTGCGATCTGCAGGAACAGATCGGCCCGCGCGGCAGTATCGGTGCGCCGCGGATCCACCACTATCAGTTTCGCCCCCGCCTTGACCCGGTCGATCATGCGCAGATAGAGGATCGGGTGGCAGTCGGCCATATTCGCACCGATCACGAAGAACAGATCGGCGTGTTCGAAGTCGTCATAGGAGCCGGGCGGCCCGTCCGCGCCGAGCGACTGCTTATAGCCGGTGCCGGCGCTGGCCATGCACAGTCGGGAATTGGCCTCGATGTGCTTGGTCCGCAGGTACCCCTTGGCCAGTTTGGTCGCCAGATACTGCGCCTCCAGCGACATCTGCCCGGAGACGTACAGCGCGATGGCGTCCGGTCCGTGTTCGTCCAGGATCGCCCGCAGCCGGGTGGCTACCTCGTGCACCGCCTCGTCGACAGGCACGGGCACCGGTACCTGGCCGCGCTCGGGCCGCCGGTACGCGGTCTCCATCCGCCCCGGGGCCGCCATCAACTCCTGGTGGGTCGCCCCCTTGGTGCACAGGCGGCCGGCGTTCGTCGGATGCAGTTTGTCGCCGCGCACCTTGGCGATGACCGGCGCGCCGCCCGCACCCGGGCGGGTCTCGACAACGACGCCGCAGCCGACGCCGCAGTACGAGCACGCCGTTCTGGCGGTGCTCGCGCGGTCGATGCCTGCATCGGTCATGCCACCGATCATGCGCACCGCCGATTGCGGCCGATTTACCCAACGTTATCGACAGATGACAATTAACCTCACCGCGGCAAATCTCCCGCGTGAGGTGTGGCGTGCGCCACGAAAATATGCCGCGACCAGGTGCGCAGTCCGATCAGGCGGTCAGCCCAGTTTGTAAGCGCGGTGCAGTGCGACGATGCCGCCGGTCAGATTGCGCCATTTCACCGACGACCAGCCCGCATCGGCGATCCGCAGCGCCAATCGCCGCTGATTCGGCCAGGCCCGGATGGATTCGGCGAGGTAGACGTAGGCATCCGGATTACTGCTCACCGCCACCGCGACTTTCGGCAGCGCCTTCATCAGGTACTCCAGATAGATGGTGCTGAAGACCGGCACGATCGGCGTGGAGAATTCGCAAATCACCATCCGCCCGCCCGGCTTGGTGACCCGCAGCATCTCGCGCAGCGCGGCATCGGTTTCGGAGATATTGCGCAGACCGTAGGAGATGGTCACCGCGTCGAACGAATCGTCGGCGAAGGGCAGTGCCGTGGCATCGGCGGCCACCATCGGCACATTGCGGAACTTGCCCGCGGCGAGCATGCCCTGGGAGAAGTCGGCCGCCAGACACCAGGCACCGGATTTCGCCAGGTCCAGCGTGGAAATGCCGGTACCCGCGGCGAGGTCGAGCACGCGCTCACCCGGCCGCGGCGCGACGGCCTTGCGCACCGCCCAGCGCCAATATCGGTCCTGTCCCAAGGAGATGACGGTATTGGTCAGGTCGTACCGCTTCGCGACCCCGTCGAACATCGACGCGACCTCGTGCGGCTGCTTGTCCAGCGAAGCCCGAACCGGTTCCCGCTGCTCTGTTTTCGCCACGCCCCCGAACCTACCGCGCGTAACACATGCGGGGCGAGACTCCCGCGCCGAACTGGCCCAGACAATCCGTGCCATCGGCCGGCGCGCCCGCGTTTTTCATGGTCACACCAGGTAATCGGCGTTCGGAGGTCGCGAAACTCACACGCGGATCGATTACGCGGTGTGCGGCAACTGGGTCCGAATCCCCGTGATATCGGCGTAGTAGCCCATCAATTCGGTGCAGATGGCGGGCCAGGTCCGGTGCAGCACCGACTTGCGGGCAGCCGCGGCGAATCGCGCCCGCAATACCGGATCACGAAGCGCCGCAACCGCACTGGGCAGCAGCTCGGCGAAGCGATCCACCGGCAGCAGGTAGCCGTTGCGGCAGTGCGCGATGAGATCGCGTGGTCCGCCCGCATCCGGGCCGATCACCGGCACCCCGGCCGCTAGTGCCTCCTGCACGCCCTGACAGAACGTCTCGTGCTCACCCGCGTGCACCATCACATCCAGGCTCGCGTACGCCTCGGCCAGTTCGTCACCGCCGAGCTCACCGGTGAAGATCGCGGTGGGCATCATCCGCGCCAACCGGGCCCGCTCCGGCCCGTCTCCGACGATCACCAGTTGGATCGCTGGGTCGCTGCCCAGCACCGCGAGCCGCTCCACATGCTTCTCCGGTGCCAGCCGCCCGACAAACCCAACCAGCAGCTTGTCCTGACCGCGCAACCAGCAGGCTCGCAGCTCCGTCCGCTTCGCCGACGGCGTGAACCGACCGATATCGACACCGCGACCCCAGCGGTGCACCCGCGGAATACCGTGCCGCCGCAAATCCTCGGCCGCCGCGCGTGACGGCGCCAATGTCCGTGTCGCGCCCTCATGAATCCGGCGCGTCCAGGCCCAGGCCGCCCGACTGGCCAGCCCCAGCCCGTAACTTTTCGCGAATCCGGCCACATCGGTCTGATAGATCGCGACCGTCGGCAGATCCAGCCGCATCGCCGCACCGAGACCACCCGCGCCGAGCAGGAACGGCGAGGCCAGATGCACCACATCGGCATCGAATTCGTCGATCGCGGCGGTGATACCGGGCTGTGGCAGGCCCACCGGCAGCGAGCTGACTTTCGGCACCATCACCGCTGGTACCAGATGCACTGGGAACCTTTTATAGATCCGTGGGGCGGCGGGCAGCCCGTGCGGCGTGTCCGGCGCGATCACCAGCGCCTCGTGCCCGTGCTGGTCCAGGTGGTCCAGCACCCGGAGCACGGAATTGACGACGCCGTTCATATTCGGCAGGAACGACTCCGAAACGATGGCTACGCGCACCATCCCAGGTTGACCCGCGCAACGCGCCACGCCGTCACGTCGAGATGACCGATACACAAAGATCCGGCGAACTGTCGGGGCTGCTCGCCTCAGGCGGCGCCAGCCGCGGCGTGGGGTCCGTTCACCGGGTCGGGCGTGCGGCGCTGTGCTCGCAGCAGCAGCCACATCGTGGGCACCGCGACCGCCCACACCACAAGAATCACCGACAGCGCGGGCTGAATCGCGACCCGCGCGTCGCGCCCGGCCACCCGGACCAGATCCGGATCCTTGCGGCTGTACTCCACATTGATCCGCTCACCGGCGGTGAGGTTGGTCGGATAGAGCACCCCGACCTTCGGATTGTGCGTCTTCCCGTCCGGTGTGACATAGATGACCGCCGAACGCAGCCGCCCGGCGGAGAGCACCTCGGCGGAGGTCACACCCTTGTCGGAGCTGATCAGATAGTCGTTGCGCCAGGCGGCGAGCACCAGCAGCACGACGAGGGCGCTGAGGAAGACCGCAGCCGTCAGCACCCCGATCCTGGCCCGCCGCAGGCGGTTCGAACGCCTTTCGGACTGGCTGGTTTCCGACACCACCACAGGCTACTTGCCGCCTCCGATGCGATGTGCGCGCATGTCCCGAAAATTCAGCTTCACATATCGAGGAGTGGGTCGCCGCGCAGGCGAGCGCCTGACGCGTTCGGGCTCGTCGGCTACCCGGCGAAATCCTCCGGGCTGAATTCCTTGGGCTCCACCAGCACCAGCCAGTTGCCGGAGTTGTCCCGGATGATCGCCTCCGTGCCATAGGGGCGTTCGGCGGGCGGCTGGACGAACTCCACACCCTTGGCGGTCAATTCCTCGAAAGTCTTCTGGCAGTCATCGGTCTTCAGACCGAGCGCGCCGTGGGTGCCATTGGCCAGGGCACGGCGGATGGCATCGGCGAGATTCTCATCCAGCGGCGGTCCCGGAATCATCAGGGTGATCTCTAGTTCCGGATGATCGGGATGTGCGACGCTGACCCAGCGGAATCCGTTGTCGCCCATCGTCACATCGCTGGTCTCGACGAACCCCAGCTTTTCGGTGTACCACTGCTTGGCCGCGTCCTGGTCGGTGACGTACACGGTGACCAAGGAGACATTCGTAATAGTCATGCCCAAAGGCTAGGAAACGCGTCGACCCGCGCGCTTCTCCGAAATTGCTGAGCTCTGCGAACCGCTCAACTTCGCGGCTTGCGATCCGATAGCCCGTGCATGAACACATAACAGCCCGGAATCCGCGGCGCGCCGTCCGCGAATTTGGCCTGATACTCCGACGGCGTCACCCCGACCAACTGCCGGAACTTACTGCTGAACGACCCGAGGCTGCTGTACCCGACCATCATGCAGACCTCGGTCACGGTGAGGTTGGTGGCCCGCAGATAGTCCTGCGCCCGCTCGATCCGTCGCTGTGCCAGATACGCCGCGGGCGTCACGCCGTACACGGCCGCGAACGCGCGCAGGAAGTGATACTTCGAAACTCCCGCGGCAGCGGCTAGTTCGTCCAGATTCAACGGCTCGGCATAGTTGCGGTCCGCAAGATCCCGCGCCCGCCGCAGATGCGGAAGTAGGTAGAGCGCGGGTAGTCCGGTCATCTCAGGTGAAGGGTGCGAGTTCGTCGAAGCGGTAGGACGCCCGCCCCGCGGCCCGCCAGGCCCTGGCCGTCAGATCCAGATCCTCATCGGTGACCAGATTGCCCATCACCCGAACCGCGGTGCGCTGCAGATACTTCGACCGCATCACCGGCGGCCCGCCCATCGGCACCATCCGCGGGTGGGTCGCCAAACCGGCGATGCGCCGTGCCACCGAGAACGTCCGCCCGTAGCGGGCACGCAATAGCTGCGGCCACACCGTCGTGAGATCCGGTTCGTCCAGCAGTCCGGCGAGCATGTGCCCGCCCTCGAGTCCGTAGTCGATGCCCTCGCCGTTCAGCGGATTCACACAGCCCGCGGCATCGCCGATCAGCACCCAATTGCGCCCCGCGATATTCGATACCGCGCCGCCCATCGGCAGCAGCGCGGAGGCGACCGCTCGCAGCGAACCCTCGAACTGCCACTCCTCGCGGCGCAACGAGGTGTAGTGCTCCAGTAGGGGTTTCAGCGCGATATGCGAGGGCCGCTTCTCGGTGGCGAGCGAGCCGACGCCGATATTCACCTCCCCATTGCCCAGCGGGAACACCCAGCCGTAGCCGGGCACCAAATCGCCGTCGGCATTGCGCAGCTCCAGATGCGAAGTGATCCACTGGTCATCGCTGCGCGCGGATTTGATGTAGGCGCGGGCCGCGGTGCCATAGGCGTACTGCCGATGCCAGGTGCGCCCGAGCAGTTTGCCGATCGGGGAGCGGACACCGTCGGCGACGACGAGCGTCTTGCATGCGATCGAATGCGGGCCCTCCGCCGTCTTCACCGTCACACCGGTGACGCGATCACCCTCCCGGATGACATCGATCACTTTCGTGCCATCCAGCATCCGGGCACCCGACTTCACGGCTGTCTCACGCAGCTTGTCGTCGAGTTCGGTTCGGGGAACGGCACTTCCATACGTTGGGAACGAGCCGCCCGGCCACGGCAGCAGCGCCTCACGACCGAAACCCGTCATCCGCAGGCCATGGTTCACGGTGTGCGCCCGCAGCCAAGCGCCGAGGCCGAGGTGCTCCAATTCGGCGGTCGCGCGGGGGGTGAGTCCATCGCCGCAGGTCTTGTCACGTGGGAAGACGGCGGAATCGGTGAGCAGGACATCACGTCCGGCCCGCGCGGCCCATGCGGCGGCCGCCGATCCGGCCGGCCCGGCACCGACCACGAGCACTTCGGTCTGTGTGGGAATCGCGCTCTGCGTCTCCCCGTCCCCGCCCGCGGGAGTGGCATCCGGTGAACCCATGCGCTCAATACTCGCAGGAGCATTCCGTTCGTGTCGATGGCGCCTGCCCGTGGCGCAGACCATGCGATCGATGTGGTCGGAAAACGATATGGAAAAGTGTCTGATACACCGCATAGTGACGGTGTTCATGGGCCGCGCGGCGGGGACACGCTAGGTTCTCTACCGTGGGGTCGGACGCATCGCTGGGAGAAGAGATGAGCACATCGGCTGTGAGTGATGAGAGCACGGTGGTGGCCGGAGTCGATCTCGGTGACACCGAGCTCGCCCAGACCGTGCGCAATGGCCTCATCGATGTCGAAAAACTCCTGATCGACGAGCTGTCCGACGGCGAGCTGTTCCTACAGGAGGCGGCGCTGCATCTGGCCAAGGCCGGGGGTAAGCGATTCCGCCCGCTGTTCACCATCCTCACCGGCCAGCTCGGTCCGCGCCCCACCGATCCGGCGCTGATCACGGCGGGCACCGTGGTCGAACTGGTGCACCTGGCGACCCTCTACCACGACGACGTCATGGACGAGGCCACCATGCGTCGCGGCGCCCCGAGCGTGAATTCGCGCTGGGGCAACAGCATCGCCATCCTCGCCGGCGACTATCTGTTCGCGCACGCGTCACGGCTCACCTCGACTCTGGGTCCCGATGCGGTGCGGATCATCGCCGAAACCTTCGCCGAGCTGGTCACCGGTCAGATGCGGGAAACCATGGGCGCCCGCGAATCCCAGGATCCGGTCGAGCATTACCTGCGCGTGGTGTGGGAGAAGACCGGCTCACTGATCGCCGCCGCCGGACGCTTCGGCGGCACCTTCTCCGGCGCCGATGCCGAACACGTCGAGCGGCTGGCCCGGCTCGGTGATGCGGTCGGCACCGCCTTCCAGATCTCCGACGACATCATCGATATCTCCTCGGCCGCCGAACAATCCGGTAAGACGCCGGGCACCGACCTGCGCGAGGGCGTGCACACCCTGCCGGTGCTGTACGCGCTGCGCGATGAGGGCGCCGAGGGCGACCGGCTGCGCAAACTGCTCGCCCACCCGCTGCAGACCGACGACGAGGTCGAGGAGGCGCTGTCGCTGCTCGCCCACTCCCGGGGCATGGTGCTGGCCAAGGAGAAGCTGCAGAGCTACGCCGATATCGCGCACGCCGAACTCTCCGCGCTGCCATCGGGCCCGGCCAACGACGCGCTGGAGCGCCTGGTCCGCTACACCATCGAGCGCGTCGGCTAGTGCCGCGTCCCGATAGCTCCTGCCGTATCAAGCCTTGGCTCGGAGTGTTCGAACGCCGTCGAATGGTGCTCGCCCACGCTGCATCGACCGCCATATCACTGCGCTCGGCGAGCAGTCGGAGCCAAGCTGTCCGGACGACGCGCTAGGTGGCACGGAGCTCACATTTCGATCAGGAACCTTCGCTCGTGCCTCGGCGTTGACCTGGTGTAATCCAATCGGTGAGATCGTGGTAGACGCGACGACTGATTTCGTGAGTACATGGGTAACTCGCCGGGTACGCCCAGAACCCACCAGGCGCTCGACGCAGGACCTGTGACCAAGTCTCGCGGCACTGACGGTATGGCCTGAATACGCGGAGAGGCGGACATGCACGGGTATGCGAATGGGCTGAAGACGTTCGGGCTCATGGTCGGCCTCTCGGCCTTGATCGTGTTCGCAGGGGCGTTGTTCCGCAGTCCGATGATTCTCTTCTTCGCGATCCTGATCGCGGTCGGCATGAATGCCTACGCCTATTTCTACAGCGACAAGATCGCGCTGAAGGCCATGCACGCGCAGCCGGTCAGTGAGCTGGAGGCTCCGGTCATCTACCGCATCGTGCGCGAGCTCGCGACTACCGCGCGTCAGCCGATGCCGCAGCTCTATATCAGTCCGACCAACGCCCCCAACGCCTTCGCGACCGGACGCAATCCGCGACATGCCGCAGTCTGTTGCACCAGTGGCATCCTGCAGATCCTCGACGAGCGCGAACTGCGTGCCGTACTCGGCCACGAGCTATCGCACGTCTACAACCGCGACATTCTGATCTCCTCGATCGCGGGTGCACTGGCCGCGGTCATCTCCGGCCTGGCCAACCTGGCCTTCTTCGCCTCGATGTTCGGCGGCAATCGCAATGGCGAGGGCCCCAATATCCTCGGCGTGATCCTGGTGACGCTGCTCGGGCCGATCGCCGCGACCCTGGTCAAATTGGCCGTCTCCCGCTCCCGCGAATATCAAGCCGATCAGTCCGGCGCCGAGCTGACCGGTGACCCGCTCGCCCTGGCCTCGGCGCTGCGCAAGCTGGAGCGCGGCGTACAGGCCGCCCCGCTGCCTCCTGAGCCGCAGCTGACGGCGCAGTCGCACCTGATGATCGCCAACCCGTTCCGGGCCGGTGAGCGTGCGGCGCGCCTGTTTTCCACCCACCCGCCGATGGCCGAACGCATCGCCCGCCTCGAGGAAATGGCGGGCGGGCCCCGCAACTACTGATCGCTGGGCCTACCCGCAACGCACTCAATCGTGTTCGGCCGCGAGTTCCTGCTCGTAGGCCCGTAGCGTCTCCACGAACATCTGGCGCTGCTCGGCATTCAACGGTTCGAGCACCTTCCGCCACGCCCGCGCACTGCCACCGAGCCATGCGTTGACCGACTTCTCGTGCGCCGCCGCGATCGCGACGATAGTGCGACGGCGATCCGCCGCATCCGAGCGCCGCTCCAGTACCCCCTGACGGCTCAGATCGCCCACCATCAGGCTCACGGTCGTCGGCGCGACTTCCAGCCGCGCGGCCAGCTCGTTCACCGTCATCGGCCCCTCGAACACCAGATTCGCCAGCAGTGACAGATGCCGCGGCGCGAGCGAAAACGATTGCAGTTCTTCGGGAACACGCATCTTCTTGGCTCTTCCCACCACCCGCGGCATGAGCAGCAGCAGACTCCGAATGCCCTCGTCCACCCCGATGCCACGCGCACCCGTTGACATCCCGCACACCTCCAAATAGCCTTTGCTTACAAAGTATTTTTGCTTGCAAAGCAAAATCTAATCTCTCTCGCAAGGCTAGTACCAGCGGTCGTCGGTCTGCCCGGCGATCCGGAAGGGCACAGGACATGACAGAGGCACAGCCGACTTCGTCGGCGGGTTTCAATGCGGCGATCATCGACGAGTTCCGCGCGAACGCGGGGTCGGTCGGCGCGATGTTCGAGGGTGTGCCGCTCATCCTGCTGACCACGGTCGGCGCGAAAAGTGGACGCGAGCACACGACGCCGGTCGTCTATTGCCGAGACGGCGATCGTCTACTGATCTTCGGCTCGAACGGTGGCGCCGACACCCATCCGGCGTGGTTCTACAACGTGCAGCGGAATCCGGCCGTCACTGTGGAGATCGCCGAAGCGGCCGGCGTCGAGACTTTTCGGGCAACCGCAACAGTGCTGGCTGGTGCCGAGCGCGATCAGCGCTACGCCGAACAGGCCGAGCGCGATCCGGCATTTGCCGCATACCAAGCGGGAACCTCGAGAGTCATACCGGTGATCGCGCTGTCTCGCGAACAGCGAGCCGCGATCGGCCGCCGCGGCGTGATCGTCGGTGCGGCGGTCGCCGCGACCGCGGTGGCGGGCGTCTCCGCCGCGATCGTTGGCTCGGGTGATGTGGCCCCGCAGCAGGCGGCCCCGCGCGCAGCCGCCATCGGTGACCATCTGCGGACCGTGCATGAGCAATTGCGGCGCGATCTCGCGACGGTTCGCACGCAACTGGATCGGCTCGACGACTCGAGTGAAAACCTAAGCCTGCCAACGGATCTACGCAGCCACTGTGTCGCATTTTGTGGTGCGCTGCACGAGCATCACACCAATGAGGACGGTGTCTTTCCGGCGTTGGTCCGCCAGCATCCCGAATTGGCTCCGGTGGTCGAGCGGCTGCAGCGTGAGCACGGTGTGGTTGCGACGGCACTCGCCGAATTGCAACTGTTGCTCAACAGTGCCGACCCGGTTCGTTTGCGTGCCGAATTCGACCGTCTCGCGAATGAATTGGAAACCCATTTCAGCTACGAGGAGGACGAGCTCGTCGCAACCCTGAATGCGACCGACCCGACCGCACTTCGACAGCGGTAAATGCGCGCACAAACGAGAAACCCCCGCCGATCATGTGATCGGCGGGGGTTTTCGGTGGCAGGTGTAGGATTCGAACCTACGTAGGCTTTCACCGACAGATTTACAGTCTGCTCCCATTGGCCGCTCGGGCAACCTGCCGTCGCGCTTCTCGGCGCGCAGTGCAGCTTACAACGAACCCGCACCCAGAATGCAAACCGGCTGGCCATCGGCCATGCGACGGGACTACCGTCACGCTCCGGGGTAGAACTGACGATGACCGGAAACCGGTCGCTAGCGACTGCTTGCAGGTCGCTCGAAAGGGTCAGCAGACCCGTTGGACCGCCAGGACAGGAGCGAAGTGTGGCCGATTCGTCTTTCGATGTTGTCAGCAAGGTCGACCGTCAGGAGGTCGACAACGCGCTGCATCAGGCGGAGAAGGAGCTGAACACCCGCTACGACTTCCGTGGCACGGGCGCGAGTATCGAATGGTCCGGTGAGGACAAGATCGTGCTCAGCGCCGAGGCCGAGGAGCGGGTCAAGGCGGCGCTCGAGGTATTCAAGGAAAAGCTGATTCGCCGCGATATCTCGCTCAAGGCCTTCGATGCCGGCGAGCCCGCGGCCTCCGGCAAGACCTACAAAATCACCGGCACGCTGGTGCAGGGCATCGACGCCGAGCATGCGAAGAAGATTTCCAAGAAGATCCGCGACGAGGGCCCCAAGGGTGTCAAGGCGCAGATCCAGGGCGAGGAACTGCGCGTCTCCAGTAAGAAGCGCGACGATCTGCAGGCGGTGATCGCATTGCTCAAGGGTGAGGACTTCGGCATCGCGCTACAGTTCGTCAATTACCGGTAGGCTTTGGGCGGCCGCTGTATGTGGCCGCAAAAACCGCTCTGACCACCCGGTTTGGAGGTGCGACCGGTGAGTGTGTAACCTCGTTCAAGACTTCGCCGCGCCGGAGTCCTGAACGTTAGGCCACGGTGCGGAGCTAGTCATGCCCCCTTAGCTCAGTCGGCAGAGCGTTTCCATGGTAAGGAAAAGGTCAACGGTTCGATTCCGTTAGGGGGCTCGCCGGATTGCCGGTGGTGACCGACTCGGCATCTCCAAGGTTGGGCGCGGCATCACCGAGCAATGCGACCCCGTGGCGGTGTAGCTCAGTCGGTAGAGCAAACGACTCATAATCGTTGTGTCGCCGGTTCAAGTCCGGCCATCGCTACCAAAGACCGATCAGACCATCTGGTTGACCCGAAAGAAGGAATATCGTGGCCGCGAAGTCCACCGATGTCCGGCCAAAGATCACCTTGGCCTGCGAGCAGTGCAAGCACCGCAACTACATCACCAAGAAGAACCGGCGCAACGACCCGGATCGGCTGGAGCTGAAGAAGTTCTGCCCGAACTGCGGCACCCACCGGGCGCACCGCGAATCCCGCTAGTTCACCACGCGTGCCGCGGCCGCGTTGATTGGCTTCCGGGTGCGTCCCGGATTATCGGGTCGTGACACTTGCGAGGGCCGGACATATGTCCGGCCCTGACGTGTTTCACGACTCGAGTGCGGTGGGCGTTGCGAGCGAAGCGAGTAACCGATCGACACAGCCGCCAAGCGGGCACGACGGAGCCGAGCGCTAGCGAGGCGCAGTCGTGAACGCTCCGTCGACTCCGGGGCTCGGGGTCAGATAGGTACAGTCCTCCCGTGACAATCAACACCGGTACAGACGAAGCGGTCGCAACGGACGAAGAACTCGATCCCGCGGCGCATGCCGCGGCGATGGTCGGTCATCACTACCGCGTCGACGACTACTACGAGGTCGGCCGCGAGAAGGTGCGCGAATACGCCCGCGCCGTGCAGGACTACCACCCCGCGCACTGGGACGAGGACGCGGCACAGGAGTACGGCTACGACGGACTGCTCGCCCCGCTCACCTTCATCTCCCTGGTCGGAATTCTCGCCCAGCGCAAACTCTTCGAGCAGATCGTCACAGGCTACGACCTGAGTCAGATCATGCAGACCGATCAGATCCTGGAATTCCACCGCCCCATCAAGGTCGGCGACCGGCTGGTCTGCGATGTTTACCTGCACTCGTTCCGGCAGGCCTTCGGCGGCGACATCATCGTCACCAAGAACATCGTCACCGCGCAGAACGACGAGATGGTGCTCACCACCTACACCACGCTGATCGGGCGTAGCGGCGGCGATATCGATCCGAACCTGCAGGGCGCGGTCCGCAATGTGCTCATGCACGGCATCGACGAGGACGCCCCGAGCCACCATCCGCGCACTGTGGCTGACACCCACGTGCCCGCTGTGCCCGCGCCCGTGATCGCACCGAGCAAGCACGCGATCAACTTCGAGGACATCGCCGTCGGCGACGAACTGCCCGCGCGCATCGTCCGGCTCACTCGCGGCGATCTGGTCAACTACGCCGGTGTCTCCGGGGATGCGAATCCGATCCACTGGAGTGACGAGGTCGTCAAACTCGTCGGCCTGGAGAACGTGGTCGCGCACGGCATGCTCACCATGGGCCTCGGCGGCGGTTTCGTGACCTCCTGGCTCGGCGATCCCGGCGCGGTCAAGGAGTACAACGTGCGCTTCACCAGCCCGGTCTACGTCGGCTCCGAGGAACCTGCGGAGGTCGAGTTCACGGGTAAGGTGAAGTCGGTGGATCCGGAGACCCGGACCGCGGTCGTCGCCATCGTGGCGAAGTCGGCGGGCAAGAAGATCTTCGGGCGCGCCACCGCGACGGTCCAACTGGCCTGACCTGGTCGAGCGACCCTGATTGGCATATGCCGCAGGCGGTAACGTACACTCAGATTTCTGGGGTCACCAGCCGCTGCGCGCTGCTCTGCAAGGGCTGGTTCCAGGTGAGTCCGCAAGGATTCGCCGACGGGGCCGGCAACTGCCGGAGTGGCGCGCGTGTTGTGTGATACCAGATAGAAGAACGACAACTGAATACAGAACAGTGGTTGGACAGCTGGATCGTTCGACCGAAGGGGCGTAGCTCAACTGGCAGAGCAGCGGTCTCCAAAACCGCAGGTTGCAGGTTCAAGTCCTGTCGCCCCTGCCCTGGATGCCAGCGACGAAAGGATCGACGTGAGCGAGCGTAGCGAGCGAGCCATTGGCACATCGCGCATCGCGCACGGCGGCGCCGAGCGCAGCGAGGTGACGGCGTGAGCGACGAGCGGGATACTCGCCGCGGCGCGCATGCCGAGGACGACGACACCGCCGCGGTGGCTCGCCCGAGCGGTAAGCGGTCCGCGCGGCGCAGTCGGAATGCCGATTCGGGCTCGGTCGCCACGATCGATCGACCGTCGTCAGCCAAGGCAGCCAAGAAGACCGATCGGGCCGAACGCAAGAAGACGGGTAACCCGTTCAAGCGTTTGATCAAGTTCCTGCGCGAAGTAGTCGCGGAACTGCGCAAGGTGATCTGGCCCAACCGGAAGCAGATGGTCACCTATACGAGCGTTGTTCTGGTGTTCGTGATCTTCATGGTCGCGTTCATCAGCGGGTTGGATCTGGCGTTCATCAAGGGTGTCAACTGGCTGTTCGGCTAGCCGATCGCCGCCGACGCCGGTAGCCGACCCCGGGTCGGCGCGTTACAGCGCGCCAGGCCCGGTACGCAAAGGATGTACGTGACGACACAGGAAGCGAGTGCCCCAGTGAGCACCCCGGAGAACGACACAACCGACGAGTTCCCGGTCGACGACGCGGTGCAGACCGTCGAGGAGTCCGCTGCCGTCGAGGAAGCTGTTGTCGACGAATCCGACGCCGCTGACGCCGAAGTTGTCGAGGCCGCTCCTGTCGATGCCGAACCCGCCGATCCGGTCGCCGAAATGAAGGCCGCGCTGCGACGCGCCCCCGGCGATTGGTACGTGATTCACTCGTACGCCGGTTACGAGAACAAGGTGAAGGCCAACCTCGAAACCCGCGTGCAGAACCTGGACCTCGAGGATTACATCTTCCAGGTCGAGGTGCCGACCGAAGAGGTCACCGAGATCAAGAACGGCCAGCGCAAGCACGTCAACCGCAAGGTGCTGCCCGGTTACATCCTCGTCCGGATGGAACTCAACGACGAGTCGTGGGGCGCGGTGCGCAACACCCCCGGTGTCACGGGTTTCGTCGGCGCTACCTCGCGGCCGTCGCCGCTTTCCATCGACGATGTGGTGAAGTTCCTGGTCCCGGCCGCGCAGCAGCAGAAGAAGCCCGCTGCCGAGGCCGCTGCCGCGACTTCGGCCGCCACCGATATCGCGCCCAAGCCGGTCATCGAGGTCGACTTCGAGGTCGGCGAGTCGGTGACCGTGATGGACGGCCCGTTCGCGACGCTGCCCGCCAGCATTTCCGAGGTCAATGCCGAGCAGCAGAAGCTCAAGGTGCTCGTGTCGATCTTCGGTCGCGAGACTCCGGTCGAGCTGGCGTTCACCCAGGTCGCGAAGATCTAGTTCCGCGGTTTCGGCTCCGGCTGGGATCGCGGGATGAATCGGCCCGGCGCACGGGTTGATTCACCAGGCTTGCAAAGAGCAAGGACACCAAAACCCTAGGAAAGAAAGATGCCCCCCAAGAAGAAGAAGCTCGCCGGGATCATCAAGCTCCAGATCCAGGCCGGCCAGGCGAACCCGGCCCCTCCGGTCGGCCCCGCGCTCGGTCAGCACGGCGTCAACATCATGGAGTTCTGCAAGGCGTACAACGCCGCGACCGAGTCGCAGCGTGGCAACGTCATTCCGGTCGAGATCTCGGTGTACGAGGACCGGTCCTTCGACTTCAAGCTGAAGACCCCGCCCGCCGCCAAGCTGCTGCTCAAGGCCGCCGGTGTGCAGAAGGGCTCGGCCGAGCCGCACAAGACCAAGGTCGCGAAGGTCACCATGGACCAGGTCCGGGAGATCGCCAAGACCAAGCAGGAAGATCTGAACGCCAAGGACATCGACCAGGCGGCCAAGATCATCGCGGGTACCGCGCGTTCGATGGGCATCACCGTCGAGGCGTGAGTCTCGCGCTCGCAATCCCGGTGGGAGGGTCGGCCAGACCCGATAACCACTTCTGAACCACATTAAGGACAGACAATCATGGCAAAACGAAGCAAGGCGTATCTCGCCGCGGCCGAGAAGGTCGATCGCACTCAGCTCTACTCCCCGCTGG
This sequence comes from Nocardia sp. NPDC049737, assembly GCF_040674755.1. Taxonomy (NCBI): domain Bacteria; kingdom Bacillati; phylum Actinomycetota; class Actinomycetes; order Mycobacteriales; family Nocardiaceae; genus Nocardia; species Nocardia sp. NPDC049737. The sequence goes on along the minus strand of NZ_JBFANH010000049.1, from coordinate 17,283 downwards.
CCGCCGCGCGTCTGGCGAAGGAGACCGCTACCACCAAGACCGACGCGACCGTTGAGGTCGCCGTTCGTCTCGGTGTGGATCCCCGCAAGGCCGACCAGATGGTCCGCGGCACGGTCAACCTGCCGCACGGCACCGGTAAGACCGCCCGCGTCATCGTGTTCGCGGCCGGTGAGAAGGCCGCCGAGGCCGAGGCCGCCGGCGCGGACGCCGTCGGTGCAGAGGATCTGATCGAGCGGATCCAGGGCGGCTGGCTGGACTTCGACGCCGCGATCGCCACCCCGGACCAGATGGCCAAGGTCGGTCGGATCGCGCGTGTCCTGGGCCCGCGCGGCCTGATGCCGAACCCGAAGACGGGCACGGTCACCAACGATGTGACCAAGGCCGTCAACGACATCAAGGGCGGCAAGATCAACTTCCGCGTCGACAAGCAGGCCAACCTGCACTTCGTCATCGGCAAGGCGTCCTTCGACGATGCCAAGCTGGTGGAGAACTACGGCGCCGCGCTGGACGAGATCCTGCGTGCCAAGCCGTCGACCGCCAAGGGCCGCTACGTCAAGAAGGTCACGGTCTCGACGAACACCGGACCGGGCATCCCGGTGGACCCGAACCGCACCCGCAACCTCCTCGACGAGGATGCGTAAGTAGCACCCCGGCTCTTCGATAGCCCAGCTCTTCGGAAGCTGAGCGTTATCGCAGGAAGCTGAGTTTTACCGCAAGGGCGGGAACGCGATTCGCGTTCCCGCCCTTTGTGCATATTCGGCTGATTTTCCCAGGTGGCGGTATGGGCGCTCGCGGTGCTGCGGACGCACCGCGATTCGGACTATTTCACGCGTGGCGACGGTTGGCCATGAGGTGACCGCCGTACTACTCATCTCCGGAAGCACGCGCAGTGCTTCGACCAATACCGCCGCACTGCGCACAGTCGCGGCGATCGCGCCGGAGGGTGTCGAGACCTTCTGGTACGAAGGCCTCGGTGAACTTCCCGCCTTCAGTCCGGATGACGACGGTACCGGTCATCCGTCGGTTGTCGCACTGCACGAACATATTTCGCGCGCCGATGCGGTCCTGCTCTGTACTCCGGAATACGCGGGTACCCTCCCCGGCAGCTTCAAGAATCTGCTCGACTGGACCGTCGGCACTGCCGACCTCTACGAAAAGCCGACTGCCTTCCTCAATGTCGCCGCCCAAGGCCGCGGCGAAGGCGCGGCCACCACCCTGACCACGGTGCTGGGCTACGTCGGTGCCATCGTCGATCCGGCCACCTGTGCCCGACTCCCGGTAGCCCGCGATGCCGTCGACACCGACGGCCTGGTCACCACCCCCGAATTCCGCAGCGGGGCACTGACAGCCCTCATCCGCCTGGTCCACCAGACTACCCCCGCTTGAACCACCCCCGCCTGACCACCCGCCCAGGCGAGTCGAATGGTGGCTTTCGGGCCGGGGTCCGAGCCACCATTCGACTCGTTTCGATGGTCAGTTTTCCTGGGGCTCTGAGGATTTGCGCCAGCCGAGTAGCACCGATTCGCCCTCCTGCACACCCCACGGTAGGAAGATGGCGACGATCAGCGCGCACACCACGACCGCGCCCGCGGCGACCAGGGATGCGGCGTGGGAACCCTGCAGTGCTGCCGTTTTCATTGCGGTGATCAGGTTTTCGCGCTGGACCTCGAAGAATGGTGCGAGTTCTCGTTTGCGGATCTCGAGCACGCTGAGCGGACTGGCCTTCACCAGACTGCGCTGGTCGGAGTCCATCATCCCGGCGGGCACCCGGTCGATCAGCGGCGAGACGCGAGTTGTGTAGTAGGAGGCCACGATCGAGCCGAGGACCGCGACGCCGAGGGTACCGCCGATCTCGCGGGTGGTGTCGTTGACCGCGGATCCCGCGCCCGCTTCGTTCAGCGGTAGCGATCCCATGACCGATTCGGTCGCCGGGCCCTGCACGATGGCCAGGCCCAGTGCCATCGAAACCATGGACGGCAACACGTCGATGACATAACTGCTGTCCACCGTCACCTGCCCGCCGAGATACAGCCCGACCCCGGTGAGCAACAGCCCGAATACGATCACCGGCGTGGTGCCGATGCGGGTCGCCATGAGCGTCGCGATCGGTGCGCCGATCGCCACCGAAAACGCGAATGGCAGTGCGGCGATGCCGAATTCGAGTGGCGTGTACTCGCGCACCCCTTGGAAGTACTGAGTAATGAGGAATAGGAATCCGAACATCGAGAAGTAGCCGACCGCAATCGCCAAGGCGGGCATGGAGAATCGGCGATTGCGGAACAGCCGCATATCGAGAATCGGTGCGTTGGTACGCAATTCCCACGTGATGAAGGCCGCGAGCAGTGCGACACCGAGTGCGCCGACACCGAGCGTGGTGGTGGAAAGCCAGCCGTAGCGCGGCGCTTCGATAATTGCCCACACCAGCGCGGTGATGCCGGTGACCGACAATCCGATGCCCGGCAGATCGAGCCGTCCCACCTGGGCGGATCGCGATTCGGGCACCCAGATCAGGGTGGTGGCCAGCGCGATCAGTGCCACCGGCACATTGATCCAGAAGACCGAATGCCAAGAAAAGTGTTCCAGCAGCCAGCCGCCCGAGATCGGGCCGATCGCGATGGCGAAGCCGGCCATGGCCGTCCAGGCGGCGATGGCCAGTGCCCGCTCGCGTTTATCGGTGAAGATATTGATGATCAGCGCCAGGGTGGCGGGGAAGACGGCCGCGGCGAAGACACCCATGGCAGCGCGGGCGGCGATGACACTGCCCATGGATTCCGACAGCGCCCCGCCGACCGACATGACGGCCACGCCGACCAGGCCGATCATCATGACGCGGCGGCGTCCGTAGTGGTCGCCGAGATTGCCGAAGGCCAGCAACAATCCGGCGAAGGTCAGGGTGTACGCATCGACGACCCATTGCAGGCCGCTGACGCTGGTGGCCAGTTCCACTCCGATGGAGGGCAGGGCCACATTCACGATGGTGTTGTCGAGGACGACCAGCAGCTCCGCCGAACAGATGACGGCAAGAGCGATGAAGCGTCTGGTGCGTCGTTCCAACAGCACCGGTGGATCGACTATGGAGGTTGCCATAGTTCAGTAGTCAAGCAGTAACTGTCACCCGTGGTAACACTTTGTTGTGGCGATATCCGCCACAACTGTCAGCGATTGTGATTGGCGACACGTTGTCGAAGCTATGCGGGCACTGGCTGATTTCGCGAACAACTCGACGGATGCGTCCAATACGCAACTCCGGCATAGCCGCAGGTCCACGAGGTTCGTCCGGTGGCACTCGCGAACGGCGAAAGTTCCGGGGAGGCTGAGGGAGTGCCGTTTTGGCAGATGGGGATGGGTTCGGCTACTCTGGACCGAAGTAATCGACAAGTTCGATGACTACCCAATCCGTTCTACCGAAGACCGTTGGTCGCTGCGCCCATTCGGGCGTGGTCGAAGGTCCGGCATCGAGCCGGCGGCCCACGCAGGGAGGACCGAGGCTGGGAATTGACTTGGGCCATGCCCGGGTCGATCACCTATTGCGCCCCGGAACGCTCTGCGTTCGGGGCGTTTGCTTTATCGCTGGCCCCTGGTACTCGGCAGTTCGAATACGAACCGACATCCAGAGAGGAGGCGAAGTATGGCAAAACCCGAGAAGGTCACCGCGGTCGAGGAGATCACGGAGCAGTTCAAGAGCTCGTCGGCCACCGTCATCACGGAATACCGTGGTCTGTCGGTCGGTAAGCTCACCGATCTGCGTCGCGCGCTCGGCGAAGGCGCTACCTACTCCGTCGCCAAGAACACCCTGGTCAAGCGGGCGGCCGCGGAAGCGGGCGTCGTTGGCCTGGACGACTTGTTCGTCGGACCGACCGCCATCGCCTTCATCAAGGGCGAGCCGGTCGACGCGGCGAAGGCCATCAAGACCTTCGCTAAGGACAACAAGGCGCTCATCATCAAGGGCGGGTACATGGACGGCGCCGCGCTGTCCGTTGCCGAGGTCGAGAAGATCGCCGACCTGGAGTCCCGCGAGGTACTGCTGGCCAAGCTGGCCGGCGCGATGAAGGGCAACCTGGCGAAGGCTGCCGGTCTGTTCAATGCTCCCGCTTCGCAGGTGGCCCGCCTGGCCGCCGCGCTGCAGGAGAAGAAGCAGGCCGAAGAAGGCGGAGCTGCCGCCGAGTAACACCCCCGCGGCATGAGCGAGGGGCCCGTAGCGGTAGCGCAGTCGCAACCACGCAGGGCCCCGCGAATGCCGCAAATTCAACACAGCGGGTGGATCGCGTGCGGCTCGCCCACATAGACAACCAACTACCGAAAGGAACCAACAATGGCCAACGTTGACGAACTGCTCGAGACCTTCGGCAACATGACCCTGCTCGAGCTGTCGGACTTCGTCAAGAAGTTCGAGGAGAAGTTCGAGGTCACCGCGGCTGCTCCGGTCGCCGTCGCCGCCGTCGGTGGCGCTGCCGCTCCGGCCGAGGCCGCCGAGGAGCAGGACGAGTTCGACGTCATCCTCGAGGGTGCCGGCGACAAGAAGATCCAGGTCATCAAGGTGGTCCGCGAGATCGTCTCGGGCCTGGGTCTGAAGGAAGCCAAGGACCTGGTCGAGAGCGCCCCGAAGCCGATCCTGGAGAAGGTCGCCAAGGATGCCGCCGAGGCTGCCAAGGCGAAGCTGGAAGAGGCCGGCGCCAAGGTCTCCGTCAAGTAATTCGCGAGTTACTCGCCGAGCGGGCGGTCCCCATTGGGGGCCGCCCGTTTGCATTGTCGTGACGCGTGCGACGGTAATGCGAATATTGCGAGTGATCCGGGGTTACTCTTCGGTCAGGTTAGGGTGTGCCGCGTCATGCTCATGGGATACAGTGACCGCACCCACTGTGACGCGACACACCGTGATACCGAATAGCGCGGTTCGCCGGTGGGTGGCTCGCTGAGAAATTTGTGGAGGTTGGCGTGGGCGTCGAGGTCAGGACCGAGGGTGTTACCAAGTCCTTCGGTTCACAGCGTATTTGGCAGGATGTCTCACTGACGCTGCCCTCGGGTGAGGTCAGCGCGCTGCTCGGCCCCTCGGGTACCGGTAAATCCGTCTTTCTGAAGTCACTGATCGGTCTGCTGCGTCCGGAGCGCGGTTCGATCTTCATCGACGGAACCGATATCACCACCTGCTCCAATAAGGAGCTCTACGAAATCCGCAAGCTCTTCGGTGTGCTGTTCCAGGACGGCGCGCTGTTCGGCTCGATGAATCTCTTCGACAATGTCGCTTTCCCATTGCGCGAGCACACGAAGAAGACCGAATCCGACATCAAGAAGATCGTGATGGAGAAGCTCGAGCTGACCGGTCTGCTCGGCGCGGAGGGCAAGCTCCCGGGTGAGATCTCCGGTGGTATGCGCAAGCGCGCCGGTCTGGCCCGCGCTTTGGTGTTGGACCCGCAGATCATCCTGGTCGACGAGCCCGACTCCGGTCTGGACCCGGTCCGTACCTCTTACCTGTCGCAGCTGCTGATCGATATCAACGCGCAGATCGACGCGACGATCTTGATCGTGACCCACAACATCAACCTGGCCCGTACCGTGCCCGACAACATCGGCATGCTGTTCCGTCGCTCGTTGGTGATGTTCGGTCCGCGCGAGGTGCTGCTCACCTCGGAGGAGCCGGTGGTCAAGCAGTTCCTCAACGGACGCATGATCGGTCCGATCGGTATGTCGGAGGAGAAGGACGAGGCGCAGATGGCGCGCGAGCAGGCCCTCGTCGACGCAGGGCACCACCATGGTGGCGCCGAGGAGGTCGAGGGCATCATCCCGCAGATGCGGGCCACTCCGGGGATGCCGGTGCGCCAGGCTGTGATTCGCCGCCAGGCGCGCGTCCGCGAAATCATGCACACCCTGCCGCACGCGGCCCAGGCGGCTATCCGGGATTCACTTGCGGAGAGCGACGACACGCAGGTGATGGCGTACCAGAATGGGGACCTGGGCGGATACCAAGGTGGGTCGTTCGACACTACCGTGCGCCACAACACAACTAACGGGTAACATCTGCGATCGTGAATTCCACCCTGGCGCGATTGCGGACTCCAGTAGAGTCGGGGTTTGGCCAGGCCGGCAACATCTTTGCGCTGCTCATCGACGTTATGCGCAAGACGTTCAAACGGCCTTTCCAGTTGCGCGAATTCATCGAGCAGTCGTGGTTCATCGCGAGTGTCTCGATCTTGCCCAGCGCACTGGTCGCCATCCCGTTCGGTGCGGTTGTCGCGCTGCAGACCGGCTCTTTGATCAAACAACTAGGCGCCGAGTCTTTTACCGGCGCAACCAGCGTGCTGGCTACCGTCCAGCAGGCCGCTCCCGTTGTGACCGCGTTGATCATCGCGGGCGCGGCCGGCTCGGCGGTCGCCGCCGACCTGGGCGCGCGCAGCATCCGTGAGGAGATCGACGCGATGGAGGTGCTCGGCATCGACCCGGTGCAGCGACTGGTCGTGCCGCGCGTGCTCGGCATGATGCTGGTCGCGCTGCTGCTCAACGGTCTGGTGTCGGTCGTCGGTATCGCCGGCGGCTACTTCTTCAACGTGCTGCTGCAGGGCGGAACACCGGGCGCCTACCTCGCTTCGTTCTCCGCACTGGCCCAGCTGCCGGACCTGTGGATCGGTGAGATAAAGGCCTTGGTATTCGGTCTGCTCGCAGGCGTGATCGCCGCGTACAAAGGGTTGCATCCAAAAGGGGGCCCGAAAGGAGTCGGAGACGCGGTGAACCAATCCGTGGTTATCACCTTCATGGTTCTGTTCTTCGTGAACTTGATCCTGACACTGGTGTATTTGCAGGTCGTCCCCGCCAAGGGCGCCTGACCCGTGGCCACCTCGTACCGTCCCCCGGTGCTGGCGAAATCTGCCCGCCGGGCCCGTGAGATCGCACGTGTGCCGGTTAATGTCATCGATCGCGCAGGCGACCAGATGTCGTTCTATTCCAAGGCCATCGCCTGGATTCCGCGCACCGCGGTGCACTACCGCAAGGAGGTCATGCGGCTGCTGGCCGAGGTGACCTTCGGCAGTGGTGCGCTGGCCGTCATCGGCGGCACCATCGGCGTCATCGTGTTCATGTCCGGCTCGGTCGGCGTCGTTGTCGGCCTGCAGGGCTTCAAGGCCTTGGATGCGCTCGGCAGTTCGGTGCTGACCGGCTTCCTCACCGCCTATATCAATACCCGTGAGATCGCCCCGCTGGTCGCCGCGCTCGCGCTCTCGGCAACGGTGGGTTGTGGTTTCACCGCCCAACTCGGCGCGATGCGGATCTCCGAGGAGATCGACGCGCTCGAGGTGATGGCGGTGCCGGGTCTGCCGTTCCTGGTCACCACCCGGGTGATCGCGGGCTTCCTCGCGGTTATCCCGCTCTACATCGTCGGCCTGCTCGGCACCTTCCTGGCTTCGCGAATGATCAGCATCTGGTTCAACGGACAATCCAGTGGTTCCTATGACCACTATTTCAGTCTGTTCCTGCCACCAGAAGACGTCTTGTATTCATTCGTCAAAGTGTTGGTCTTCGCGTTCGTAATCATCATGGTGCATTGCTATTACGGCTTCAATGCCACCGGCGGACCGGCCGGTGTCGGTGTCGCGGTGGGTCGCGCTGTGCGCGCGGCGATCGTGCTCGTGAATGTGCTCGATTTCTTCCTGAGTCTCGCCATCTGGGGCACTACGACAACAGTGCGGGTTGCCGGATGAGCGAGCGGGGCATCGAAATGGGAGCGGCAGTGAGGTGCCGTCATGAGTAATAACGTGCAGATGTGGCGCGCGACGGAGAAATTGCGCGTCCGGTTGCTCGGTATCGCATTCTTCGTGGTCTGCGCACTATTCCTGGTCACTACGGTCGCGATCTACAACAAGGCGTTCGTCGACACCGTTCGGGTCCAATTGATCACCGACAGCGTGGGAAATGCGTTGACCCGCAATGCCGATGTGAAGGTGCGCGGCGTCAATGTCGGCGAGGTCAGATCCAGCCGGTCCGAGGGCGGCAAGGTGACCCTCGACCTCGCGATCGTTCCGGGTAAGGCAGAGCAGATTCCGGTCAACGCGACGGCCCGGCTGCTGCCGAAGACGCTGTTCGGCGAGCGGTATGTGGATCTGGTCATCCCGGACGAGCCGAGCAAGCAGCACCTGACCGAGGGCGTGACCCTGCATCAGGACACCAGCGGCAATGCCATCGAGATCAGCAAGCTGCTCGACGATGTGCTGCCGCTGCTGCAGGCGAGTCCGCCGCAGGATCTCGCCTCGACGCTCGGCGCACTGTCCCAAGCGCTGTCGGGGCAGGGCCTGGCGCTCGGTGAGTCGGTGGAGAAGTTGGATCACATCTTCCGTGAGGTCAACGGGGTCATGCCGGATCTGAAGCAGGATCTGGTGAGCTTCGCCGATGTGGCCGCCACCTACTCCGACGCGCTGCCGCAGTTGGTCGACGCTTTCAACAACCTGCGCACCACCAACGCGACCATCGTGCAGCGCCGCCCGCAGATCGACACCCTGCTGGCCACGCTGAATCCGACCGCGGCCACCACCGCGGACTTCCTGATCGCCAACCGCGACAACATCATCGATGTGGCCGCCGATTCGCGGCCCGCGCTGGAACAGCTGGCGACCTACTCGCCGACCTACACCTGCGCATTGGCGAACTTCGCCAAGATGAAGCCGCGCATCGACCAGCTCATGGGCATGGGCACCGCGCGTCCAGGCTCGCGAGTCACCATCGAGCTGACCAACACCCGCGGCAAGTATCTGCCCAACCAGGACGAGCCGCGTTGGCTGGACACCCGCGGACCTTGGTGCGTGCCGGAGTACCCGGTCTTCACCGATCCCGGCCAGTACACCGGCGGACCGAGCAACGACGGTTCCTATGCGGTGCCGAGCCGCAATCCGGGTGACCAGGACAGCGGCAAGTTGTCGGCGCCGCAGTTCGGCATGTACCCCGCGGCGAATGTGCCGAGCACGGTCGGTTCACCGGCCGAACAGCAGACCCTCGGCGCGATCTACGGCGCGGCGAACGGTGTTTCGCCCGACCAGGTGCCCAGCTGGGTCACCCGGATCGGTGCACCCGCATTCCGTGGCAGCGAGGTGAGCGTGCGATGAAGGAAACGTTGCGCGGCCTCGGCGGGCCGCTGACCAAGCTCGTCATCTTCGTCGTCGTCACGCTGTTGGCGACGACGATCCTCGGGCTCTCGATCGCCAACTACACCGGCGGCGGCACCGCCTTCAGGGCGCGCTTCACCGATGTCACCTCGCTCAATGCCGGTGACGAGGTGCGCATCGCCGGTGTCCGGGTCGGCAAGGTCACCAGCGTCAAGATCGTGGACAAGCGCCAAGCCGAGGTCGGATTCGAACTGACCGACCGCGATTGGCTGCCCGCCTCGACGACGGCGACCATCAAGTACCGCAACCTGGTCGGCCAGCGCTATATCGCGCTCGAGCAGGGCACGGGGGAGCAGGGCCGCAAACTCAATAAAGGCGCGACCATCGGGCTCGAGCACACCAGGCCCGCGCTGAACCTGACCACCCTGTTCAACGGTTTCCGGCCGCTGTTCCAGACGCTGACCGCCGATGACGTGAACAAGCTGTCCTACGAGATCATCCAGGTCTTCCAGGGTGAGCAGGGCACCATCCACGATCTGGTGGCGACCACCGCGAACCTGACGAACAAGATCGCCGACAAGGATGCGGTCATCGGTGATCTGGTGCGGAACCTGACGGCCGTACTCAATGCGGTCAACGAGCGCGAAGGTCAGTTCGATCAGCTGATCGTCAATACCGAGGCGCTGGTCAGCGGATTGGCCGCCGAACGCGACACCATCGGCAGCTCGGTCACCTCGCTCGGCAATCTGGCCTCGGCCACCGCGGATCTGCTGGTGCCGACCCGCCCGACGCTGCAGGGTTCGATCGCCGGGCTCAGCCAGCTCACCGGCACCATCGACGAGCGCAAGGACGAAGTGAATACGTCGCTGACGAATTTGCCGATCAAGATGGAAAAGCTCGGCCGAGTCGGCAGTTACGGCTCCTGGTTCCAGTTCTATCTGTGCGGTATCGACATCGTGGTCGGACCGGGCGCGGTTGATGCGCCGCAGCTCAACCTCCCGGCCGGGCTGCCGACGGTCAACCAGCCGCTCTACACCAATGCCGCACCGCGCTGCCAGGGGAAGGGTGGTCACTGATGGACGACCGGATCCTGCTCGGCAAGCGCAGCCCCGCGTTCATGGGTGTGCTCGGCGTTGCGATGGTGCTGCTCGTGGCGGTCTCCGCGTTCTTCCTGGACAGGTTGCCGATCATCGGCGCGGGCACCAAGTACACCGCGCAGTTCTCCGAGGCCGCGGGCATCAAGAAGGGCAATGAGGTCCGCATCGCCGGTGTGAAGGTCGGTGCGGTATCGGATGTTCGGCTCGACGGCAATAAGGTGCTCGTCGACTTCCGCACCCAGGACGCCTGGATCGGCAACGAGACCACCGCCTCCATCCAGATCAAGACCGTCCTCGGACAGAAGTATCTGGCATTGGATCCGAAGGGTTCCGAGCCCGCCGATCCGAGCAAGGTGATCCCGTTGTCGCGCACGGTGTCCCCGTACGACGTGGTGGACGCGTTCAGCGATGCGGCCAAGAACATCGACCAGATCGACACCGCGCAGCTGGCCACCAGCATGCGGGTGCTCTCGGAGGCGTTCGAGACCACACCGCCGGAGATCCGCAGCTCAATCGACGGTGTCGCCAGGCTCTCGGAAACCCTCGGCAAGCGCGATGAGGAACTGAAGAAGCTGTTCGCGGCGACCAGGCAGACCACCGGTGTGCTCGCCGACCGCAATCAGCAGTTCGAGCGCCTGCTGGCCAACGGCGGACAGTTGTTGGCCGAGTTGAACATTCGTCAGCAGTCCATCGCACAGCTGCTGACCGGAGCCAAGACGGTGTCGGCCGAGCTGAGCGCGTTGGTCGCCGATAACGAGAAGCAGATGGGTACGGCGTTGACCAACCTCGAGGCCTCCATCAATCTGCTGAACGAGAACCAGCAGAACATTTCCAAGACGCTGGAACTCGCGGCGCCGTTCTACGGCCTCTACGCCAATGTGCTCGGTACCGGACGCTGGTTCGACGCGGTGATCGTGAATCTGCTCCCGCCCGGTCTGCCGGAGATTCCGGGCGACCGTCCGCCGGTGCGCACCATGGGAGGTAACTGACATGGGGGTGAACTGGCCTCGTAAGGAGCCGCTCACCGCGCTGCGCACCTCGCGTCGCGGCACCAAGGCGACCATCGCGATCGGCGTGATCGCGGCGCTGGTACTGGCCGGTGCGCTCTGGTGGCTTTTCGACCGGATGACCACGACCAAGATCACCGCGTACTTCGACCGCTCCGTCGGCATCTACGAGGGTTCGGATGTGCGCATCCTGGGTGTGCCGGTGGGCAAGGTGGATTCGGTTGAACCGCAAGGCGAGCAGGTCAAGGTGGTGATGAGCGTCGATCGCAGCTTCGACGTGCCCGCCGAGGCCAAGGCCGCGCAGATCACGCCGTCGATCGTGTCCGACCGCTACATCCAGCTGACCCCGGCCTACACCAGCGGACCGAAAATGGCTCGCACGGCGACCATTCCGCGCGATCGCACGGTCACTCCGATCGAGGTCGACCAGCTGTACAAGAGCATCACGGAACTCTCGGATGCATTGGGCCCCAACGGCGCCAACGCCCAGGGGGCGGTGAACCAATTGGTGCGCACCTCGGCGGCGAATCTGGCGGGCAATGGAGAGGCGTTGGCCAACAGCATCACTCAGCTCTCGCGCGCAGCGCGGTACCTGGGCGATGCCCGCGGCGATATCTTCGACACCGTCAAGAATCTGCAGACCTTCGTCACCATGCTGGCCCAGAACGACCAGCAGGTGCGGCAATTCAATGCCCAGCTCGCGGATCTGTCGACCTTCCTCGCCGGGGAGCGCCAGGATCTCGGTGCGGCACTGAACCTGCTTTCGGTCGCACTCGGCGATGTCGCCCGATTCATCGACGAGAACCGGGATCTGATCCAGCAGAATGCCCAGGGCCTGACCACGCTCACCGCGACGCTGGCCAAGCAGCGCGACGACCTGGCCGCGACACTACCGGTGCTGCCGCTGGCGCTGAGCAACCTGATCAATATCCACAATGCCGAATCCGGCACCCTCGATATGCGCGCCAACTTCACCGATCTGCAGGATCCGTTCGGCGCGGTGTGCAAGATGCTGGATCTGAGCAAGTTGATGCCGGGCGATCCGAAGTTCGAGGCGCTCGGCAAGCAGATGCGCCCGATTCTGGAGCACTGCAAGGAAATCACCGACCAGATCACCGCCGGTGTGAAGACGCCGACGCTGATCCTGCCGTTCGGCATCCTCAGCAATGACAACCAGCAGCGTGACCCGGTGCCGGGCACGGTTCCCGGCACCCCGTCCGATCAACTTCCGCCCTCGCAGGGAGGTGGCCAGCGATGAACACGCGAATTCGTTCCGCGGCACGTACTCTCGCCGTAGCGACTGCTCGCAGGTCGCTCGAAAGGATCAGCGTAGCGACTGCTCGCAGGTCGGTCGAAATGGTAAGCGCCGTGCTGGTGGTCGGCATGAGCACGGTCCTGGTGACCTCATGCTCGTCCGAGGGTATCTACGCGGTGCCGCTGCCCGGTGGCGCCGATGTCGGCAACCATCCGATGACCATCGATATCCGGTTCGACGATGTGCTCGATCTGGTGCCGCAGTCCGCGATCAAGGTCGAGGGCGTGGCGGTCGGCCGCGTCGAGAAGATCGCGCTGGCACCGGACGGCTGGACCGCCAGCGTGCGCGCGGTGGTGAACTCCTCGGTCGATCTGCCCGCCAATGCGCGGGCCGAGGTGCGGCAGTCGAATCTGCTCGGCGAGAAGTTCATCGAACTTTCCAAGCCCGCCGAGGAACCCGATAGCAAAAAGCTCGCCAATGGCGCGGTCATCCCGGCCGATCACACTCGGCACGCGACCGAGGTCGAGCAGGTGCTCGGTGCGCTGTCGTTGCTGCTCAACGGTGGTGGCGTCGCGCAGTTGCAGCCGATCGTCACGGAGCTGAACAAGACCCTCGGCGGCCGCGAACAGCGGGTGCGTTCGCTGCTGGATCAGGCCAATACCCTGATTGGCGGGCTGAACGAGCAGGTCGACGACATCACCAGGGCCATCGACGGACTGGCCACGCTGAGCGGTCGGGTGAGCACCCAGACCGATCAGATCAGCCGGATCATCGATGAGCTGCCGCAGGGCATCAAGATCCTGAACGAGCAACGGCCACAACTGATTTCGCTGCTGCAGCAGCTGGACCGGGTGGGTCAGGCCGGTTTCGACGTGTTGAACCACTCGAAGGAAGATCTGATCAAGGATCTGACCTCGCTGCGTCCGACACTGCAGGAACTCGGCAAGGCCGCCCCGGATCTGGTGACCGCGCTGCCGCTGGTGCCGACCTATCCGTTCCCGGACTCGACGCTGGAGGGCACCTTCGGCGGCCAGGTGAACACCTGGCTCTCGGTCGATCAGCAGATCGGTGTCACACTCAGCAATCTCGGTGTCGGCAAGGGGGATCCGGTCTACATCCCGCCGCCCTACGGCCCCGAGGTGCCGGTGAATCCGACCAACCCGTACTACGGCGGCAACGGTCCGCGCCCGGGTTGGCCGACGGTATCGCTGCTGCCGCTGCCGCCCAATATTCCTCGCTTCCCGGCCGGCCTGCCGCAGCTGCCGACCGATCCGCTCGGGGCGATTCTCGACCAGATCGGAGGTGGTCAGCGATGACCCGTCTGGTGCGCTACCAGCTGGTCGCATTCGCCTTGATCGCGGTGCTCGGCGTGGTTTACGTCGGCGCCAAATACGTTCGGCTCGAGCACATGCTCGGCATCGGTGAGTACAGGGTGAAGGTCGACGCCAAGCAGACCGGCGGTATCTACAAGGGCGCCGAGGTGACCTACCGCGGCGTCCCGGTCGGCCGGGTCGGCGATCTCGAACTGACCGATTCGGGTGTGGCTATCGACCTTGTGCTCGATTCGAGTGCGCCGAAGGTTCCGGATTCGGCTCGCGCGGTGATCGCAAACCGCTCGGCCATCGGTGAGCAGTACGTCGATCTGCAGCCCGATGCCGATCACGGCCCGTATTTGCGCGACGGTTCGGTCATCGCCTCGGCGACGACACCGATTTCGGTCGAGCAGCTGGTGCAGAGTGTGGACACCTTCACCCGCTCGGTCGATCTCACCGCGCTCAACACCACCGTCACCGAGCTCGGCAAGGCCTTCGACGGCAAGGGCGACGACCTGAAGGTCTTCATCGATTCGCTGAACAAATTCACCGCGACGTTCAACGACAGCCTGCCGCAGACGATCCAGCTGATCCGCGACGGCCGGATCGCCCTGGGCACTCAGGCCGAGCAGTCGGGTTACATTCGGCAGTTCAGCCAGGGCCTCGATGAACTCACCGCGCAGCTGCGCTCCAGCGATCCGGACATCCGGCGCCTCATCGGCACCGGCACTGATGCGGGCGAGCAGATCACCGCGCTGCTGAACGAGAGCGGCGGCGCCCTCACCGAGGATCTGACCAACCTGCGTCAGCTGCTCCTGTCCATCTCGCCGAAGTTCTACGTGCTGCGCCCGCTGCTGCAAATGCTGCCGGGGTTGTCCATCGGCGCGTCGTCCACCGCACCCGGCGACGGGACCAGCCATTTCGGTCTGGTGCTCGAGGCGAACAATCCGCCCGCCTGCACCCAGGGCTATGAGGGCACCAAGGCCATCCTCGATCAGATGAAGCGGGAGAATCCGGACTTCGACGACACCCGCGACGAATTCCCGTTCAACAAGGACGCGAAATGCACTGTGCCGTTCGGTAATCCGACCGCGGTGCGTGGTGGAATGCGCGCCGATCTGGCGGATCCGAGCATTGTGCAGCCCTGGGATGCCAACCCCAAGACCGATCCCGAGAAGCTGAATCTGAACCCGATCGCCGTGCAGATGGCCACCCTGTTGGGGGTCACGCCCAAGCGGTGAACAGGACCTACGCGGCTACGCCGCAGTAACAATAGTTAGAGTGTCTGGCCGTGAGCGAGCGAACCAAGAATACTGCGCCCATGATGGGCACGACCGTGCCGAGCGTTAGCGGGGTACGGTCGTGAGCATCGACATATCCAAGGAAACGCCGGCGGTGACCGACTCCGATTCCACGGAAGCTGATGCCGCGGCGCATGACGCGAAGGCATCGGATCCCGTGCGCCCGACGGTGGCGTCCGCGGACGCCACCCGCGGACGACTCGCGGTCACCATGGTCGCGGCAGCCGCGCTGGTCGTCGCGTTGATCGCCGCGGTCTGGTTCGGCACCGGCTGGGTGCGCGCGGCGTTCTTCACCGACGGTCCGCGCGTCGAGGCGCGTGATACGGCGCTCGCCGATGCCAGGCAGGCCGCGATCAATCTGATGTCGCTGGATCCCAATGATGTCGACGGTTCGATCAAGCTGATCCAGTCGTCGATGACCGGATCGCTGCTCGACGATGCCACCAAAACCCAGGATCAGTTCCGCGAGCAGGCCGAGCAGGCCAAGACCAGGCTGGAGTCCAAGGTCATCGGCTCCTCGCTGACCGCGCTGAATTCCGAGCGCGACCACGCCTCCGCGCTCATCGTGCTGCAGACCACCCGGACTGCCCCGGATGTCGCGCCGTACTCCTACCGCCAGACCTGGACCCTTGATGTGGTCAAGCAGGGTGAGGTGTGGAAGGCCGAGAAGGCGAGTCCATTGAGTCAACCCACCCCCCTGAATCAGCCGACTGCCGGGCAGCCCGGCGCGACGCCATCCGGGGGCGCTGCGCCCAAGCCCGGATCGTAGGAGAACCCGTCATGGCATCTCGTCGACCAGTCAATCGGGTCACTCCCCGTAACCGTCCCACCGTCGGCCGCACCGCGGCGAATACCGGGTCCGCCACCGTGCGCCGCAGCACCCGAGCGGCCGAGGAAGCGAGCACGAAGCGGCGGGCGAAGGTCGCAGGTACCGCGGAATCGGTCGGTCCGGCTGCGCAGCCAGCCGAACCGTCGCGGCCGTGGTCGCAGCGGCTGCGTCCGGGCGCGGGGTGGGGCGTGGTCGCGGGCCTGCTCGTTGCCGCCGTGCTGCTCGGCGCATTCGCCACGGTCGCGGCCTTCCGTCCCGGCATCGACGATTCCAATGCGGCCTATGTGGACAGCAAGGCCACCGAAGAGGTGACCGCGGCCGCCTCGCACGCTTTGAAGACCATCTACGCCTACGACGTGAACAAGCTCGACGGCTACAAGGATGCCGTGCACGGGGTTGTCACCGGGCAGATGCTGGCCGATTTCGACAAGTACGCCGATACCAATCTCGCCGCCCTGAAACAGGCGCAGACCAGCGCCGATGCCCTCGCCGACCCGATCGGGGTGACCTTGCTCACCGAGGATCGGGCCGAGCTGTTGGTGAACTTCGTGGTCAGCGCGAACAAGAACGGGGTCGCCCAGCAGAGCGCGTCCGGACCGATCGTGCTGAAAATGCAGAAGGTGGACGGCAAGTGGCTGGCCGCGGCCATCGTCGATCAGTGATTTCGGCGGCATAAGCCCAGCGGGGCAGGGGATCTGGCCGATCATGGCGTCGGGCCCGCCACTTGACGAGTTTCGCCGGACACGTCACGCTATTCACAACAGCGGCAGCTGTCACAGTGGCTTCAAGAGCCCCGTGGCCACCCGACGCAGCCAGCGATTCGGGCATGGCACGCGGTCATAACGGTCACGGCGTGCCGCCACGCGGCGGATGGTTCGGGTGGTACTTTGACACCACCTTGCGTATTGGTGTACGGTTGGACGTTGCGCTGGCTGCCTCCTGTCCATACCTCGATTTGCACACGTAAGTTCCACCTTCCGGTGTTACTTCCGTTGTTGCCTGTTCGGGTTTCGTTCGGGTTGTATCCAGCGGAATTCGTAGCAGACAAGCGACGGTCGCGGACCACCACGCGACGCGCGTGAGGTGCTGGAAGGACGCATCTTGGCAGTCTCCACCCAGACCAAGGCAGTTGCCGGAATCCCCGGAGCCCCGTTGCGGGTGTCTTTCGCGAAGATCCGTGAACCCTTGGAGGTGCCCGGACTTCTCGATCTACAGACCGACTCATTTGCATGGTTGATCGGCTCGCCCTCGTGGCGTGAAAAAGCCGCGGCTCGCGGCGACGGCGGACTAACGGGCGGTCTGGAGGAGGTGCTCGAGGAGCTTTCGCCGATCGAGGACTTCTCCGGGTCGATGTCGCTTTCTTTCTCTGATCCTCGTTTCGAGGAGGTCAAGGCCTCT
>NZ_JBFANH010000048.1:0-42417 GCF_040674755.1 Nocardia sp. NPDC049737 | reverse complement strand
CTCGCGTCCGAGTCGTCGAAGCGCATGCGACGTAGTCGCGAGTCTCGACGGCTCGGACGCGAGACACCAGGGGGCCGCGAACACGCCGCGCCGAAGGCGCGGCCAACAACTCAGGCGAACGTGAGCCCGTGCACCGCCAACCACTGCTGCGGATCGACGTGCTGTCCGTTGACTATGACCTCGAAGTGCAGATGCGGTCCCGTGGAGTCACCACGGTTACCCATGCGGGCGATCTGCATACCCGCCGGAACACGTTCGCCGACCGAGACGAAGAAGTCGTACATATGGCCGTAGACGGTGATGCTGCCGTCATCGTGCCGGATGCGCACCCATAGCCCGAAGCCCTGCGCCGGTCCCGCATCGATGACGGTGCCGCTGGCAACGGCATAGATCGGTGTGCCGATCGGCCCCGCGATATCGATTCCGTTGTGGAAAGTGCCCCAGCGCGAACCGAATCCGGAGGTGAATGTGCCGCGCGTCGGCAAAACCATACTGGTGATGCCGGGCAGCACCGAGCCAGCGGTGACCGGCGCGCTGCCCGCCAGCCACGGCTGGTACTCGCCGGACACGGCCGCGGCCGCCTCGGCCTTGGCACGTTCCAACGTCGCGCGTGCCGCGGCCGCCACGACCTCCTGCTCACGGATGCGCTCACCGTTGGCGATGGCATTCAGATAGCGCTTCACCGACGGCGGTGTCGACTGCATCTGCTGTGGATAGGCGAAGGCGACGCGTTGGGACTCGTCCGGGCCGGGCGTGCGATCGGTGATGCCCCAGTCGAACGCGGAATCCGCGGCCGCGAATACGGCGGTGACACAGACACCGGCGATCAGGATTCGGTGCTTGCGCGATAACGCGCGGTAGTCGGGTTTGGGTCGGTCCTGCCACAGCGCGCGCAGGTCGGGCGGTGGTTGCCGACGCAGCCAGACCAGGCCTTCCCTGCACTCGCCGAACACCTCGTGCGCTCGCCGACGCAGCTCGGACTCGCGCCGCTCCCGCAACTTGGCACGCCAATCGGGGGGAATGACACCGATGCCACCCACCCCGGGTACTCGGTCCAGCCGCGCCCGGCGAGCCTTGTCAAGCATTAACGCCGACCATAACCCGTACCGCATGCCGCACACATGCCGAAACACGCGGTGGGTCGCATTTCGCTACCTGTCGACAAAAGCCGAGTATCGGCGCCCACTCGACCTGCGGGACCGTCTACCGTACGTCGGGTGTCCAGAGAATCTCGCCGGTCGACCATTCCACCTTTCTACGTGATGGATGTCTGGAAAGCCGCCGCGGAACGTGCCAGGACGCACGGCGATGTGCTGGTGCTGGCGGCCGGGCAGCCCTCGACGCCCGCACCAGCCCCGGTGCTGCGTGCGACGAAGGCGGCGATCGATGCCGAATTGCTCGGTTACACAGAGACATTCGGCATTCTGCCGCTGCGCGAGGCGATCGCCGAACACCACCGCGATACCTACGGATACGCCGTCGAACCCGATGACGTCGTGGTGACGACCGGATCCTCCGGCGCATTCACCCTAATCTTCCTGGCCGCGTTCGATGTCGGGGATACCGTCGTGGTGGCCAGGCCCGGATATCCGGCCTACCGCAACACCCTCACCGCGCTTGGTTGTCGCGTGGTCGAACTCGATTGCGGTGCGCAAACCCGATTCCAGCCGACGGTCGCCATGCTGGAAGCGCTGCCGGAACCTCCCGCCGGCCTGATCGTGGCCAGTCCGGCCAACCCGACCGGCACCATGATCGATCCCGATGAGCTCTCCGCACTGGCCCGCTGGTGCGATGCGCACGGCACTCTGCTGATCTCCGACGAGATCTACCACGGCATCACCTACCAGGGCCTCAGCGTTGGCCGAACGTCGTCGGCCTGGGAGACCTCGCGCGAATCCGTGGTCATCGGTTCGGTCTCGAAGTACTTCTCGATGACCGGCTGGCGGCTCGGCTGGATGCTGGTGCCGAGCGGTTTGCGGCCCGCGCTGCAACGGCTCGCATCCAATATGACCGTCTGTCCGCCCGCGGTCTCGCAGTTCGCGGCGCTGCACGCGTTCGGTGCCGAGGCCAAGGAGGAGCTCGACGGTCACGTCCGCCGCTACGCGGTGAATCGGCAACTGCTGCTGGAGGGGTTGCCGAAGCTCGGCATTACCGAGCTGGCCCCGGCCGACGGCGCCTTCTACGCCTACGCCGATATCGGCCATCTCACCGATGATTCGAGGAAGTGGTGCGCCTCGGTGCTCGACCACACCGGAGTCGCGTTGGCCCCCGGAGTCGACTTCGATACCGCGGCGGGGAACCGGACGGTACGGATCTCCTTCGCCGGCGCTACTGCGGACATCGAGGCGGCACTCGTTCGGCTGGGTCACTATCTGCGTGGTTGATCATGCTGTCGGACAATGAGTTTGCACAGTTCGGCACCCTGAACGAGCAGATGCGGTAAAACAACGATGGCTGGGTTTTCACTCTCTGGGTTTCCTCTCTGATTTCGCACGGATGAACTGATGATGACTGGCACGATGGCACGGTGATAACCGCGACGACCCCGAAAGGCGAACGGCGTCGCCAGGCTTTGGTAGCGGCCGCCGCCGAGTTGTTACTCGAAGGCGGATTCGATGCGGTGCGGCATCGCTCGGTCGCGACGCGCGCCGACCTTCCGCTGGCGTCGACGACGTACTACTTCGAGTCGCTCGATGATCTGATCGCGCGAGCGGTCGAATTCAGCGGCAATGCGGAACTGGACGCGATGCGGCGTCGGGTCGGCGAGGTGAGCCACCGCAGACGCGGCTCGGAGGCGACCGTCGATCTGGTGTTGGACCTGTTGGTGGGGTCGGACGGCAGCGACGAGGGCGCACGCGGACAGCTCATCGCGCGCTATGAACGTTCGGTGGCCTCGGCGCGGCATCCGGAACTGCGCGAAGTGCAGCTCCGACTAAGGGCACAGCTGGACGAGTTACTCGCCGACGTACTGCGCCGCTCCGATCGGGCGGTTCGACCGGAGCAGTTGCGCAGGATGGTCGCGGTGGTCGACGGTGCCGTGGTCGCGGCGCTGAGCGAAATGGACCCGGAGCCAAGGCGAATGGCGCGCGGTGCGTTGCTCGAGGTCATCGATATCGTCGCGCCCCCGGTGCGAGCGTCCGGCCCGGAGGTGGTAGCTCGGGTAACCACAGAGGGTCCGCTCGCGCCACATCAGATACAGACGCCGCAGCAGGTCGACAGGTTCCGGACACTAGACTGACAACACGTGAGAGAGCGCAGCGAGCGAACCAAAGACACAGCGCCCAGGCGTACGACGGAGCCGAGCGCTAGCGAGGTGCAGTCGTGAGGGAGCGCAGCGAGCGAACCGAAAACTCAGCGCCCAGGCGTACGACGGAGCCGAGCGCTAGCGAGGTGCAGTCGTGAGCCTCGTCCCGAATGTCCTTGCCACTCGATACGCCAGCCCGGAGTTGGTGCATCTCTGGTCGCCCGAGAACAAGATCGTGCTCGAGCGGCGGCTGTGGCTGGAGGTGTTGCGGGCGCAGTCCGAACTCGGCATCGGACTGCCCGCGGGCGTCATCGACGATTACGAGCGGGTCATCGATCAGGTGGATCTGGCCTCGATCGCCGAGCGTGAGCGGGTCACTCGCCATGACGTGAAGGCGCGCATCGAGGAATTCAACGCGCTGGCCGGGCACGAGCATGTGCACAAGGGCATGACCAGCCGTGATCTCACCGAGAATGTCGAGCAGTTGCAGATTCGGCTCTCGCTCGAGCATGTGCATGCGCACGGTGTCGCGGTGGCGGCGCGGCTGGCCGAGCGGGCCGCCGAGTACCACACGCTGGTGATGGCGGGCCGTTCGCACAATGTCGCCGCCCAGGCCACCACGCTGGGCAAGCGGTTCGCCTCCGCCGCCGATGAGCTGCTCATCGCGCTGACCCGGCTGCGCGAGCTCATCGACCGCTACCCGCTGCGCGGTATCAAGGGCCCGATGGGCACCGCGCAGGACATGCTCGATCTGCTCGGCGGCGATTCGGCCAAGCTGGCGACGCTGGAGCAGCAGGTCGCGCGGCATCTCGGTTTCGCGAATGTGCTCACCAGTGTCGGTCAGGTGTATCCGCGCTCGCTCGATCACGATGTGCTCTCGGCGCTCGTTCAGGTCGGTGCGGGCCCGTCGTCGTTCGCCCACACCATTCGGCTGATGGCGGGCCATGAGCTGGTCACCGAGGGCTTCCAGCCCGGGCAGGTGGGCAGCTCCGCCATGCCGCACAAGATGAACACCCGCTCCTGCGAGCGCGTCAACGGTCTGCAGGTGGTGCTGCGCGGTTATGCCTCGATGGCCGCCGAACTCGCTGGTGCGCAATGGAACGAGGGCGATGTGTTCTGCTCGGTGGTGCGCCGTGTCGCGCTGCCGGATGCCTTCTTCGCCATCGACGGCATGATCGAAACCTTCCTAACCGTGCTCAGCGAATTCGGCGCCTACCCCGCCGTCATCTCCCGCGAACTCGACCGCTATCTCCCCTTCCTCGCCACCACCCGCATGCTTATCGCCGCCGTGCGCGCCGGTGTGGGCCGTGAAACCGCCCATGAGGTAATCAAGGAACACGCCGTAGCCGTCGCCCTCGCCATGCGTGAACAGGGCCGCGAACCCGACCTGCTGGACCGCTTGGCCGCCGACTCCCGCTTCCCCTTGGACCGTGCCGAATTGGAAGCCGCCCTGGCCGACAAGTCGGCCTTCATCGGCGCGGCAGAAGCTCAGGTTTCGGATGTGGTGGCCGGCGTCGAAAAGCTCGTGGACCAGTATCCGGACGCCGCTCGCTACACCCCGTCCCCGATCCTCTAGCCGACCGGCCATAGTGATCGGGTGAATCCGTACACGATCTTCGGGGACATTGTGGCCGGGCGGGCCGAGGCCAGCTGGGTGTATGAGGACGATGATGTGGTGGCGTTCATGGACATTCGGCCCATGACGCCCGGGCATTTGCTGGTGGTGCCTAAGGTTGCGGCGCGCAGTCTGGCGGAGTTGGATCCGGTGGTCGGGGGGAAGTTGTTCCAGGTGGCGCAGAAGCTGGCCGAAGCGCTGCGGGCCAGCGAGGTGGGGTGTGATGGAGTCAACTTCTTCTTGGCCGACGGGGTGACCGCGGGTCAGGAAGTGTTCCATGTGCATCTGCATGTCATTCCGCGGACGCCCGGTGACGGGTTCGGATTACGTGGGCGGCCGACCAGTCCGCGCCGCGCTGACCTGGACTATCTGGCGAGTTCGATCCGCGGCGCGCTCGATCGCTGAGCCGTCGCCGGGTTGGGCGGTGCCGGCGTGAAAGTCGGCGGGAGCTACCGCTGATCATCGACGCCGATACGACAATGGCGTCAATGCCATCGGCGGCCTGTCCATGGGCGGTAATGCGGCCTCTATCCTCGCCGCCGCATCCATTCGAACAGGCGGCTGCGCGCCCTCGGCATCCCGGCCGAGATCGAATACAGCCCAACCGGAACCCACTCCTGGCCCTACTGGCAGGACACCCTGCACGCCTCCTGGTCGACCATCGGTCCGGGCATCGGAGCCTGAGGTCAGGTCCGCAGCACCCGGACGATGGCGAAGACCACGACGATCGCGGCCAGGGATGCCGTGCCGAGGATGACGATGCCCGCGGGCACGCCGAATAGTTCAACATCCTCGGTTCGGTGGATCGTCTGGTAGACCTCCGCGTCGCTGGCATCGGCCTCGAAGGCGAAGTCGGAGCGGATATCCGCGGGGGTGTCGATCGAAACCCGCAGTTCGGTCAGGTAGTTGCGGCCATTCGTGGTCACCGCCGCGAGTTCTGGATCCGATGTGGCAACCCGGCCTGCGAAGTCGACATGCACACTTTGGGCGGCGGCATCGGGATCGCTGCGGCGCACACGATGCTCGCTCAGCGCGTAAAGGTGCACGTACTGGGCCTGTTTGGCGGCGCTCGACATGCGCATCGGATAGACGAAACGATCCGAATCGAAGCTCAGGCGCACCGGATCTATTGCGCCATCGAGTGGTTGGGCGCTGGTGAGGCGCATCGCGACGAAGGACCAGCCCTCGCGCAGATATGGTTCGACAGTGGTGACCACCTCGGGACGTATCTCGTAGCCGTTGTCGCTCAGCCACTTTCGAATGCCGTCCAGGTTGCCGCCGGACAGGGTGGTTGCTTCGAGCGGGCCGAGTTGCACGCGATCGAGGACGGTCGGGCCGCCACCGGCAGCGGTCATAGCGCCCTCGCCCGCGGCGTCGCTGGAACCGGAGCCGAACCATCGACGCTGGGTAACAACCTTGGGCGCGGTCAAGTTCGCCAGGTCGGTAAAGGTCGCCGCCGAGCCACCCGCGACGGTCGCCGGTTTCGGTGTCGGCACGATGAGCGCCGCCTGATCGGTACCGGATTTCAGCGTGAGCCGCATGAGCATCGTCTCGCGCTGTCCGTCCCAGCTGACCAGCGCCGTCTCCTCGCGCACCGACGCCGGATGCCCGGGTGGATTGGCGACTGCGCCGCACGCGCATGCGGATGCCGGTGCGAGCGTGCCGATTCCGGCGGTGGCGAATAGCATCCCCGTGACGGCCAGCAGGCGAATTGCGATTGTGGCGCGCATGGCCGCGAGCCTAGTGGGCTGCGCGGCCGTGCATCCGGACCTCAGGCGCACCGCGTTTCGCGCAACCCCCAGCGTGGATAGTCGCTGTAACCCGCCGCATCGCGCCCGTACAGCAGTTCCTCGCGGATCGAACCGAGCGGCAAATTGTAGGTAATCCGTGTCACCAGATCGGGATTGGCGATGAAGGCGCGTCCGAACGACACCAGATCGGCGAGCCCCTGCTGCAGCACCGTCTCGGCCTCGACCGCGGTGGTGGGTTCGCGGTTCTCACCGATATTCGCGATGAGCGTGCCGTGCCAACGCGGCCGCAGGTCGGCGAGAGCCGGGTAGTCGTCGTTATCGGTCAGATGCAGATAGGCAAGGTCACGGCGATCCAACTCGGCCACCAATGTGCGGTACAGCGGTGCCGGATCCGCCTCGTACATATTGAACTGCGGGTTGCCCGGCGATAGCCGAATTGCGGTCCGGTGCGGCCCGACGGCACCGACGACCGCGTCGACGATGGCCAGCGGCGCCCGCATGCGGTTCTCGATCGAACCGCCGAATTCATCGGTGCGCAGATTGGTGTTGTCGGCCAGGAACTGGTGCAGCAGATAGCTATTGGCCCCGTGGATCTCGACACCGTCGAAGCCCGCCGCGATCGCATTGGCGGCAGCGGCCGCGAAATGCTCGATCACGGCGGCGATTTCGGCACGGCTGAACGCTCCCGGCGTGATCGGATCGGCCTTGGTGCCGTCGAGCAGGTGCGGCCGATCGTCATCCACTACGGCCGACGGTCCGGTCGGCCACGAGCCGTCGACGCGCGCCAACGGATGTCCCTTCCGGCCACCGTGCATCAGCTGTGCGACGATCCGCCCGCCCGCCGCGTGCACCGCCTCGGTGACCTGCCGCCAGGCATCGACATGGCGGCCGGTCTGCAGGCCCGGCACCCAGGCCTCGCTCTTGCCGGTCGAATGCGGCCAGATGCCCTCGGTCACGATCAGTCCGGCCGTGGCCCGCTGCGCGTAGTAGTCGACCACATCGGCGGTCGGCGAACCGTCCGGATGCGAACGCAACCGGGTCATCGGTGACATGACGATGTGATTGGGCAGGGCCAGAACGTTGTTGCGATATTCGCTCAATAGCTGCATGACGGCACCATAAAACCTGACATCGATGTGAGGTCAAGTAAGCTCGACACCGCAACGGCTGATCTCGGGAGCGCATGGGTAACTCGTCGGGAACGTCCAGCAGCTCTTCGTGCGTGGCCGCCGACCCGCAGCGCGCCTTCCGTTGCACTCACTTGTCGGCAAAGGTCCGGGAAGGCGGAACAGATATGCGCATCGGTGAGCTGGCCGAGCGGACCGGGGTGAGCGTCCGGTCGCTGCGGTACTACGAGGCCAAGGGCATGCTCGGATCCGAGCGCAGCTCCGGTGGTCAGCGCGAATATCCGGAGTCGGCGGTCGCGCGGGTGCTGCGCATTCGTGAAATGTTCGCCGCGGGCATCGGCAGCGATACTGTCAGCCAGCTGCTGCCGTGTATCCACGACGAAGATGGCACGCCGAACGAACTGGCGACACCGTTCCTGGTGGACAAGCTGGCCGAGGAGCGCCGCCGCATCGACCAGGCCATGACCGATCTGCACCGGGCGGGCGCGGTACTCGACGAGATCATCCGAGCGGCGGGCGGTGTGCAGCCCGAACAGTAGGGTGGGCCCATGGCTCTCGACAGTGGAACCGGAACGCTCGCCGGTCCGGGTGATGAATCGGCCGTGGTGACGGCCCCGGTCGCCAAGCAGGTGCGCACCGAGCGGGTGCACCATGGCGACGTCTTCATCGACGAGTACGAATGGCTCCGCGATAAGGAAAATCCCGAGGTCATCGCCTATCTGGAGGCTGAGAACGCCTACACCGAGGCGCAGACGGCGCATCTGGGCGGGCTGCGGGACAAGCTCTACGACGAGATCAAGGCGCGCACCCAGGAGACCGATCTGTCGGTGCCGACCCGGATCGGCGAGTACTGGTACTACTCGCGCAGCTTCGAGGGCAAACAGTACGGCGTGCACTGCCGCTGTCCCATCGTTGCCCCGGCGGGAGCCGAGGGGATCGACGCCTGGACCCCGCCGCAACTCGAGGCCGATACCGAGATTCCCGGCGAGCAGGTGCTGCTGGACAGCAACCAGGCCGCCGAGGGCCACGACTTCTTCACGCTCGGCGCGTTCTCGGTCAGCCATGACGGCAACCTGCTCGCGTACTCGGTCGACACCAGCGGTGACGAGCGCTACCTGCTGCGCTTCAAGGATCTGCGCACCGGGGAGGAGCTCGCCGACGAGATCGCGGGCACCGCCCCCGGCGCGACCTGGTCGCTGGACGGCACGCACGTCTTCTATCAGACGGTCGACGAATCCTGGCGGCCCGACACTGTGTGGCGGCACCGGCTCGGCACGGCCAAGGATGACGATGTCAAGGTCTTCCACGAGCCCGATGAGCGCTACTGGGTGAGCATCGGCTCGACGCGCTCGGAGAAGTACCTGATGATCTGGCTCGGCTCCAAGATCACCAGCGAGGCCTGGGTACTCGAATCCGATAATCCGGAAGGGGATTTCCGGGTCGTTATTCCGCGTCGCGAAGGTGTCGAGTACTCGGTGGACCATGCCGTGGTCGGCGGTGAGGACCGTTTCCTGATCCTGCACAACGACGTCGTGGACGGGGTGAAAGCGCAGAACTTCGTACTCGCCGAGGCCCCGGTATCGGATCCGTCGAATATGACGCTGCTGATCGGCCACCGCGACGACGTGCGGCTCGAGGACATCGATCCGTTCGCCGATCATCTGGTGCTGAGCTATCGGCGCGAAGCCCTTCCCCGCATTGCCATTTGGCCGCTGACCGAATCCGGCTACGGCGAGCGGCGCGAACTCGAGTTCGATCTGGAACTCTTCGCGGTCGGTTCCGGCCGCAATCCGGAGTGGGAGCAGCCGACGCTGCGGATCGGGTTGACCTCGTTCATCACACCGATGCAGGTCTTCGACTATGTCCCGGCCACCGGTGAGCTGTTGCTGCGCAAGGAGCAGCCGGTACTCGGCGGTTATGACGCGAACGACTATGAGCAGGAACGCGATTGGGCGATCGCTGCGGACGGCACCCGGATTCCGATCTCGCTGGTGCGCAAGAAGGGGCTGCCCGCGGGGCCGAAACCGCTGCTGCTGTACGGATATGGCTCCTACGAGACCCCTATTGATCCGTCCTTCTCGTTATCGCGGCTTTCGCTGCTCGACCGCGGCATGGTGTTCGCGGTGGCGCATGTGCGCGGCGGCGGTGAAATGGGGCGGCTCTGGTACGAGAACGGCAAGACGCGCACCAAGAAGAACACCTTCACCGACTTCATCTCCTGCGCAAGGCATCTCATCGATACCCGTGTCACCTCGGCGGACCGGCTGGTCGCCGATGGCGGCAGCGCGGGCGGTCTGCTGATGGGCGCGGTGGCGAATATGGCGCCCGAGCTGTTCAGGGGCATTCTGACCAACGTGCCGTTCGTCGACCCGCTCACCTCGATCCTGGACCCGTCGCTGCCGCTTACCGTCATCGAATGGGACGAGTGGGGGAATCCATTGGCGGACAAGGACGTCTACGACTACATGAAGTCCTACGCGCCCTATGAGAACATCGAAGCCAAGGACTACCCGGCCATCCTGGCGGTCACCGGCATCAACGACACCCGCGTGCTCTATGTCGAACCCGCCAAGTGGGTCGCCAAACTGCGCGCGACCAAGACCGGTGACACCCCGCTACTGCTCAAGACCGAAATGAGTGCGGGCCATGGCGGTGTCAGCGGCCGCTACGAGCAGTGGAAGGAAGTCGCCTTCGAATACGCCTGGCTGCTGAGCACTCTCGGCCTGGCCGACGCGTAGGTCGGGTGAGCGGTCGGTGCACCCCGGCCGCTCACCCGGTGGGGCCAATAGTTTGCCGAGCAGCGCCGTGAGCTGGCGGCGCCGCGGTGTGGAGCTTCATGCTCGCCGCGCGCGCTCGCGGACTCGGCACCACCTGGACCAGTGCGCAGGGGCCGCTGGAACGCGAACTAGCTGCGGCACTGGGGATTCCGTACGACACGGTGATGCTCGCGGCATTCATCCCGCTGGCCTACACCCTCGGCACCGACTTCAAACCCGCGGTCCGGGTGCCGAGGGAGCAGGTACTGCACTGGGAGCGGTGGTAAATCAGAGGCCGCAGGTGCGCATGTTGTCCAGGAACGTCGCACGATCGCTGTCGCGGTATTGCTCGATTCCCTGATATGCGCCGTTCGCATCCATGATCGCGATATAGGCGTCGGCGATCTGATCCGGCGTCGCGTCCGGCGTGCGGCTGCGCACCTGGTTGACGAACCCCTGTGTCGCAGTGCATGTTTCGTCTTGGCTGAAGATCTGGGGGGCGTCCGGATCGGCTAGGGCGGTCGCCGGTGCGATGAGCAGGAGTGGAACTGACAGAGCGCTGAGCAGGGCTGTCTTCACGCCGGAGATCTTAGGTCAGATGTGCCGCGGGTGTGACGCAGTGTTCGTCGGCGGGTCATCCGCCCTGCACGCCGAGTACATCTGCGGCTGGCACCGTGAGGTCATGAACGCTGAGCTGATCGTGTCGATTTCCGGGATCCGGGA
Source organism: Nocardia sp. NPDC049737 (assembly GCF_040674755.1). Taxonomy (NCBI): domain Bacteria; kingdom Bacillati; phylum Actinomycetota; class Actinomycetes; order Mycobacteriales; family Nocardiaceae; genus Nocardia; species Nocardia sp. NPDC049737. The sequence continues at coordinate 31,201 of NZ_JBFANH010000048.1, read as the reverse complement.
CACCACGCGGGACGCGGCTATCGAATTCGCGGCCGAAATGGATCGCCGCGATGTGCGGCTTTCGCTGCTGATCGCGCCTCGGTTGAAGGGCGGCTACCGGCTGGTGGAAGATCCGGCGACGCAGGCATGGCTGCGTGGCCGGCGGGCCCGCAGTGATGCGATCGTGCTGCACGGCTACGACCAGGCGGCGACCAAGCGGCGCCGAGCCGAATTCGCCACCCTGCCCCGGCACGAGGCGCGCCTGCGGCTGACCGCGGCGGATCGCGTGCTCGAGCAGGTGGAATTGCGCACCCGGTTGTTCGCGGCTCCGCGCTGGGATGCCTCGGCGGGCGCCATCGAGGCGCTGCCCGAGGCCGGTTTCCGGCTCGCGCTCGGGCTGACCTCGATTCTCGATCTCGAGCGCAATATCGCCCAGAAGGCGCGCGTCTACGGCATGGGCGAGGGTTTCCGCGCCGAACCGTGGTGGTGCCGCGCGCTGGTGCTCGGTGCGGCCAGGACCGCACGTCGCGGCGGTGTGCTGCGCTTGGCCGTTTCCGCCGCTCAGCTCGGCCGTTCCGGTCCGCGGCAGGCGATGCTCGATGCGGTCGATCTCGCGCTGTTCCACGGCGCGTCCAGCGAGGTGTACCGCTGGGAGCCGTTCGCCGCCGTCAAGGCGGCCTGATCAGGTCTGCCCGAAGCCGTGTGGGGGTGTGGTCGGCACCGCCTACACGAGCCGCCGCCGCCCGTAATGGCGTGATCGGGCGGCGGCGCGCGGCGAAATCAATTCTGCGCCAGCGCTATTCGGTGGCGGAGCGCTGGCGGGTCAAGATCGGGGCCGGACGGCTTTCGCCTTCTCGCTCGGTACGGCCGCGGTCGCGTTATGCGTGAATCCGCCCGCTTCCTCTCGAGTGAGCGGTTTGGATTGTGGATGCTTCTCCAGTTGCTCCATGCCGCGCGCGATATCGGCGAGCAGTAGGTCGGCCATATCGATGCTGAACCCGTGCCGGACCAGTGCGCGCATGATCGTCTCGTGCTCACGGTCGGCGGGCAACGGATACGCGGCGATCAGCCAACCCCTGGTCCGCAGCCGATCCGACAGTTCATAGAGATTGAACCCGACATCCTCGGTCAGCCGCCACGACACCGCCGCGATGCCACGATGCGGATCGCCGCCGTGGATCATCTCGAACGGCCCGAGTTTCAGTAGGCCATCGGCCATATGCTGGGCGACGTGGTAGAGCTGGGACTGTAGACGGGTGTATCCGGTGTGGCCGAGCCGGATGAATTCGTAGTAAGAGGTGATCACCTGCCCGCCGGGGCGGGAGAAGTTGAGATTGAAGGTGGCCATGCTGCCGCCGAGGTAATCCACATTGAAGATCAGCTCCTCGGGCAGATCGGCGGCCTCGCGCCAGATCGCCCAGCCCGAGCCGAGCGGTGCCAGCCCGGTCTTGTGGCCGGAGGCATTGATCGATTTGACCCGCGACAGCCGGAAATCCCAGATCAGATCGGGTGCGGTGAACGGCGCGAGGAATCCGCCGCTGGCGGCGTCGACATGGATCGGGATATCCAGGCCGCTGACCTCCTGCAGCCGGTCCAGTGCCCGGCTTATCCCGGCGACATCCTCGAACAAGCCGGTATAGGTCTGCCCGAAGGTCGGAACCACCATGATGGTGTTCGCGTCGCAGTAGGCGGCCACATCTTCGGGATGCATGGTCAGCCGGTCCCCGCGCAGCGGAATCTGGCGGATCTCCACATCGAAATAGCGCGCGAACTTTTCCCAGCACACCTGCACCGGGCCGCAGACGAAGTTCGGGGTTCCGGTGCCGCCGCGTTTGCGCCAGCGGAATTTGGCGGCCAGACCGCCGAGCATCGCGGCCTCACTCGAGCCGGTGGTGGAGGTGCCGTGCGTGCCCGCCGGATCCGGCGCATGCCAAAGATCGGCGACCATCCGCACGCACCGGCGCTCCAATTCGGCGGTCTGCGGGTATTCGTCCTTGTCGACGATGTTCTTGTCCAGGGCTTCGTTCATCAGTCTGCGCGCCTGGTCGTCGACCCAGGTGGTGCAGAAGGTCGCCAGATTCATCCGGGAGACGCCGTCGAGCATCAGCTCGTCGTGCACGATCTCGTAGGCGACCTGCGGGATCAACTCGTTTGTCGGGAATCCGGCCTTCGGTGCCGACCGGCGCAGGCCCGGCAGGGCGAATAGGTCGTCGGGCTCCAGTTCTTCTGTCATCGAACCGCCTCCGAACATGGCTTGCGTGATGTTTGCGAAAACAAGTGGCAACCAGCGTCGACGTTTCAGCATGTCACAGCGGCGACCGGATTTTCGGTGTTCCGATCCGGACGACACAGACCGATCGGTCGGGTGATTTCTCCGTATGCACCGAGCGGTTCATGCCAGAGTGGGCGGGCGGCGCGCGGTCGGCCGCTTCTGTGCTGGATCGGATCGGAAATGAGGTTCGCAGATGATCGACGACTCCCGCATCGCGGCGCTGCGCCAGCGGGTGGCCGCGCTGATGCCGCAGGCGAAAACCGATCTCACCCAACTGGTTTCGTTCAAGTCGGTGGCCGATCCCCGGCAGTTCCCACCGGAGGACTGCAACCGGACCGCGCAGTGGGTGGCCGACGCATTCGCTGGGGCGGGTCTGACCAAGGTGGGGCTGCACGAAACTCCCGATGGCAGCAAGGCCGTCATCGCCTCGCGTCCCGCGCTGGACGGTGCGCCCACGGTATTGCTGTACTGCCACTACGACGTGCAGCCGCCGCTCGACGACGATGCCTGGCGCACGCCGGTCTGGGAGCTGACCGAGAAGGACGGCCGCTGGTACGGGCGTGGCAGTGCGGACTGCAAGGGCAATATCGTGATGCACCTGACCGCGCTGCGGGCACTCGGCGCGGATCTGCCGCTCGGGGTGACGCTGGTCGCGGAGGGTTCCGAGGAGCAGGGCACCGGCGGACTCGAACAATTCGTCGAGGCCAATCCGGATCTTTTGCGCGCGGATGCGATTCTGATCGGCGACTGCGGCAATTTCACGATCGGGATGCCGACCTTGACCGAGTCCTTACGCGGCAATGTCAACGTGGTCGTCACCATCGAAACCCTCGCCGGGCCAATGCATTCCGGCATGTTCGGCGGTCCCGCCCCCGATGCGCTGGCCGCGCTCATCCACCTGCTCGCCTCCTTACGCGACGAATACGGCAACACCACCGTGGCCGGTCTGCCCAATGATCAGCGTTGGACCGGTGTGCAGTACTTGGCGGACCAATTCCGCGCTGACGCAGGCGTACTCGGCGGTGTCGAACTCACCGGTAACGGCACCGTCGCCGATATGCTCTGGGCGCGACCGGCTTTGACTGTGCTCGGGATCGACGCACCGAAGGTCGTGGGCTCAGCGGCGGCAATCCAGCCCGCCGCGCGAGCCCGGCTGAACCTACGCATTCCGCCGGGCACCGATCCAGATCAGGCGCTGGAACTGCTGACCGCACACCTGCTGTCGCATACGCCGTGGAGCGCGAAAATCAGCGTGGAAACCGAGGGGACCGGCGCGCCGTTCCGCTCGGCCAGCGGCGGTCCCGCGCGCACCGCCATGGAAGCCGCACTCACCGCCTCATACGGTCGCGCGACCACTACCCAGGGTCAGGGCGGTTCGATCCCACTGTGCAATGTCTTCGCCGACACCTACCCGCACGCCGAGATCATGCTGCTGGGCGTCGAAGAGCCCAAATGCCTCATCCACGCCCCCAACGAGAGCGTCGACCCCTCTGAAATCGAACACATGGCCCTCGCCGAGGCCCTCTTCCTCGCCACCTACGCCGAACACGCCCCCTGAGGTGTTGGACGCCCGATCACCACGCATCCGTGGCGGATCCGCTCGACGTTTGCCGCCAGGGATACATGGTGATCAACAGTCCAGGTATCAGAGGTCGCGCTGGGACTCGGGGGCGATGACCGTGAATTCTGTATTGGTGGGGCCCATTTCGGCTAGGCGGCCGAAGTAGATGCCTTGGGCTTCGGGCTGGATGATGCCGAAGTGGATGGGGAAGGCGGTGCGAGGGGAGACGGCGCGCAGGTAGTCGATGGCCTCGCTGATTCGCATCCACGGGGCGGATGCGGGGATGGCGAGGACGCCGACCGGCACCGGTGGCACCCAGAGCGAGTCGCCGGGGTGCACGAGTTGGGCCGGGTCGTCCGGGGTGCCGAGTTGGAAGACCGTGTTATCGATCACCGGGATCTCCGGGTGGATCACGGCGTGTCGGCCGCCGCCTCCGGTGATCCGGAGATCGCCGAGGGTGATCACATTGCCCGCGTGCACTGCCTCCCATGGTTCGCCGCGCTGCTGTGCGGTCTGTGGATCGCTGAACAGGCGTGCGTTCGGGTTGTTGTCGAGCAGCGCCTCGATCCGGCTCGGATCGATATGGTCGGGATGCTGGTGGGTGACGGCGATGGCGTCCAGGCCGGTAATGCCCTCGAAGCCGTGCGAGAAGGTGCCCGGATCGAACAGCACCTTCTTGCCGTGCAATTCGACGAGGATGCAGGAGTGGCCGAAGTGGGCTATGCGCATGGGGCCATGCTATTTGACTCGACCCCGACCGTAGCTCGGACAAGCTGGACAACTACGCTGCTCAGGTAACCCCAACACCACCTGAGGAGCAACGCGTGGCACGAGTCGTGGTCGAGGTGATGCCGAAGGCCGAGATCCTGGATCCGCAGGGTCAGGCCATCGCCGGCGCGCTCCCGCGCCTGGGATTCGCCGGAGTGTCGGATGTACGGCAGGGCAAGCGATTCGAACTCGATGTCGACGACAGTGTCAGCGACGCGGAGCTCGAACAGATCGCCGAGGCGCTGCTCGCCAACACCGTGATCGAGGACTGGAAGGTCGTGCGGGTTTCGGCATGAGCGAGCGAATCACAAGCACGACGGCGCGGATCGGGGTCATTACTTTTCCCGGCACGCTCGACGATGTCGATGCCGCACGGGCAGTGAAGTTGGCGGGTGCCGAGGCGGTCAGCCTGTGGCATGCCGATGCCGATCTGAAGCAGGTCGACGCGGTGATCGTGCCCGGCGGCTTCTCCTATGGTGACTACCTGCGCGCCGGTGCCATCGCCCGGTTCGCCCCGGTGATGGGTGAGGTCGTCAAGGCCGCGGGTCGGGGCCTGCCGATCCTGGGCATCTGCAACGGTTTCCAGGTTTTGTGCGAGGCCGGTCTGCTGCCCGGCGCGCTGACCCGCAACGAGGGTCTGCACTTCGTCTGCCGTGACGAATGGCTGCGCGTCGAAACCGCGAATACCGCATGGACCTCGCGTTTCGAGCCCGGTGCCCAGATTCTCATCCCGGTCAAGAACGCCGAGGGCCGCTACCAGGCCTCCGATCGTGTGCTCGACGAACTCGAGGGCGAGGGTCGGGTGGTCTTCCGCTACGCCGGTGACAATCCGAACGGCTCCCAACGCGATATCGCGGGTGTCTCTTCGGCCGATGGCCGGATCGTCGGCCTGATGCCGCATCCCGAACACGCCACCGAGCCGCTGACCGGCCCGAGCGATGACGGCCTCGGCCTGTTCCTCTCGGTACTCGACACCTTGGTTTCGGCCTAGCCACCACGCCGTCGGCAAGCGCACGGCTAGGTGATCTGGGCGATGACGTCGAAATCGACGCCATTGGCCAGCGCGATGTAGCCGGGCTGCTGGGCTTGGTTTCCGAGGAAGCCCCGTGTGCCTCCGGGGGTTTCGAGTAGTACGCCCTGATCGAGTGCCGCGTGTACGTCGGGTACGTGTAGTGATCCGGCCGTCTCGCCGATCGCGCGCAGGGTGTGGATCGCCTCGTAGCTCATATTGCTGAAGCTGGTCAGTGCGGGTGCGAAGGTGCCGTGTAGTCGGCGGTAGCGGGCCAGCCGGTCACGGCCGTCGTCGGTGTGCGGGTCGACGAAGAAGCTCGATGCCACGTAGAAGTTGTGGTTGGCCTCGGCACCGGCGGTCAGCAGTACGTTCTCGTCGGCGGCCGGGCTGACGCGCGGCAGCGTGTCGGCGCGGCCGGTGGCGGCGAACTGCCGGTTGAAGCGGGAGACATCCGCGCCGACCATCAGGATCATGACGGCGTCGGCCTGGTCCAATGCGGGATGGTCGAGGAATTCCGTGAAGTCCGGTGCGCCGAGCGGTACGAATCGCTCCAGCACGATGGCGCTCGGATCGGCCAGGCTACGGCGCACCGCCTTGGCCGATTCGCGCGGCCAGATGTAGTCGTTGCCGATGATCGCCCAGCGGCGCACACCGTGTTCGCGCTGCAGCCAGTGCACCGCGGGCAAGGTCTGGTCCGCCGGATGCTCCCCGAGCATCAGCACCCCGGGTAGCTCATTGGTGAGACCCTCGTGTCCGGTGGCGAAAAGATAGGGCACCCGACTGGCATTGGCCCGCGCGACGGCCAGTCGCACCGCCGAGGTGTGCCAGCCGGTGATCGCGTGCACCATTCCGGTGGCGAGCAGCGCGGAAACCTCATCGGCGACCTCGCGCGGATTCCGGCCGCCATCGATATTCGTAGTACGAATTTCGCGGCCCAGAAAACCCGTCCCAGCATTGATTTCGTTGACCGCGAGGGAAATCGCCGCATCGCATGACGCCGCAACGATACCGCCCGGTCCCTGCATCGGGACTATGTTCAGTATCTCGATCGTGCCGTCTGGGCCCTCGCCGAACGCTGACATTCGGTACTCTTCTTCTCGTTCGAGCGAAATTCATGGCAGGCAGGAAATAATGACGACCATTGTAAGCGGATATTCCACGCTGCATGGTGCGCTGCGTGCCGCACAACGGCGTTGGCTGGATCACCTCGACGCCGCCCTGTGCGCCAGGCAACTGACGGCCGATCAATGGTCGATGCTGTCGAATCTGTCCACCGGGTTCGGGGTCACCATGAGTGAGCTCGCGGCCAGGTCGCAGCTACCGCCGTCCTCGGCGACCAGGCATGCCGACGCACTCGCCGAACGCGGCCTCATCTTCCGGATTGCCGCGGAGGACGACCGCCGCCGCATCCTGATCGGGCTGAGCCGGCTCGGTTCGGATCTGGTCGACGCGGTGCGCGCCGAGGAGGAGCACGCGGAGCAGGAGTTGCGTTCGCGTATCGGTGTGCGGCGTTATGCCGAGCTGATGCGTTTGCTCGAGCTCGTTTCCGCGGAGTAGTTCAAATTGGTAAGACTTTCATCGGATGAATTAGTCCGATGAATGTCCGGTTGCGCTGATCGCGCGGAATTTACCATTACTCGGGTTATGTTCCGAGGCCTCATTGTGCTGCCCGAATATTTGACCATCGGCGTACGACGAGACCGAGTTGTACTGCACCGCGACGGTGATTTTCGGCGATGAGACCGCGTATTCGCCGAGGCCTGCCGCCGCAACACGGTCGGTGGCGTGTTCTCGGTGGTGCAGCGGCACTTCGACGGCGCCTGCTTCGGTCCCTGCGGGCTGTTGAACCGCAGCGGCGGCCGAGCGCTGGGTGCGCGGGTCAGGCGGACTGCCCGGTCTGCATAGGATCGCAGGCATGCCCGTTTCCACTACCGCTGCCACGGCCGCCGGGTTGTGCGCCTTCATCGACGCTTCACCGTCGCCGTTCCACGTGTGCCGGACGGTCGCGCGGGAGCTGGACTCCGACGGCTTCACCCCGCTCGCGGAATCGCAGCCGTGGCCCTCGGATGGGCCGAGTCGCCATTACGTTGTGCGCGGCGGTTCGCTGGTCGCGTGGGCGACGGCCGATTCCGCCGATGTGACGCCGTTTCGGGTGGTCGGTGCGCACACCGACAGTCCGAACCTGCGGGTGAAGCAGTATCCGGATCTGGCCGCGGTGGGCTGGCAGCTGGTCGGTTTGGAGCCCTATGGCGGAGCCTGGCTGAATTCGTGGCTGGACCGGGAACTCGGCATCTCCGGGCGGCTCAGCGTGCGCGGCGGAAATGCGGTGCGAGACCAGCTGGTTCGCATCGATGAACCGATTCTGCGGGTGCCGCAGTTGGCCATCCACCTATCGGAGGATCGCCGCGGTGTCACGCTGGATCCGCAGCGGCATGTCAATGCGATCTGGGGTCTGGGTGCGCAGCCGCGCTCATTCCTCGAATTCGTCGCCGAATATGCCGAGGTCGATCCGCGGTCTGTGCTCGGCTGGGAGCTGATGACCCATGATCTGGCACCGAGCCGGTTGGTCGGCCGGGACCGCGATCTGGTGAGCGCGCCGCGCCTGGACAATCAGGGCACCTGCTATGCCGGATTGAATGCCTTCCTCGCGGCGATCGAGGAGCCCGGTGCGAACATTCCGGTGCTGGCGATGTTCGATCACGAGGAGGTCGGCAGTCAGTCCGATCGCGGCGCGCAGTCGGATCTGCTGCCGACGGTGCTCGAGCGCATCGTGCTCGCACGTGGCGGCGGCCGCGCCGAATACTTGGCCGCGCTGGCCGGATCCGTCTGCGCCTCCGGCGATATGGCACACGCGACGCACCCCAACTACCCGGACCGCCATGAGCCCGCCCATCGCATCGAGGTCAACGGCGGCCCGGTACTCAAGGTCAACCAGAACCTGCGCTACGCAACCGACGCGGCGGGTGCGGGTGCCTTCGCCCTGGCCTGCGCCCAAGCCGAGGTCCCCCTGCAGCGCTACGTGCACCGCGCCGATCTCCCCTGCGGCTCCACCATCGGCCCGATGACCGCGGCCCGCACCGGCATGCCCACCGTCGATGTAGGCGCAGCCCAGCTGGCTATGCACTCGGCCCGTGAAATCATGGGCGCAGAAGATGTTTCGGCCTACGCCGCCGCACTAGCCGCCTTCCTGACCCCCGCACCGTAGCTTCGCCGACGCGTGGCGCTACGCAGTTGCGGATTTTTCCCGAGTTGCCGGGTGGTAGGTGATGACGGCGACAACGAATACCGCCAGCGTGACGAGAACGTAACTGCTGCCGATGAGCTGTTGCCACCAGGCCCAGCCGAGTTCCAGGTCCTTCGAGTGCGGCAGGAGCCATTGGGGGCCGATCATGAACAGGACGGTGCAGGCGGCGACGGAGCCGATGAACCAGCGGTTGCGGGTGCCGCGGGCGATGGCGTCGGCGGCGACCAGGATGGCGGGGGCGATCCAAACCCAGTGGTGCGACCAGGAAACCGGGGACACCAGCAGTACCGCGGCAGCGTTCACCATCAGTGCGGCGACCTGCTGCCCCGCTGCGAGCAGCCGGTGCATCCACACCGCGGCCAGGGCAATCGCGATGAGCGACAGTGTGATCCAGATCATGGTGGCCAGCGAGTCGGAGACGCCGATGCGAAAGGCCATGCCCTTGATCGACTGATTGCCCGCGAAGTACGGCGGGCCGATGCGGCCGGTATCGGCAAGGGTGTGGAACCAGTATTCGGCCGAATCACTCGGGAACAGCAGGAATCCGAGTCCGACCGCGACGATCGCGGAGACGATCAGCGTGCCCGCCGCCTTCCAATCCCGGCGTAGCAGGAAGTACAGCAGATATCCGGCCGGAATCAATTTCACCGAAACCGCGATGCCGATCAGCATGCCGCGCGGCCAGACGGGTTTGCGGACAAGGCAATCCATGGTGACCGCGGCCATCAGCACCAGATTGATCTGACCGAAGCCGAAGGTCTGCCGGATCGGTTCGGACATCTGTGCCACTGCGACCACACCGATGACCAGCGCGAGCATGGTCCGCCGCTCGAGGCTCGGGCGCAGTCGCGCGAGCACCAACCACAGTGTGATGCCAAGACTGAGCACCGAGGTGGCGGTCACCAGCACCTCGGCCAGCGGCAGCGGCATCAGCGCGAGCGGTGCGAAGAACAGGGCGGCCAGCGGGGGATAGGTGAAGGGCAGCCCGATCCCCTCGACCGGGGGCATCGGTCCGTACAACTCGCCGTCGTCGAGCCAGACGCGCGCACCGTTGCGATAGACCTGGAGATCGATGTATCCGTTCCACCAGTGCACCACCAGCGAGACGATGGCCGATACGGCGAACATCGCGACGGCGATCAACAGCCAGCGCACCTGCGGGTTCGACAATGAGAATCGCGGCGAGACAGCCGAGTCGAGTTCGAGCCGAGTGTTCTGCGTGGTGACGGGCTGCTCGGCCGGATCCGCAACCCCCGATCGATCGTTCACGGCCAAAGCGTAGCGGTTGCGAGCTCGCGCGATGTGTGCCGACCCGAGGCATCCGCGGCCGAAAAACCGGCGATCCGGACGACCGGTCGATGCGACCGGCCGCCCATCGAGGGCCAGGGCTAAACTTCATGGCGAATCCCCAGCTTCGCGCTCCGGCCCGAAAGGACCCTGGTACTCCGTGACTCCGCAGGTCGACACCGTCAGCGCAGCCGCAGCAACTCCCGACGCCCCGCAGCCCTACAAGGAGCTCGGTCTCAAGGACGACGAGTACGCGCGGATCAAGGAAATCCTCGGCCGTCGGCCGACCGACGCCGAATTGGCGATGTATTCGGTGATGTGGAGCGAGCACTGCTCCTACAAGTCCTCGAAGGTGCATCTGCGCTACTTCGGCGAGACCACCACCGACGAAATGAAGTCAGCGATGCTCGCGGGCATAGGTGAGAACGCGGGCGTCGTCGATATCGGCGAGGGCTGGGCGGTCACCTTCAAGGTGGAAAGCCACAACCACCCGTCCTACGTGGAGCCGTATCAGGGTGCGGCCACCGGCGTCGGCGGCATTGTGCGCGACATCATGGCCATGGGCGCACGGCCCATCGCGGTGATGGATCAACTGCGCTTCGGTGCGGCGGAGGCACCCGATACCCGGCGCGTGGTCGACGGTGTGGTGCGCGGTGTCGGCGGCTACGGCAACTCGCTCGGCCTGCCGAATGTCGGCGGCGAGACCGTTTTCGATGCCTCCTACCAGGGCAACCCGTTGGTTAACGCGCTGTGCGCCGGTGTCATGCGGGTCGAGGATCTGCATCTGGCCTTCGCCTCCGGCGCAGGCAACAAGATCATTCTGTTCGGCGCGCGCACCGGTCTCGACGGCATCGGCGGCGTTTCGGTGTTGGCCTCGGACACCTTCTCCGGTGATGAATCCGGTACCGGCCGCAAGAAGCTGCCGAGCGTCCAGGTCGGCGACCCGTTCGCCGAGAAGGTGCTCATCGAATGCTGTCTCGAGCTGTACGCGGCCAAGCTGGTGGTCGGCATCCAGGACCTCGGTGGCGCCGGATTGTCCTGCGCCACTTCCGAACTCGCGGCCGCGGGCGACGGCGGCATGCATATCGACCTGACCAAGGTGCCGCTGCGCGCCAAGGGCATGACCCCGGCCGAGGTGCTCTCCAGCGAATCGCAGGAGCGCATGTGCGCGGTGGTCACGCCGGAGAACGTGGACGCGTTCATGGCCGTCTGCCACAAGTGGGATGTGCTGGCCACGGTCATCGGTGAGGTCACCGAGGGCGACCGGCTGGTGATCAGCTGGCACGGCGAGACCGTTGTCGATGTGCCGCCGCGCACCGTCGCGCATCAGGGCCCGGTGTACGAGCGCCCGGTGCAGCGACCGGATTTCCAGGACGCGCTCATCGCCGACACCCCGGACACGCTGCCCCGCCCGAAGACTCCGGACGAATTGCGCGCCACCGTACTGCAGATGGTCGCCAGCCCGCAGCTGTGCAGCCGCCGGTGGATCACCGAGCAGTACGACCGTTACGTCCGCGGCAATACCGTGCTCGCCGAACATGCCGACGCGGGTGTGATTCGGATCGATGAAGAGACCGGCCGCGGCATCGCCCTGGCCACCGACGCATCGGGCCGATACACCAAGCTCGACCCCTACACCGGCGCGCAGCTCGCGTTGGCCGAGGCCTACCGCAATGTGGCCACCACCGGCGCGACGCCGAAGGCGGTCACCAACTGCCTCAACTTCGGCTCGCCGGAGGATCCGGGCGTCATGTGGCAGTTCCAGCAGGCGGTGCGTGGTCTCGCGGACGGCTGTGTGGCCCTGGGCATTCCGGTCACCGGCGGCAACGTCAGCTTCTACAACCAGACCGGTCAGGACGCCATCCTGCCCACCCCGGTGGTCGGTGTGCTCGGCGTCATCGACGATGTGCACCGACGCATCCCGACCGGTCTCGGCCTGGAGCCGGGCGAGACACTGATCCTGCTCGGCGAGACCGCCGACGAATTCGGCGGCTCGATCTGGTCGCAGGTCGCGCACGACCATCTCGGCGGTGTGCCGCCCAAGGTCGACTTCGCCCGCGAGCAGCTGCTCGCCGAGGTGCTGACCTCGGGTTCACGCGACGGCATGATCAGTGCGGCGCACGACCTTTCCGAGGGCGGTCTGATCCAGACCGTGGTCGAGGCCGCGCTGGCCGGCGAAACCGGTTGCCGCATCCTGCTGCCCGAGGGTTCGGATCCGTTCGTGCAGTTGTTCGCCGAATCGGCGGGCCGGGTGCTCGTCGCGGTGCCGCGCTCAGAGGAGACCCGCTTCACCAAGATGTGCACCGCGCGCGAATTGCCGTGGGTGCGTATCGGTGTGGTCGATCAGGGTTCGGATTCCGTTGAGGTGCAGGGCCAGTTCTCGATCACCCTGGACGATCTGCGCGAGGCGCACGAGGGCACGCTGCCGAAGCTGTTCGGGGCCAGTGCCGTTTGAGCGCGCCGGAGGCTGATGAAGTCTCGGCAGTCCTACGCGGAGGTGGATTAGCGGCGTTCGCGGTCCCCTTCGTGGTCACGCTCGGCTACCGCCTCCGGGGCCTGAGCTCACGCCGCGGAGGTGGACTAGCGGCGTTCGCGGTCCCCTCCGTGGTCACGCTCGGCTACCGCCTCCGGGGCCTGAGCTCACGCTGCGGGGGCGTCGGCAAAATCGTCGGCGCCGTCGAGCGTTTCTTCCACCCGAATTACGTCGGCCTCATCGTCGCCACGGTGTTCTTCGGCTGGTCGCTGACCCCCTCACTGCTGCCACGGGATTGGCTGTTCGAGGGACTGGTCAGCGGGATCAATGCGGCCATCGGCTACGGCGTCGGCTGTCTGTTCGAATGGGTGTACCGCAAGTGGTTGCGGAAACCGATACGCCGCAAGGTCGCACAATTGCCAACCGCGGTCACGCGGGTGTGGGCGAAACGACCCGCGTGGCTTTCCGGCGCGGTCAAGACCGCGATTGTGTTCGCCTGTCTCGCTGTCGCCGTATTCCTACTGGTCGAATCGTCCTGCTGGCAGCGGGAAATCACCGCGCTCATGGGCATGGAACCCACGACTACCTCTGGATTCATGCGCACCGGCGCACTGAGCGCACTGGTCGGTGCGATCGTCATCGCGGTATTCCGGATACTGCGGCGGCTCGTCCGTTCGGTCGCGTTCGAGCTGATCAGGCGCGCCCACTTTCCGCGCCAATTGGCCGTCCCGACCGGCGTGCTCGTGGTGGTGGTCGCGGCGATGCTGCTGTTCAACGGCGTGCTCACCAAAGTCTTTTTCGACGTGGCGAACTCGGCGTTCAGCGCGCGCAACAGCAACACCTCGCCGAACGCCGTACAGCCGCAGCTGCCGGAGCGCTCCGGCAGTCCGAATTCATTGGCAGCCTGGGACACTCTGGGGTCCGAGGGCCGCTGGTTCGTCTCGTTCGTGCCGCGCGCGGCCGATATCAGCCAGGTCACCGGAAGCCCCGCGCGCGAACCGATTCGGGTCTACGCCGGATTAGAATCGGCCGACGGACCCGAGGCACAGGCCGAATTGGTCGCGGCGGAGTTGGAGCGCACCAAGGCTTTCGAGCGCAAGGTGCTGGTGGTCGTCACGACGACGGGCACCGGCTGGGTCGACTCGTCCAGCGCCGAATCCATCGAGCTGATGTACAACGGCGACACCGCGATCGCCGCGACCCAGTATTCCTATCTGCCGAGTGTGCTGTCGTTCCTGTCCGATAAGGACAAGGCCACCCAGATGGGAAAGCTGGTCTTCGACAAGGTTTATGAGCACTGGTCGGCCCGGCCGGAGCAGGAGCGGCCCAAGCTGCTCGTCTACGGCGAGAGCCTGGGATCCCAAGGCGCCGAAGGTGCTTTCACCGGCCTGGCCGATATCCGGTCGAAGACCGACGGCGTGCTGTGGGTCGGACCGCCGAATTCCAACCGGCTATGGAGTGAATTCACCGCCCGCCGTGATCCCGGCACGCCGGAAATCTTGCCGACCTACGCCGACGGACTGGTGGTGCGCTTCTCCGACAGCCGCGCCGACCTGTGGAAGCCTGGGGACAACTGGCTGTCGCCGCGCATTGCCTATCTGCAGCACGCCTCCGATCCGGTGGTCTGGTGGTCGGCGGATCTGCTGTTCAGCGAACCGGATTGGCTGCGCGAATCGCGCGGCCCCGATGTTTCCTCGCGCATGGCGTGGTATCCGATTGTCACGTTCTGGCAGGTCGCCGCGGATCTGCCCAGGGCGCAGAGCGTCAGCGACGGACACGGACACAACTACGGCAACCTGGTATTGGATGCGTGGGCCGCGATCGCGCAGCCGCCGGATTGGTCGGCTGATCTGGCGGATCGGATCCGGGATTATCTGGCGGTCTCCGCCGCCCGTGAGCACCAGCTGAAATAGCGCACACATACTGAGCGGGCTCGAACCCCTCGTTCGCCGGACCCGTCCAGGTGCGCACCATCAGGTGACGGATTTGAACGGATCGTGCTCCGCGATCAGTTTTTCCATCCGCGCCTCGTCCAAGCGGCGGCTGATGCTCGCCGATTCCTGTTGGTCGCGAACCACCTTTGCCAGCGTGAACGCGCTCGACACCAGGAACAGCACGGACATGCCGAGAAAGCCCCGCTGTGCGATATCCAGTGGCAGGTAGAAGATGCCGACGCCGGTCCCGAAGAAGCTGACGCCGAATGCGATCGCGGCTTGCGCGAGGAAGGCCGAAGAGGTTTTCGGCCGGGCGTTGGGATTGCTCATGCCTGCCCCTCGCTGACGCTCGACTCCGGCATGCGCAAAGCGCGCTGGCACATTATTCGTTCGCTTCGCTCACTCATAGGTACCGAGTCTGCTGATTCAGGGCGCTGCGCAACCGCGTACAACTACTCGAGCGCGTTGGGTAGTTGCCGGAGGTCGCGGTAAGTGACACTGCCGCTGGATGATTCGCGAATCGAGTCGGTTGTGGCGGGCCGAGTGGCGGTGTGATCTGCGTCGGCAATACCGCGCGCCGCTGCGGGCGACACACCCGTTGACCCGAGCGCACCCGCATACTGTTCGGGTGATGATCGCTACGGACCTGTCGACGCCCGTGCCCGATCCGAACCGCCACGATCCGGGCATCGCGCCGTCGCGCTGACCGATGCTCGAAACCACGACCACCCTGACGAAGCTGCGTGCGCGCGGCGTCGTGGTCGTGCGGCGTGCCGAGGACATCATCGACCTGAACTATGTCGGTCTGGTCTTCGCGACGATCTTCTTCGCACTTTCGGTGACGCCGTCGCTGGTGCCGCGCGACTGGCTGTTCCAGGGCCTGATCAGCGGCATCAATGCCGCGCTCGGCTACGGCCTCGGCTGCCTGTTGGAGTGGCTGTTCCGGCTCTGGGGACGGCCGCGGCTGGCCAAGCTACTGCGCGACCGGATTTCGCCGCCGCCGACCTGGGTGCGCTATGCGGTGAAGTCCGCGATCCTGCTCAGCGCCGCTGTCACCGCGGCCTTCATGCTGGTGCAGTCGGCCCGCTGGCAGCGCGAGATCACCGCGCTGATGGGTATGGAGGGCACCACCACCCCCGCATATCTGCGCACGGGATTGCTCAGTATCGCGGTGGGGACCGGGGTGGTCGCGGTGTATCGAACGCTGCGCGAGATCATCCGTTTCCTGGCCCGCCAGCTCAACCGCTGGGTGCGGGTGCCGCGCGAGCTGGCGCCATCGGCCGGATTCCTGGTTCTGGTGGTGCTGACCGTCACGCTGTTCAACGGCGTCGCCTCACGTGCCTTCTTCGCGGTAGCCAACTCGGCGTTCAGCGTGCAGAACGATCACACCTCGCCGAATGCGGTTCAGCCGCTGCAGCCGGAGCGCTCGGGCAGTCCGGCCTCGCTGGCGAAATGGGATTCGCTCGGATTCGAGGGCCGCTGGTTCGTCTCGCACGGTCCCTCTGCGGCCCGGATCACCTCGATCACCGGGAAGCCCGCGCGCGAGCCGATACGCGCCTATGTGGGTCTGGAGTCTGCGCAGAGCGGTGAGGCGCGGGCTGAGCTCGCGGTCTCCGAACTGGAGCGCACCGGCGCCTTCGACCGAAAGGTGCTGGTGGTGATAACCACGACCGGGACCGGATGGGTGAATTCCATGGCGGCCGGCGCAATCGAGTACATGTACGGCGGCGATTCCGCCATGGTGGCCTCGCAGTATTCGTATCTGCCCAGTGTGCTGTCCTTCCTCGCGGACCGCGGCAAGGCATCGGATGCGGGTAAGCAGCTGTTCGACGCGGTCTACCAGCATTGGTCGGCGCGCCCCGAGGGGGCGCGGCCGAAGCTGCTCGTGTACGGCGAGAGTCTGGGGTCGCAGGGCTCGGAGGCGGCCTTCGACGGACTCGCCGATCTGCGCTCCAAGGTCGACGGTGCGCTGTGGGTCGGGCCGCCGAATTCGAATCGACTGTGGGAGCAGTTCGTTTCGCGGCGCGATCCCGGATCGCGCGAGGTCGAACCGGTGTACGCCGATGGTCTGGTGGTCCGATTCGCCTCCGACAGTGCCGATCTCGTGCGTCCGACGACCGAATGGCGTGCGCCACGCATCGCCTATCTGCAGCACGCCTCCGACCCGATCGTCTGGTGGTCCTCGGACCTGATCTTCTCCCAACCGGATTGGTTGTCCGAACCACGCGGCTCCGATGTGTCATCGCAGATGCGCTGGTGGCCGTTCGTCACGTTCTGGCAGGTCTCGTGTGACCTGTCCAATGCACAGGGCGTCACCGACGGGCACGGGCACCGGTACGGCAGTCTGGTATTGGACGGCTGGATCGCCGTCGCGGCGCCGCCGGATTGGACCGTGGAACAGTCCGACAAGATCCGGGCCCAGATCGAGGCCGCCGAGGACTACGAGCGCGAGATCAAATGACGTTTATCGGGCGCGTTGCGAAAACTGCTGTCGCCGTTGGCATTCCATTGGCATGGAGCAATTGGCTGTTGCCGCGCTCGAGGCTGGATCTGCGCGGCCGCACCGCAGCCAATGCCGGATTCGCGACTGGCTACGCACTGGCATTTCGGGGCCGACCGAACTGGTTGTCTGTGCGGGGGCTCGGTTACGGACTCGCCTCGGCGAGCGTGGTCGCCGCCGGTTATGGTGCGGCCGTCGCTATTCCGGCGCTGCGTGATCGTCTCGGTGGGTTCGCCGACCGGGCTCCGGACGGCCCGCTCGTTGAGTGGGTCGCGGTACATATCCCGATCGGCACCGTCTACAGCGAGGAACTCATCTTCCGTGCGACCCTGAACCCATTGCTGGACAAAGAGTTCGGGCCAAGCGGCGGTGCGTTGATCGGAGCAGCTACCTTCGGCCTCTGGCACATCTATCCCGCACGCGCTGCGGGCGACAGCGTTCCGGCATCGATTGCCGCGACCGCTGCCAGTGGCCTCCTATTCGACCTGCTGCGCCGCCGCACCGACAGTGCCACAGCCCCCGCTCTGCTGCACTTCGCCGTGAACGCCGGAGGTGCGCTTGCGCCGCGCCTCGCCGCGGCTGGTTCGCCGAGCAGTTGACCGGCTTCAGCCGCTGTCACGTTGCGGCTCCGAGCTTGTGGCCGAGCCATCCATCCCGGCGCGAACGAGCCTGAACGTGCATACCTGACCGTGACGACCGAACTCTTTGCCGCCATTGACAATTGAACGGTGTTCTATAAGCATGGCTGCGATACTCAGTGCTCGGGACACACTCACACAGACGCGAGGTTTTCGTCAGCCACGGCAAAGGAGACGAGGCAAATCATGGGGGACGACCAGCACGACGAGGACTCTCGGAACTCGAGCCGACCCCAGCAGGAAGTCCCTCCCGGGCGGCGCAGCTGGGCCAGTCGCCACCCCGTTCTCGCCGCGATACTCTTGCCGGTCATTCCCGGTTTGATCGTCGGCTTGATCATCCTCGTACCGGACAAGTTCTTCGATGCCAAGCAGGACGGAAACTCCTCCTCCCAGTCCCCTCCACCGACCCAGCAGGCTTCCCGGACCGAGCCGGCCGACCGACCGCCCACTGTCTCCGCGCCCGCTACTTCCTCGACATCGATCTCGTCGGAGGACGTTCGGTGGTCCGGCACGGTCAACCTGACCTACCTCGACCTGGACTCCGTCCCACCCAGGGTGGTATCCGGCAACAAGGGCGCCAGCACGTGGGCCAGCTACAACTACTCTTCGTCCAAAAAATTCTCCGAAGCCACGCTCTACGGCCAGCCAGGCGACTTCTTTACCGTGCAGCCCACCATCGCGTCCTGGAGCAATCCGGCCAAGCCGACCCGGCAACAGTGCGCAGACCTCATCGTTACCCAGGGCGTCGAATCCCTACCTCTCAGCAAGAACAGCAGCTACTGCGTCAAGACCGCGGCCAATCGCGTCGCCTTCATTACCGAACTTTCGCTCAGCGACGCCATCCACGCCTACACGGCCGTGGTGACCGTCTGGTCCGCCACCAGCTGATGGGCCTCGCCCACACCACCCCACATTCTCGCCTGGTTGTCATCAGCGACACCCCGTTGATGATCAACGAGGTGCCACACGTGATAGCCGACACCAGCGTCATCCTCGATGGCGCACAACCACTCTCGTATCGAGGGCAGCGCACCAGCGTGCCGCCGGTCGTCTGATGGCTTCTCGGGTATGCAGCTGGTCCGGCTCTGGTCTTCACCCCCGGCTGCCTTCACGACGAGCGTGCAAAACGGCGACTTCAACCGGCCCGAAGCGTCGACGCCATCCGCAGAGCGACCGACCCGCACTCGTCTGGCCGTAGCGCCCATTCTCGCTCGATCCGGCGGGAATCCCCGGATACGGGGCAAGAGCACGGCCGCTGCGGCCAGTCGCCTCCCAGTATTCTCGGCATCGTGGCAGGACGAGCAAAGGTGGATCCAACGGAACTACGAGCGGCCGTCGCGGCGGTCAGCGCGTGGCTGCGCGACGATTCGACGCCCGCACCCGCCCGGCCCGAACTCGCCGCCGCGGTCCGCGCCACCGTTCGCACCCTCGCCGCCGCCGCACCCGGCCACTCCGTCGAGGTCCGCGTCCCACCTTTCGTGGCCGTGCAGTGCGTCGAGGGCCCGCGGCATACCAGGGGCACACCGCCGAATGTCGTCGAAACCGACCCGCGCACTTGGCTTTTGCTTGCCACCGGCCTCCTCGAATTCGACGTTGCGGTGGTATCGGGCGCGGTCAGCGCTTCCGGCAGCCGAGCTGGCGAAGTGGCCCACTGGCTGCCCATCACGCGTGCCACCGCAGACTGACGATCGTCCTGGCCAGTGCCCGCGAGAACTCCATTGGCTGAATGTGTCTGCTCGACGCGCCCCTGCTGGACTCCATCCTGGACGGCGACGAGGACGAGGGAACCAATGTCTTCGATCGAATCCTGGAAGTCATCATCACCAGTTGAAAGACTTCCCGCCCGAGAGGTCTTCCGCAGGGTAAGGGGATGCCCGGGATAGCCGTTCTCACAACAGGTTCCGGGATCCAGCCATCCCCACTGTGCCCACATTTTGCTCAGAGGAGGCGTGAATCCCGGTGAGGGATGCGAGGATTCGCAGGCTAAGGGTAGACGGTGTCGGCGGCCTGGGTCAGGCGGTCCAGCAGCGCGGTCCTGATGGCCGGGCGGGAGCCGAAGACCAGCGTGAAGGTCGCCTCACGCAGTGAGCGCTCGGCGAGGTTGCCGCGCGTGACGGCCGCGCTGCCGACTGCGGTCACCAGAGCCGACGCCGCGCGGACCGCGAGTTCGGAGGCGCGGGCGCGAGCCAGGTAGACATCCGACTGGCCGGTGAGCGCATCGTCGAGTTCGGTTCGGATGCGGGCGGCTTCGGCAGCCGAAGCGGTGGTGTCGATGCCGAGCCGCGTGAGTTCGCCGAGACAGCGCCGCACGATGCCGAGGGCCAGCGCGCCGTTGCGCCAGGCGGCCAGGATGAAGGAGGCGTTGAAACTGCGCAGCGAAATCCGGTTGTCCACAGCGGAATCGGGCACCTGGACGCCGTCGAAAGTGAGTGTCACGGTCTTGCTCGCGTCGGCGGCGATGAGCGGGAGCGGGGTGGCATGTACCGCGGGGCTCGGTTCGGCGGGCACCAGCACGCTGATCAGCGATCCCTCGTCGTCCGCATCGCGCGCCATCACGCCGAGGATGTCCACCAGACCCCACCCGGTGACGAACGGGGCGGTGCCGTCGAGGACATACCCACCGTCGACGCGACGCGCGATCAAGCCGGGTTGGTCGTTCGCGCCCGCGTAGCTCACACCCGCGCGTACCCGTCCGTGCCGCAGGTCCTCGGTAAGTCGTTCGCGCAGTTCGAGATTCGGTGAGGTGGCGACCCGGCGCGCGACCCCGAGATGCTGCGCCCAGACGAAGGTGGTCGTCAGGCATCCGGCGACCAGGATCTCACCGGCCTGGGTGAAGGTGGCGATATCCATATCGGCCCGCCTCGTCACCCGGCCACCATCCCTCATCGAATCGCTGCGGGATGCTGGATCCATGGTCGCGCCGTAGAACCCGTATTCGGCGAGCAGGTCGAAATGGGTGCCGGGAATTTCGCCGGTGCGGTCGACCGCGTCGGCCTGTGGTGCGAATATCTCATCGGCCAGATAGCGCGCGTGTTCGATCCACGAATTCACACCACCCATCTTGGTGCATGCCGCGAATCCGGTCGCAGTCGCCATGAGGCTCGCCTCAGCCGCGGGACAGATCGCGCCGATGCAGGCCCTTGTAGTCGTAGTACCGGGTGATGAAGGTGCCGAGCACCAGCCCGATCACGAGCCCGAGCACCGCCATCCACACCCCGCGTGCCAACCCCGCCGGGAAGTTCGCATCGAAGTAGAGAATGGCGCGCACACCGACGAACACCTGGTGCATCGGCTCGAATTTCGCCAGCCAGCCCAGATATTTCGGCGTCGCCTCGATCGGCACGGTGCCGCCCGAGGAGGGCAGCCCGAGAATGATGAACAGGATCAGGTTGATCAGCAAACCCGCCGAACCGACCGCTGCGAGGATGGACAACCCGGTGATCCCGACCGCCATGATGGCCAACGCGCTATAGAGAAACAGCGTGAGCGGATGATCGATCGGCATATCGAGCAGGCCGGCCACAGCGAGGAATACGCCCGCGACGATATTCGCGGTGATCACCATCACGCCCCATTTGATCAGCAGCGTATTGAACCGCGAGATCGGTGTGTACGGAAAATGCACGTACCACGGCCCGTATTCGGTGGGCACGAATCCGAGTGCGGCATCGATCATGGTGTGGATGGTCATCGAGCCGACCAGCCCGGCGAGCAGGAGTAGCAGCGCGTAGAAAAACGCCGTCAAACCCTGTCCGGTGCCGGATGGCAGCGGGCGGAACGGTGCGATGACGATGTGCAGCGGATCCGCGAGCGCCACCCGAGTCGCACCCGTCAACTCCGGCGCCGCCCCGCCACCAGGCGGCCTCAACTGCGCGTTCACCTGATCGGTCAGCTGCTTACCGACCTGCTCGTTCACTTGGGTCAGCGCCTGGGTGCCGATGGTCGTGACGATATTTGTGACGAACGCCCCACTGCGCGGATTCGTCTGCAACGTCAGCGTCGGGCGCTGGATATCACCGGGCACTACACTGCCCGCCCCGAGAATGCCGAGGCGCTTACTGAAATCGCTGGGAATCAGGATCGTGCCGTACACCGCACCGGACTGCATCTTCAGCTCGGCCTCGTTGATGCCGAACACCTGCAGATCGACCTTGTCCGCCGGAATGCCATGGCGCAGCGCATCGGTGATCTGTGTGCCGAAATTCACCTGCTGCCCGCCGACCGTATCGCCGACATCCTGATTGACCAAGGCGATCGGGAAGTCGTGCAGGTTCTTCTCCGGGTCGACGACGTAATCCAGATACATTGTGCCCAGCAGCGCCATGAACAGGGTCAATACGGCGATCGGGGCCAACCACATACGCGCGGTCAACCGTGTATCCGACCCACGGGTGCGTGCACGGTCCGAAGTCGTCACGGCTGGCACGGTAGCACCGTGCCGCACGGAAAAACGGCAGCGTCGCTCGGCGATTGCTGCGCCTCCCCGGTGGCGGTGATCGCGGCGCATCATTCACCCGTAGAATGGCGATTGCCCCCAGCCCGCCCGAACAGGGAGCAAACGGTGACCAACGCCGAAATGCCGGTCGAAACTACCTCCGATCAGGTCGAGAACGAACCACGCGAAGAGTGTGGTGTGTTCGGAGTCTGGGCGCCGAGCGAGGACGTGGCCAAGCTCACGTACTACGGCTTGTATGCGCTGCAACACCGTGGCCAGGAAGCCGCGGGCATCGCCGTCTCCGACGGCTCACAAATTCTGGTCTTCAAGGATCTGGGACTGGTCAGCCAGGTATTCGACGAGCAGACGCTGGCTGCGATGCCGGGTCATATCGCCATCGGCCACTGTCGCTACTCCACCACCGGCTCCACCACCTGGGAGAATGCGCAGCCGATCTTCCGCACCACCTCGGTCGGTTCCGGACTTGCGTTGGGCCACAACGGAAATCTGGTCAACACCGCCGAATTGAGCGCGCGCGCACGCGAACTCGGGCTGATCGGTATGCCGCCGGTCTCCGGTGGTCGCCCCGCGCAGATCACCGCCACCTCCGACTCGGATGTGATGACCGCACTGCTCGCGCACGCCGCCGCGGATTCGAGCATCGAACAGGCCGCGATGAAACTGCTGCCGACGCTGAAGGGCGCGTTCTGCCTGACCTTCATGGACGAGCACACTCTCTACGCCGCGCGCGATCCGCACGGTGTTCGTCCGCTGTGCCTCGGTCGGCTCGAGCGTGGCTGGGTCGTAGCCAGTGAGACCGCCGCATTGGATATCGTCGGCGCCGCCTTCGTCCGGGAGATCGAGCCGGGCGAACTGCTGGCGATTGACGCCGATGGCGTGCGGTCCATGCGCTTCGCCAATCCCGAACCCAAGGGCTGTGTGTTCGAATACGTCTACCTGGCCCGGCCCGACAGCACCATTGCCGGTCGCTCGGTGCACGCTACCCGGGTGGAGATCGGCCGTCGCCTGGCCAAGGAACATCCGGTCGAGGCCGATCTGGTGATTCCGGTGCCGGAGTCCGGCACCCCCGCCGCGGTCGGTTACGCACAAGGTTCGGGTGTGCCCTACGGGCAGGGCCTGATGAAGAACGCCTACGTCGGGCGCACCTTCATCCAGCCGAGTCAGACCATCCGTCAGCTCGGTATCCGACTCAAGCTGAATCCGCTGCGCGAGGTGATCCGCGGTAAGCGGCTCATTGTGGTGGACGACTCCATCGTGCGCGGCAATACTCAGCGCGCGTTGATCCGGATGCTGCGCGAGGCGGGGGCGCTGGAGATCCACGTGCGGATCGCTTCGCCGCCGGTGAAGTGGCCGTGCTTCTATGGCATCGATTTCGCCTCGCGCGCGGAGTTGATCGCCAATGGCGCGGGCGCCGATGACAGTTACGACGACATGGTGGAAGCGGTGCGCCGCTCGATCGGCGCCGACACCCTCGGCTATATCTCGACCGAGGGCATGATCGCCGCCACCGAGCAGCCGCGCTCGCGGCTGTGTTGTGCCTGCTTCGACGGCGATTACCCGATTCCGCTGCCCACCGAGGCGGCCATCGGCAAGAACGTGCTCGAGGGCATGCTCACCGGCCAGTCCGAGGCAATGTTGTTGAGCGAGAACGCGAATGCGAGCGCGTTGAGCCGTCCCTGACGAAAGACGATCGACGAACCCCTCGGCAGCAGCCGAGGGGTTCGATCGTGTTCGGACCTAGTCCCGAGTCTATGTCCGCCGGTGTGCTGTGGCCTACTCGAGACGCCTTCGGGCCGATTTCGGAGTGAACCTGGTCATTCGTCCGGTGATCCGGCCTTACCCGTGCACCATGCGCAACGTCGGCTAACACCCTCGTGATTTTTTCTTTGAAAACGCAACATCCCAGAAATGGATCGTGGGTACGGTGCCCGACATATCGGAAGTTCACCGTGCCCGCCGCGGTCCTGTGATCCAGCACATGCGGTGTGGCGCGCTCGAGAAGTGGGGCCTGATGATGAGGGTTTCGAAGAAGCCTGGGCGAGGGAACCGGACGCGACGAATCGCGGCGGTCGGGATGGCGGCGCTGGCCGTGTCCGCGATCGCGGGATGCGGTTCGGGGCGTACCGGTGGGGGTGGTGACGGGGCAGGTTTGGTGGCGGGCACCACAGACAAGATCTTCTCGCTCGACCCGGCGGCCGCCTACGACAACGGTTCGCTGCTGGTCGAAACCCAGATCTATTCGTATCTGCTGAATTTCGCGCCCGGCGATGCCACCCCTAAGCCGGACGCCGCGGACAAGTGTGACTTCAGCTCTCCGACGGTATACACCTGCAAGCTGAAGTCGGGGCTGAAGTTCGCCAACGGCAACCCGTTGACCGCCAAGAGCGTCAAGTTCTCCTTCGATCGGATGCAGGGCATCAACGACCCGAACGGTCCCGCCTCGCTGCTCGGCAATCTCGAGAAAACCGAGGCCGTCGACGACCTGACGGTGAACTTCACATTGAAGGTCGCCAACGATCAGACCTTCCCCGCGATCCTGCCGACCCAGGCCGGTCCGATCGTGGACGAGAAGGTCTTCCCGGCCGACAAGGTGCTGCCGGATGAGGACGTAGTGAAGAACAAGGGCTACTCGGGCCCGTATACGATCGCCAGCTACGACAAGAACAAGCTGGTCGAGTACCAGGCGTACCCGGACTACAAGGGCATCCTCGGCACACCGAAAACCGCGCAGGTCTCCACCAAGTACTACGCGACCTCCGACAATATGAAGCTCGATCTGCAGAGCGGTGCGCTCGATGTCGCGTACCGATCCTTCACGCCGACCGATATCGAATCGCTGCGCAAGGACAGCAAGGTCACGGTGGCGGACGGGCCCGGCGGCGAGCTGCGCTACATCGTCTTCAATTTGAACACCATGCCGGGTGGTACCCCGGAGCAGAAGCTGGCGGTGCGCAAGGCCATCGCCTCGTCGATCGACCGGCCCGCGCTGGCCGAAGGTGTCTACAAGAACACCTATCAGCCCGCGTACGGCTATGTGCCGCAAGGCATGCCGGGTGCGGCCGAGCCGCTGAAAGATCTCTATGGTGCCAAGCCCAATAAGGACGCGGCGGCGAAATTCCTCTCCGGCGCCGGCGTCGCGGCACCGGTGGAACTGAACCTGCAGTACAACCCCGATCACTACGGTTCGAGCAGCTCCGAGGAGTATGCGGCGATCAAATCGCAACTGGAGTCGACCGGGCTGTTCAAGGTGAATCTGCAATCCACCGAATGGGTTACCTACCAGAAGGAACGGGCCCGCGACGGTTACCCGCTCTATCACTTCGGCTGGTTCCCGGACTACCCGGACGCCGATGACTACCTGACCCCGTTCTTCGCGCCCAACAACTTCCTGCAGTCGCACTTCGAGGATCCGAAGATCACCGCGCAGCTCACCGCGGAGACGACCGAGCAGGACAAGACCAAGCGCATCAAGCTGATCGAGGACGTGCAGAAGGATCTCGCGCAGAACTACCTGCCGACCCTGCCGCTGCTGTCCGGTAAGCAGATCGCGGTGTCGAATCCGAGCGTCAAGGGTGTTTCGGACACACTCGACGCGTCGTTCAAGTTCCGATACACGGTGCTGAGCAAGTGACATCCGGCGAAGCCGGGCCCGAAGCTGTTGCCACCGCTGACAAGCGGGGACCGGTTCGGGCCCGGCGCTTCGGGCTGCCTAGGGTTGGGAAGTCGAGTGGGGATTCCCGACAGCTGGCGTTGTTGCGGTACTTGGTGATTCGACTGTTGTTGATTCTGCCGACGGCGTGGATCCTGGTCACCGTCGTGTTCTTCCTGATGCGGGTGATCGGCGATCCGATCAGCGCCGCGATGGGCGGACGGATGACCCAGGAACAGATCGAAGTGCGCAAGGAGGCGGCCGGTTTGAACCGGCCGATCCTGACCCAGTATTGGGAGTACATCTCCGGGCTGATGCACGGGGATTTCGGTCACTCCCAGGACAATCGGCAGATCAGCGAGGTGGTGACCACCTACGGCGCGGCCACCCTGGAACTGGTGTTCTGGGCGCTGCTCGTCGCCTTCGCGGTCGGCGTGCCGCTCGGCAGATACGCTGCGACACATCGTGATTCGACGGCCGACGCCGGGCTGCGGTTATTCGCCATCCTGGCCTACGCGGCGCCGGTCTTCTTCGTCGGTCTGCTGCTGAAGCTGATCTTCGCGGTGAAACTGGAGTGGCTACCGGTCGCCGGCCGGGCGAGCACTCCCGTCGAACTGCAACTGCAGCATGTCTCA
Organism: Nocardia sp. NPDC049737; assembly: GCF_040674755.1. Classification (NCBI taxonomy): domain Bacteria; kingdom Bacillati; phylum Actinomycetota; class Actinomycetes; order Mycobacteriales; family Nocardiaceae; genus Nocardia; species Nocardia sp. NPDC049737. The sequence continues at coordinate 4,793 of NZ_JBFANH010000048.1, read as the reverse complement.
CCGAAGACCAACATCATGGTGGTCGACGCAATCCTGTACGGGGACAACAGTTATCTGATCGATGTGCTGAAGCACGCGATATTGCCCGCGGTGGCGCTCGGTCTGTTGACGGCGGGCATCTTCTTGCGCCTGGTGCGCGTCAATCTGATCCAGACACTGCGCAGCGAGTTCGTGGACGCCGCACGGGCCCGCGGACTTTCGGCACGGGTGGTGACGGGACGACATGCCGTGCGCAACGCGATGATTCCGATCATCACGGTGATGGGCATGTATATCGCGACGATGCTCGGCGGCGCGGTGCTCACCGAGACCACCTTCGAATGGAAGGGGTTGGGTTATCAACTCGCGGAATACCTGCATCAGCGCGATTTCATCGCGGTGCAGGGGATTGTCGCGTTCCTGGCGCTGGCCGTCGCGGTCATCAGCTTCCTGGTGGATGTTGTTGTCGCGCTGATCGATCCGAGGGTGAGGTTCTGATGACCGCTCCGGAATTGGCGAACGAACCACTGGTGATGCCGCCGGTGCCGCCGACCAGGCGCAGGCGGATTCCCGGATTGCGGCTGTTCACCATGACCGCTGGATTGCAGCGGGTGACGTTGATCGTCGGACTCGGCCTCGTCGCGGTATTCGTATTCGTGGCGATCTTCGCTCCGCTGATCGCACCGTACGGGCTGGCCCAGAACTCTTCGGACGGTGTCGGCTTCGTCGCACAGCAACCGCCATCGGGTCAGCATTGGTTCGGCACATCGGTGCGCAGCGAGGATGTACTGTCCCGGGTGATCTTCGGTGCCCGTACCGCGCTGCTGGTGATCGCGATCTCGCTGGTGATGTCGCTGGTCGTCGGGGTACCGCTGGGCTTGGTGTCCGGGTACATCGGACGCGCCCTGGACCGGGTGCTCGTACTGTTCATGGACGCCATCTACGCGTTCCCGACTCTGCTGCTCGCGATCGTCGTCTCCATCGTGGTCGCGGGTGGGCAGTCGAGCAGTTTCGGCGGCGTGCTGTCGGCCGCCGTCGCGATCACGGCGATCTATGTGCCGCAATACTTTCGGGTGGTTCGCAATGCGACCGTCGCGGTGAAGAACGAACCGTATGTGGACGCGGCCAGGGTCACCGGTGCCTCCACCACGCGAATCATGTTCCGGCACATCCTCGCCAACGTCACCCAGTCGCTGCCGGTGATCGTCACCCTCAATGCCGGCGATGCGATCCTGACGCTGGCCGCGCTCGGCTTCCTCGGTTTCGGTATCGAACCGACCCAGGCCGCCGAATGGGGTTACGACCTCAATAAGGCGCTTTCCGATGTGTCCAATGGCATTTGGTGGACGGGCATCTTCCCCGGTACGGCCATTGTGCTGGTGGTGCTCGGACTGACGCTGGTCGGCGAGAGCCTGAACGAGGTGCTCAATCCATTGCTGCGCACGCGCCGTGCCCTGAGCCCGGCCACCGTCACCGGCGACACGCTGAGCGCCGCAGGTGCCGACCTCGAAAATGGCCCTCCCGCAGCGGAACTCACCGCAGCGGAACTCGACCTCGTCATTGGGGCCGAAGAGGAGAGCAACGAAAAGGGCAGCGCCGAAAAGGGCAGCGTCGAAAAGGGCAGCGTCGAAAAGGGCAGCGTCGAAATGGACGGCATCCCAGAGGACAGCGCCGAACAGGACGTCACTCCAGAAAGTTGCGCCGGAAAGGGCAGTGCCGCAGAGGGCGGCGCCGAAAAGGGCAGCGCCGAAAAGGGCAGCGGCCCAGTCGAAAACACGGAGGGACCAGCGCGATGACGCAAACGTCAACCGAGACCAAGCGCCCGGCACTGTCCATCGAGTCGCTGTCGGTCACCTTCGCCACCGACGCCGGTCCCGTATACGCGGTCAGCAATGTCTCCTACGAGGTATTCCCCGGCGAGGTGCTGGCCATCGTCGGGGAATCCGGCTCGGGCAAATCGGTGAGTTCGCGCACCGCGATCGGGCTGCTGCCGAATACCGCGCGGGTCGAGGGACTGGTCACCCTCGGTGCGGACAAAGTCACCTCGATGAGCGAGCGGCAGCTCACCGCACTGCGCGGCGGCGCGATCTCGATGATCTTCCAGGAGCCGGGACGAGCACTCGACCCGCTGTTCACGGTGGGCTATCAGATCGCCGAGGCACTGCGGGCGCATAGCGATATGAGCCGCAAGGCCGCCAAGACCAGAGCGATCGAATTGCTGCGCATGGTCGGCCTGCCCGATCCGGAGCATCGGGTGGACTACTACCCGCATCAGCTCTCCGGTGGTCAGAAGCAGCGCGTGATGATCGCGATCGCGATTTCCTGTGAGCCGAAGGTGATCATCGCCGACGAACCGACCACCGCACTCGATGTCACCGTGCAGGCCGAAATCCTGGAGCTGCTGCGCGATCTGCGCGATCGCATCGGTAGCGCCATCGTGCTGATCACACACAACATGGGCGTGGTCGCCGATATCGCCGACCGGGTGGTGGTCATGCGCGACGGCAAGGTGGTCGAGCAGGCGCCGGTGGACGAGCTGTTCACGGCTCCGAAGCAGGAGTACACCCGCAAACTCCTCGCCGCCGTACCACATTTGGGCACCGAGCAGTTGGAACACGGTGCCGTCGAGGATGTCGCCGCCGCCGAGCCGGTGCTCGAGGTAACCGATCTGGTGGTGCAATTTCCCGGACCGTTCGGCCGACCGCCGTTCCGCGCGGTGGACAACGTGAGTCTGTCCATTCGGCCCGGCGAAACGCTTGGCTTGGTCGGCGAATCCGGTTCCGGGAAGTCGACCATCGGCCGCTGCGTCGCCGCCTTGCAGCGCCCGACCTCGGGACTGGTCAAAGTGCGTGGACAAAACATCGCGGATCTGTCCCAGCGGCAGCTGCGGCCGATTCGCCGCCGCTTCGGATTCGTCTTCCAGGATCCGGCAAGTTCGCTGAATCCGCGGCTCACCGTCGGCGACTGCGTGGCGGAACCGCTGATCGTGCACAAGGCGGGCAGTTCCGCGGAGATCCGGGCGCGGGTCCGCAAACTCCTCGATGACGTGCAGCTGCCCGCGGGCACCGAACGCCGCTATCCGCACGAACTGTCCGGTGGTCAACGTCAGCGCGCCAGCCTGGCCAGAGCGCTGGTCCTCGACCCGGACCTGCTGGTCGCCGACGAGCCGACCAGCGCACTGGACGTCTCGGTGCAGGCGGCGGTGCTGGAGCTGTTCGGACAGCTGCAGCAGGAGTGCGGCTGGGCCTGCCTGTTCATCAGCCACGATCTGGCGGTCGTCGACCAGCTGGCCGATCGGATCGTGGTCCTGCGCAATGGCGCGGTGGTCGAGCAGGGTGATCGTGATCGCATTCTGCGCCGACCGGAGCAGGAGTACACCCAGCGGCTGGTCGCCGCGGTCCCGGTGCCCGATCCGGTAGAGCAGCGACGGCGTCGCGCGCAATCCGCTGCTCTGTTCGCCACCGGACACGCCGAGTAATCGGCATCGGGGGAGCCGTTCGGCGCTATGTCCGCTGCAAGCTTGTTATCCGACTCCGGTAGCGTGAGCTGGCATCTATCCGCCGATTCGGTTTGGAGCTTTCCCCGAAAATGACTGAACAGAGCCCCAGTGGTGCCGGTGCCTCGTACGCCGCAGCCGGCGTGGACATCGAGGCAGGTGACCGCGCAGTCGAGTTGTTCGGGCCATTGGCGAAGAAGGCCAGCCGACCCGAGGTGCAGGGTGGGCTCGGCGGCTTCGCCGGGCTGTTCGCACTGAAGGGTGGCTACCGCGAGCCATTGCTCGCGGCCTCCACCGACGGGGTCGGCACCAAGATCGCGATCGCCCAGGCGATGGACAAGCACGACACCGTCGGCCTCGACCTGGTCGCCATGGTGGTGGACGATCTGGTGGTCTGTGGCGCCGAGCCGCTGTTCCTGCAGGACTACATTGCCATCGGCAAGGTCGTCCCGGAGAAGGTGGCCGAACTGGTCTCCGGTATCGCGGAGGGCTGCGTGCGGGCGGGCTGCGCACTGCTCGGCGGTGAGACCGCCGAACATCCCGGCCTGATGGATCCCGACGACTACGACCTGTCCGCGACCGGTGTCGGCGTTGTCGAGGCTGATTCGGTGCTCGGTCCCGACCGGGTGCGTCCCGGCGATGTGGTGATCGCCATGGGCTCTTCGGGACTGCACTCCAACGGCTACAGCCTGGCCCGCAAGGTGCTGCTCGATATCGACCGGATGTCGCTGACCGGCCATATCGAGGAGTTCGGCCGCACCCTCGGTGAGGAGCTGCTCGAGCCGACGGTCATCTACGCCAAGGACTGCCTGGCACTGATCGCCGAAACCGATGTGCGCACCTTCGCACACGTCACCGGCGGTGGCTTGGCGGCGAATCTGGGCCGGGTGATCCCCGCGGGCATGGTCGCCGAGCTGGATCGTGGCACCTGGAATCCAGCGCCGGTATTCAAGATGATCGCCCAGCGCGGCCGGGTCGATCGGGTCGAGATGGAGAAGACCTTCAATATGGGCGTCGGCATGGTTGCTGTGGTGGCGCCCGAGGACGTCGACCGGGCCCTGGCTGTGCTGACGGCACGCCACATCGCCTGCTGGACCCTCGGCACCGTCAAGAAGGCCAAGGATGCCGACGCGCTCCGCGCCGTATTGGTCGGCGAGCACCCGCGCTTCTGAGTCTGATTTGCAGCGCCTGCGGCGCTGTGTGTGCTCTGTCTAATGGCCGCGCCTGCGGCGCGGCGTGTTCGCGGCCCCCTGGTGTCTCGCGTCCGAGTCGTCGAGACTCGCGACTTCGTCGCATGCGCTTCGACGACTCGGACGCG
>NZ_JBFANH010000047.1:0-43728 GCF_040674755.1 Nocardia sp. NPDC049737 | reverse complement strand
CCCGGGCATCAATCCGCACCCGGGCATCAATCCGCACCCGGGCATCAATCCGCACCCGGGCATCAATCCGCACCCGGGCATCAATCCGCACCCGGGCATCAATCCGCACCCGGATATCAATCCGCACCCGGGCATCAACCCGCACCCGGATACCCGCAACCGCCGGGAAATGGTCCGCCACAAGGTTATCCGCCCGGCTACCCTCCGCCTTACGCGGCGCCGTACGGTCCGCCGATGCCGTATCAGCGGCCGGGTTATCCGCCGCGTCCGTACCGGCCGCGCCGCCGGAGTTCGGGTGTTGGGCTCAGTGCCCTGCTCGGTGTGCTGACGGTCATCGTCGTGGTCGTCGGACTCTTTGTCTCATCCGCGATTTCGGCCGACAACGAGAAGAAGCACAACCGTCCGTCTGCCTACACCCCGCCGACGCCGAGCTACACCTACACGCCGCCGACATCGTCGACCTCCTCGCCGAGTCCGACATCGCGCGCCGCGGCGGCGACCACCAGCCGTGCCGCCGCGCCGACGACGACGAAACCCGCTGGACCGCAACCTGTTGCGAAAACCGGTGATAACCCGCTGTTCCGTGACAGCGACGCGGGTGTGATCAATGCCGAGTGCAGTTATCCGGCCTGGTCCGCGACGGTCGACGGCGCCACCCGGTTTTTCCAGGCTGCCGCCGCCTGTCTCGATAAGAAATGGCGTCCCGTTCTACAAGGCGCGAACCTGCCGTACTCCAGCCCGGCTGTGAGCGTGCCCGCACGCGGGGCGGACGCGGCATCACCATGTGGCTCCGGAAGTGCAAATTGGGCAGCATTTTACTGTTCGGCGAACCACACGATCTACCTGCCTCTGGACAAGATCCAGATCGAGCGGTATGGCAATGACACGGTGATCTACTTGACGGTTTTCGCGCACGAATACGGCCATCATGTGCAGGCGATCTCCGGCATTACCCAGGCAATGAGCAGCCAGCGTTCGGATGCGGGAGCGCGCAGCGCGCTCGGGCTGGAATTGTCGCGTCGCATGGAGTTGGAGGCGCAGTGCTTTGCCGGAATGTACGTCGGCACCTCGGTCGTCGATGGTGCCTTCGACAAAGCGGAGCAAAGCCGAACAACAGCGGATCAGTACGGGCGTGGAGATAAGTCCGGCGATGCCCGCGATCACGGCACCACCCAGCACTACGGGGCGTGGTTCGAGCAAGGCCAGAACTACGACCGGACCTTTCAATGCAACACTTGGAATATGTCGTCGGACGAGGTGTCCTAGCGGGCGCTTTCGCGCATCGGTGGGAACTTCGTATCAGTGATCGCCACCGTGCGGCAGCCCGAAGTGCCCCTCACCGAAACGCCGCGGCGCATGTCCGTGCACGCCTTCGGCATACGCGGTCTCCGCATGCAGCACGGAGTCGATGCCTGCGATCTCGTCTTCCTTGCTGACCCGGAATCCGAGCAACCGGTCGATGGCCTTGCCGAGCACGAAGGAGACGGCGAACGCGTACAGCGCGACCACCAGCACACCGACCAGCTGCTTGCCGAACTGCGCGAGTCCGCCGCCGTAGAACAGACCCTCGACACCACCGGTCATCACCTGGTTGGCCAACAGTCCGATCAGCAGCGTGCCGACGATTCCGCCGACGAAGTGCACACCGACCACATCGAGCGAATCGTCATAGCCAGCCTTGAATTTCCAGCCGACCGCGAACGAACACACCACACCGGCCGTCAGGCCGACGATGAGCGCGCCGAGCGTATTCACCGAACCGCACGAAGGCGTGATCGCGACCAGACCGGCCACCACACCCGAGGCCGCACCGAAGGTGGTCGGTCGACCGTCGCGGATCTGCTCGACCGCGAGCCAGCCGAGCATGCCAAGACAGCCCGCCACCAGTGTGTTCAGGAATACCGCTGCCGCGACACCATTCGCGGTCAGCGCCGACCCGGCATTGAAACCGAACCAGCCGAACCACAGCAGACCCGCACCGAGCAGCACGAACGGCAGGTTGTGCGGACGCATCGCATCGGTCTTGAAGCCGATGCGCGGGCCGAGCACAAGCGCCAGCGCCAGCGCGGAGGCGCCGGAGGCGATCTCCACGACCATGCCGCCCGCGTAGTCGAGCGCGCCGAAGGTGGCCAGCCAGCCGTCCGGCCCCCACACCCAGTGCGCGATCGGCACATAGACCACCAGCGCCCACAGCGGTACGAAGACCATCCAACCCGCGAACTTCGCGCGGTCCGCGATCGCACCGCTGACCAGTGCCGCGGTCAGGATCGCGAAGGTCAACTGGAAGGTGGCGAACAGCAGTTCCGGAATCGTGCCGTGTACGGAATTGGGATCGATGCCTGCCATCCCGAAGTGGTCGAGATTACCGATCAGACCGCCGCCCGCGTCCTTGCCGAATGCCAGGCTGTAACCGGCCAACAGCCACACCACGGTTACCAGCGGGATCGCGATGAAGTTCATCATCAGCATGTTGAGTACGCCGGTCGAGCGCACCATCCCGCCGTAGAAAATGGCCAGCGCGGGCGTCATCAGCAGCACCAGGGCGGTGCTGATGAGCAGCCAGGCGGTGGCCGCGGGATCGATGGTTGAGGACACGGGGTAACTCCTTCCACGCTTACATGCGTTGCGAAGAAGTTACCGAATGCTCACATCGTCGCTGATTATCGGCCCAGACAGTTCAGCGCCGCGCCTTCTTTGCCAAGGCGCGCAGGCCGCGCCGTCCGGGCACCGGCAGGTCCTCGCGCTCGGCCATCCATTCGGCGGTGGTGAGCCACCGGCGCTGGATGCGCGCGTCGGCGGTGTCGTGGAAGATCCGGCGGCCGCGGTCGTCGCGCAGGTCGTGGGCGAGGGTGGACCAGCGCGGCGGGCGGTCGTTTTCGGCCAGATAATCGCGCAGGTAGGTCGCCACGATCGTGCCGATCGTATTGACCGGTCGCAGCGAGACCCGGTTGCCGTACTTCGCGGAGTAGAAGCGTCGTGCGGCGCAGAGGGATCCGGGACTCGCATCAGAGGCGATCCAGCCTGCGCGCTGTGCGCGCTCGATCAACCAGAGATGTTTCACCGCGGTCGGCGCGATATCGCCGATCCGGTCGCGGATCAGCGCCATCACCGGTTCGGACTGCAGTACGTCGCGTCGGGTCGGGCCGGTGCCGTGCGCGATCCAATGGTCCTCGGCCAGCCGGGCCAGTATGCGGCCGAAGTCATCGATGCTGCGCTGAGCGCGGCGGCCGAGGCGTTCGATGCGTTCGGCCTCCCGGCGCATCTCGTTCTGCGCCGTGAGGGTGCGGATCGCCGCCATGGTCGGCACCTGGCCGCGTTCCAGTAGCTCGAGGATGGCGGCGGCGGTCGACGGATCGGCGGCTGCGGCCACCGGTAGCGAATCGCGCTTGATCGCGAAGTCCTGGGGGCTGATCGCCCGGCTGAGCAGGTCGACGGCGGCATGGTCGTCGGCGAAATCGGTGCTCGAAAGCCAGGCGGCGGCGATGTCGTCACACGACGGCACGGTGGAAATTTCCTCCGGTGAAAGTGGTGTGAGTCGGCGGAAAAGCGCCGGGAAATTGTGGGCTCAGGTTGTGCCCCGGTCGGGATGAGGGACCGGCCGGGGCCACCAACCTGATGAAGGTTTGGCTACCGAAGTTGCCGATAACCACGGTAGCCAGGCGATTGCGTAGATGTCATGCTGGTTGATTGATTCGTTATATCCGCAAATGGGTCTCGAACCGGGGCGTGAGTTCAACTAATCGGCGCGAAGTGCACTGGACGGGCGCCAAAATTCGTCGTTCGTCCGTTGTCGGTCTTCGATTGCTCCGGCATTGCCACCTTCGCCGCTGATCAGTGGGGACTAACAAAGATTCGAGTATCATGTGATCTACATCACAATCATGATGTGAAACGCCCGGTGGCACGCCGCGCCCGGCCTGTCGGTCGAGGGGAATGTGCTTTGTCGGTGGGCGCCGGTAACCTCTGGCCGTGGCTCTGTACCGGAAGTACCGACCGGCAACGTTCGCTGAAGTGGTGGGTCAGGAGCACGTCACCGACCCGCTGAGTACCGCGCTCGACACCGGTCGCATCAGTCATGCCTATCTATTCTCCGGTCCCCGGGGCTGTGGCAAGACCTCATCGGCGCGCATCCTCGCGCGCTCGTTGAACTGTGTGCAGGGCCCCACCTCGACACCATGCGGTGTCTGCCCATCCTGTGTCGCGCTCGGGCCGGGCGGACCGGGCAATCTCGATGTGATCGAACTGGACGCCGCGAGTCACGGCGGTGTCGACGACACCCGCGAACTGCGCGATCGGGCCTTCTACGCGCCGGCGGAGTCGCGGTATCGGGTGTTCATCGTCGACGAGGCGCATATGGTCACCACGGCCGGGTTCAACGCGCTGCTCAAAATCGTCGAGGAGCCGCCCGCCCACCTGATCTTCATCTTCGCCACCACCGAGCCGGACAAAGTGCTGCCCACCATCCGCTCGCGCACGCACCACTACCCGTTTCGGCTGCTGCCGCCCGCCACTATGCGTGGACTGCTCGGCAAGATCTGCGAGCAAGAGCAGGTGCCGGTCGATGAGGCGGTGTACCCGTTGGTGATTCGCGCGGGCGGTGGATCGCCGCGCGACAGCTTGAGTGTGCTCGACCAGCTCCTCGCGGGCGCCGGACCCGAGGGTGTCACCTATTCGCGGGCGGTTTCGTTGCTCGGCGTCACCGACGTCGCGCTGATCGACGATGCGATCGACGCGCTCGCCGCCAGCGATGGCGCCGCCCTGTTCGGCACCATCGACCGCGTGATGGAGGCGGGCCACGATCCGCGCCGCTTCGCCGTCGACCTGCTGGAACGTCTGCGTGACCTGATCCTGCTGCAGGCCGTCCCCGACGCCGCCGACCGCGGCCTGGTCTCCGGCCCCGGCGATGTCCTCGACCGCATGCGCGAACAGGCTGAACGCGCCGGCCCGGCCACTCTGGCCAGGCACGCCGGACTCCTGCACGAGGGCCTCGGCGAAATGCGCGGCGCCACCGCCCCTCGCCTCCTGCTCGAAATCGTCTGCGCCCGCATGCTCCTCCCATCGGTCTCCGATGCTGAATCCGCAACCCTGCAACGCCTCGAGCGCCTCGAACGCGGCATAGCGACCGGAGCGATCGCGCCGCCTGCCGCCGCGGCACCCACTGCCGCTCCGGCGCAGGCCGAACCCCCGACCTCCGCAACGTCGCCGCGTTCGTCCAATGAACCCGCACGCCGCCGAGGTGCGGAACTCCTCGCCGCTGCTCGCCGCGAAAAGGGCGCCACCCGCGCAGGCGCGAGCCTCGAGAGTGCTGCTGGGCAGGCTGGTGCTGCTGGGCAGGCTGGAGCTCCGGGGCAGAGTCTCCCTGCGGAGCGTGCAGCGGCTGTGGAACAGCAGTCGATTGCCGGGCGCGGTGCCGATCCGGAGGGCCTTGCCGGTGGGCAGGATCCGGCGGTCGGACAGGGCACTGTGGCAGCACAGCACTCGACGGCAGCACAAGCCGCGGCGACAGCAGAGGGTCCGACCGCAAGCCAGCATTCGGCTGCCGGGCAGAGCGCGGACGCCGGGCAAAGCGACGCAGGGGCCGGATTCGCCTTCGTGCCGGGCGATTCGACGGCGCCGCGCGGCGAGACGCAGACGGGTGTGGATCCCACACCCGTCGACCGGGGACCGAGCACCGGACAACTCGGCGCGCCACAGCCGACCGGAGGCAATGCGGCGACCGGGACAAGCGGCGCACCGGTCGAGAAGGCGTCCTCGGGACAAGCACGCCTTGATGCTTCGTCGGGTGCTGGCACTGTTTCGGTCGATGCCGCTCAGGCAGAGGCTTCCGTCTCGTCTTCGGCCGTCGAAGCCGCGGATCGAGCCGTCGCGCCTGGCCGCGGCGAGGCGAAGTTCGCTGGTGCCGCGGGTTCGCCGGCTGCCGCCGGATTGTTGGAACCGGAAGGAACGCGGGCTGTCTCCGAGACAACTACACCGCGACAGGGCGACCGCACTGGGGCTGCGGATTCGGCGGACTTTTCGAATTCAGATGCTGCGCAGTCGATTTCGGATCATCAGTCCGATCAGGTTGCCGCGGATCGGGTGGCGTCCGGGGCCGGTGCGGGCGAGCAGGCCGGTGGGGCGGCCGCGAGTGTCGCGGCGGATCGCGATGATGTGGTGCAACGGTCAGAGGGGGGTGTTGCGGATCCGGCTGCAGCTGGCGCGGCGCAAGTAGGTGAGTCGACGACCGGGGCGGTCGCGGCTTCTGCTCTCGCGCGGCCGGGTGGTGTGGCGCAGCAGGGCGGCGCGCAAGTTGCTGCTGTACAGCAGGTGCGCGCGCAGGAGAGCGGTGCGCAGGGTCTCGCGGACCAGGCCGGTGCGGAGGCTGGGGGGCAAGGGGCTGGGGGGCAAGGGGCTGGGGGGCAAGGGGATGGGGATTTGCTGCGGGCGGTGGAAGGGGCCTGGGGGGAGATTCGGGCGAAGGTCCGGGAGTTCGGGCCTACGGTGCAGGCGTTGTTGTCGGGGGCGTCGGTGGCGCGGATCGAGGGGGAGGTGATCGTATTCGCGCATCAGCATGCGCCGTTGGCGCAGCGGCTGTCGGATCCACGGAATGTGGAGGCGGTGCGGTCGGCGGTGCGGGCTGTGCTCGGCAGCGATCATCCGGTGCGCTGGGAGGCGGGGGGGGCCGCGCCTCGGTCCGCGGCTGCCGCACCGAAGGCGAGCCGGGGGCGCGGTCACGGCGGACAGCAGGCGGCTAATGCGCCGGGACGTGAATCCGGCAACCCGGCCGGACGCGGTTCGGATGCGCCTGCACCGCCGCGGTTCTCCCGGCCGAGTCAGGCCAGGGCGGCGGCCCCCGATCCGGCGGCGGGCGCTGGTCAGCGGTCCGCGCCGAGTGGTGACGCTCGGTCGTTCCGCGGCGATGACGATATTCCGCCGCCCGATTACCCGGATCTACCGGATGATCCCGGCCCGATGGATTACGGGCCGACCGATGGCGTCCCGCCGCCCTCCACCCCGGAGGAGGAGCAGGAAATGCTGGCCGAATCGCAGACCCCGGTGGCGCCGGGGGATCGGCGCGACCCGGATGAGGTGGCCTTGGAGTTGCTGAAAAGTGAGCTGGGTGCCACACGGCTGGATGGTTGACAACCCTCGTTCACAGGACGTTAAGTTAACCGGAGTTCGCACTCGACGGTAGTATGAACGGGTGGCCGCGAGCCGCGGTATGGCGAAGTTCTATGGTATGCGCAGGCATGCGTGTACCAAGTACTCGTCATCGCCGCTGCTTGTCGACTTTTGTACAGCGTCAGGACGGTCGGTCTCCGGACCCGATCGGCGAGGTCACTCGCATGGACGGACGAATGTTCGGCCGCCGCACCCTTAAGGAAGGAACACTCCGATATGACCACAGAGGCCTACATTTACGAGGCCATCCGCACCCCGCGCGGACGCGGCAAGAAGAACGGTTCGCTGCACTCGGTCAAGCCGATCGATCTGACTGTTGGTCTGATCCAGGAGCTGCGCGGCCGTTTCCCGAACCTCGACGAGGACCGGATCTCGGACCTGATCCTGGGTGTCGTCGCGCCGGTGGGTGACCAGGGTGCCGATATCGCCCGCACCGCCGTGACCGTGGCCGCCCTGCCCGACACCGTCGGCGGCTTCCAGCTCAACCGCTTCTGCGCCTCCGGCCTCGAGGCCGTCAACCTTGCCGCGCAGAAGGTCCGCTCCGGCTTCGACGACCTGGTCATCGCCGGTGGCGTCGAGTCGATGTCCCGCGTGCCGATGGGCTCCGACGGTGGCGCTTGGGCGCTGGACCCGGCCACCAACTACGACACCTACTTCGTGCCGCAGGGTGTCTCCGCCGACCTGATCGCCACCATCGAGGGCTTCTCCCGCGATGACGTGGACGCCTACGCCGTGCGCTCGCAGGAGCTCGCCGCCAAGGCCACCACCGGCGGCTACTTCGCCAAGTCGATCGTTCCGGTCAAGGACCAGAACGGCCTCGTCGTCCTCGACAACGACGAGCACATGCGTCCCGGCACCACCGCCGAGGACCTGGCGAAGCTGAACCCGTCCTTCGCCGTGGTCGGCGAGATGGGCGGCTTCGACGCCGTGGCGCTGCAGAAGTTCCACTTCGTCGAGAAGATCAACCACGTCCACCACGGCGGTAACAGCTCGGGCATCGTCGACGGCGCCGCGCTGGTGTTGGTCGGTTCGGAAGAGGCGGGCAAGGCCTCCGGCCTGACCCCGCGTGCGCGCGTCGTCGCGACCGCCACCAGTGGCGCCGACTCCACCATCATGCTGACCGGTCCCACCCCGGCCGCCAAGAAGGCGCTGGCCAAGGCGGGCCTGACCCTCGATGACATCGACCTGGTCGAGATCAACGAGGCCTTCGCCTCCGTGGTGCTGAAGTTCCAGAAGGATCTGCAGATCCCGGACGAGAAGCTGAACGTCAACGGCGGCGCCATCGCGATGGGCCACCCGCTGGGTGCCACCGGCGCGATGATCACCGGCACCATGGTCGACGAGCTGGAGCGCCGCAACGGCCGCTACGCGCTGATCACCCTCTGCATCGGTGGCGGCATGGGCGTCGCCACGATCATCGAGCGCGTCTAACCCAACCGACAGCTGAGAATTCACGGCGGCGTTCGCGCAGGCCCGGAGGCGGTACACGTAGGGACCGCGAACGCCGCCAATTAGACACAGGAGACACGGAGCTGTGAGCGAGACCAACATGATCGGTTGGGAGCAGGATTCGGACGGCATCGTCGTTTTGACGATGGACGACCCGAACCAGGGCGCCAACACAATGAACGAGCTGTACAAGACGTCGATGACCGCGACTGTCGACCGGCTCGAGGCCGAGAAGGACAGCATCACCGGCGTGGTGATCACCTCCGCGAAGAAGACCTTCTTCGCCGGCGGCGACCTGAAGAACATGATGAAGGTCGGCCCGGAAGACGGCCAGGCCCTCATGGAGGAGCTCGGCACCATCAAGTCGGCGCTGCGCCGGCTGGAGACCCTGGGCAAGCCGGTCGTCTCGGCGATCAACGGCGCCGCCCTCGGCGGTGGCCTGGAGATCACTCTGGCGACCCACTACCGGATCGCCGCGGATGTGCCCGGCGTGCAGCTCGGCCTGCCCGAGGCGACCCTTGGCCTGCTGCCTGCCGGTGGCGGTGTCATCCGCACCGTGCGCATGTTCGGCCTGCAGGGCGCGCTGATGCAGTTCCTGCTGCAGGGCAACAAGTATCGCCCGGCCAAGGCCAAGGAACTCGGCCTGATCAACGAGGTCGTCGGCTCGGTCGAGGAGCTGGTGCCCGCCGCCAAGGCGTGGATCAAGGCCAACCCGGAGGGCGGCGTGCAGCCCTGGGACAAGAAGGGCTTCAAGATTCCGGGCGGCACCCCGTCCAGCCCGGCCTTCGCCGCCAACCTCCCGGCCTTCCCGGCCAACCTGCGCAAGCAGCTCAAGGGCACCAACATGCCCGCACCGCGCGCCATCATGTCGGCCGCGGTCGAAGGCTCGCAGGTCGACATCGACAACGCGTCGCTGATCGAATCGCGCTACTTCGTCTCGCTGCTGACCGGCCCGGTCGCGAAGAACATGATCCAGGCGTTCTTCTTCGACCTGCAGTCGATCAACAACGGCGGTTCGCGGCCCAAGGATGTCCCGAAGAAGGAGATCCGCAAGGTCGGTGTGCTCGGCGCGGGCATGATGGGCGCGGGCATCGCCTACGTCTCGGCCAAGGCGGGCTACGAGGTCGTGCTGAAGGACGTCACCATCGAGGCGGCCGAGCGCGGTAAGAACTACTCCGAGAAGATCGAGGCCAAGGCGCTCTCGCGCGGCAAGACCACCGAGGAGAAGTCCAAGGCGCTGCTGGACCGGATCAAGCCGTCCGCGGATCCGGCCGACTTCGCCGGTGTCGACTTCGTCATCGAGGCGGTCTTCGAGAACACCGAGCTCAAGCACAAGGTGTTCCAGGAGATCGAGGACATCGTCACCCCGGACGCGCTGCTGGGTTCGAACACCTCCACCCTGCCGATCACCGGTCTGGCGACCGGTGTGAAGCGCCAGGAGGACTTCATCGGCATCCACTTCTTCTCGCCGGTCGACAAGATGCCGCTGGTGGAGATCATCAAGGGTGAGAAGACCTCCGATGAGGCGCTGGCCCGGGTGTTCGACTACACCCTCGCGATCAAGAAGACCCCGATCGTCGTCAACGACAGCCGCGGCTTCTTCACCTCGCGCGTGATCGGCACCTTCGTCAACGAGGCGATCGCCATGCTCAACGAGGGCATCGAGCCCGCGTCCATCGAGCAGGCGGGCCTGCAGGCGGGCTACCCGGCCGCGCCGCTGCAGCTGTCGGACGAGCTGAACCTGACGCTGATGCAGAAGATCGCCAAGGAGACCCTGGAGGCCGCCGAGAAGGGTGACAACACCCTCGGTGTGAAGCGGCACCCGGCGCAGGATGTCATCGACTACCTGGTCGAGCAGGGCCGTCCGGGTCGTCTGGGCAAGGCCGGTTTCTACGAATACGACGAGGACGGCAAGCGCCTCGGCCTGTGGCCCGGGCTGCGCGAGCACTTCAAGACCACCGCCGGTTTTGCTGTGCCGCTGCAGGATCTGATCGACCGCATGCTGTTCATCGAGGCGATCGAGACCCAGAAGTGCTTCGACGAGGGTGTACTGACCACCACCGCCGACGCCAACATCGGCTCGATCTTCGGCATCGGCTACCCGGCCTGGACCGGTGGTGTGCACCAGTTCATCGTCGGTTACCCGGGCGGCCAGGCGGCCTTCGTGGAGCGCGCCGACTACCTCGCCAAGACCTACGGTGAGCGTTTCGAGGTCCCGGCCTCGCTGCGCAAGTAGTCACGCGGTAACTCGCTAACGGCAAGCCCGCCACCGCATTTCGCGGTGGCGGGCTTTTCGCCGTTTCGGGGCGCAGGCGCCGCTGGGCAACGACTTCGGCCCGGTGTCCGAACCTCGGCCGAGCAGGTTACCCAGATCGTGGCACTAGCTTGCCAGACAGTAGTTCATCCGAAGGTAAAGCCGCCACCGAATTCACGGCGGCGGGTTTTGTTCAGCTGGGGCGCAGGTCCTCGGCTGCTTGGTAGTACGCGTCGGCGGCGCGGGTGAAGTAGTCGAAGAGCACCTCGCGTTGTTCGGGTGAATAGCCGCCGATGATTTCGCCGATGGCGCGCCGGGCAGGGGCCAGGATTTCATCGAGATCGGCTGGCTTGTCGATCAATTCGACAATCACCTTGCGGCGGTCGCCGGGGACCGGGACGCGGCGCACATAGCCCGCGTCTTCGAGGCGATCGATGAGGCGGGTGGTGGGACCGGTGGTCAGGCCGCTGCGGGTGCCCAATTCACCGGGCGTCATGGCGCCGTTGAGTTCCAGGATGTTCAGCGCGTAGAGGTCCGTCGCGCCCAGGTCGACGGCGCGCGCACCGGCCTGTCCGTGCAGCATGACCGCGCTCAGATAGCGGCGGTAGACCGCGCTCGCGTCCTCGCGCATCGGTGGTGTTGACACGGATACCTCCATCTTCTAATCTCTTCTTAAACGAAGAAACTTCTTACACGAAGAAAGATCTTCTAAGAAGAAATCTAGCATGGAGGACCATCATGACAAGCAATGACACCCAGGCGATCGAGGCCGTACTCGCGGAATTGGTCGACGCATGGGGCCGCGGCGATGCCGATGCATACGGCACCGTCTTCACCGAAGACGCCACCTACACAAGCTTTCTCGGCACCCTCTACCGCGGCCGCGCCGATATCGTCGCCTCGCATCGCGCCCTGTTCGGCAGTGTCCTGAAGGGCACCCTGCTGGCCGACGACATCGTCGATATTCGCTTCTACGGTCCGGATACGGCTGTGGTCAACAGCCACGGCGACACCTACAAGGGCAAGCCCAAGCAACTCACCAAGACCCAGACCTACACCTTGGTCCGCCGCGACGGCCGCTGGCTGATCGCCGCCTTCCAGAACACCAAGCGCAACAGGCTGATGGAGCGCATTACCTACCTCTCCACCCCGGCCGCCCGCCCGGCCGCCGAGCGCTGAACTCCTACTGCCCCAAAGGATCCGCTATGAACGCCCCCGAGCCCCGCAATCGCCGCCGCATCGTCTCCCGCGTCCTCGTCGCCTCCGCCATCACCCTCGGTGTCGCCGCGGGCGGCGGTTATCTCTGGCTGGACCAGACCTCGGACGTGCACAACCTCGGCACGCCCGCCTGCACCACCGTCAGCACGCCCGCACCGCAGTCGGCCCGGGAAATCTGCGATCTGCTCGACCAACTCACCGACGCCTGGGGTCGCGGCGACGCCGACGCCTACGGTGCCCTGTTCACCGAGGACGCCACCTACACCAGCTTCGTCGGCACCTACTACCAGGGCCGCGCCGATATCGTCGAGGGGCACCGCGCCCTGTTCAAGGGCTTCAAGAAGGGCACCGAACTCACCGATTCGATCCTCGGCATCCGCTTCTACGGTCCGGATACCGCCGTTGTCACCAGCCGCGGCGATACCTATAAGGGCGACCCGAAGCAGCCTGAGGAGTTGTCGAAAACGCAGACCTACACCGTTGTTCGCCAAGACGGTCGCTGGTTGATCGCCGCGTTCCAGAACACGCAGCGCAAGAACGTCATGGAGCGGATCTCGTTTCTCTACGATCCCGCGACCAGGCCCATCGCCGAGCGCTGAGGCGGTCGGAACCACGCTGTTTCGAAAGCCACCCACTCGGGTTGATACCGCGCTACGTTGGAGTATGCGTGACCTATCGGACATCGCGGGATGTCGCGATGTCCGATGTCCGTGTGTTTCTCGGTCACCGGTGACGCCGATTCGTTGTGAATTCGAGGTGGTCACATGAGTCCACGGATGCGTTCGGGCAAGGCAAACGCCGAATCGACTTCGGCCGAATCGGACACACAGCGACATGCGCCCATCGATATCGTCGACGAGTTGGAAGCGATGGGTCTGTCGAATGCGGTCGAGATCGGCCGGGGCGGGTTCGGGGTGGTGTACCGCTGTGTCCAGTACGCATTGGACCGGGTGGTCGCGGTCAAGGTGCTCTCCTCGGAGATCGATGCCGAGAGCCGGGAACGATTCCTGCGCGAGGAGCAGGCGATGGGTCGGCTGTCCGGCCATCCGAATATCGTCGACATCCTGCAGGTCGATGTCACCCCGACCGGTGAGCCGTTCATTGTGATGCCCTTCTGCACCCGGGGTTCGCTCGAACAGGTCATTCGAGACCAGGGTCCGCTCACCTGGGCGGATTCCCTGCGGGCCGGGGTGAAACTGGCGGGCGCGATCGAGAGCGCGCATCGGGCCCAGATTCTGCATCGGGACGTCAAACCGGCGAATGTCCTGCTCAGCGCGTATGGCGAACCGCAGCTGACGGATTTCGGAATCGCCAGGATTCCGGGCGGTTTCCGCACCTCCAGCAGTTTGATCACCGGCTCACCCGCCTTCACCGCGCCGGAGGTGCTAAAGGGTGAGGACCCGACAGTCCGCTCCGATGTATACGGACTCGGCTCGACGCTGTTCGCCCTGCTGACCGGCCATGCCGCCTTCGAACGGCAATCGGGGGAGAAGGTGGTCGCGCAATTCCTGCGGATCACCACCCAGCCGGTGCCGGATCTGCACGGCCACGACATACCCGACGACGTTGCCGATGCCATCCAGTATGCGATGCACACCGATCCCGGAAACCGGCCCGCTTCGGCTTTCGAGTTCGGTGAGCTGCTGCGCACGGTGCAGGCCGAGCACGATCAGATGCCCGATGAGATGGCTCTGCTGGATACCTCGGTGGTCGCGCCGGAGGAGACGGAACATCCGAGCGCGGCCGAGGTGACGGTAACGCGACCGGCGGTTACCGCACGCCGCAGTTGGCCATTGACATTGCGTCCCGCGGTATCCCAGCATCCGGCCAACTCGGTCCCGGTCGCGCCGACCCCGCCCCCGACGGCGGCGACGAAATTTCGCCCGCCGACCCCCGCCCGTGACCCGGTGCCACGCCCGCGCCTGCTCGACAGTCTGCGTGCCGGTGGCCGCCGCCGACTCGCGGTGATCCACGCACCGGCTGGATTCGGCAAGAGCACGGTGGCCGCGCAGTGGCGCAATGAGCTGGCCGATGGCGGGGTCCCGGTGGCCTGGCTCGGCGTCGACCAGGACGACGATAACGAGATCTGGTTCCTGGCCCACCTCATCCAGGCGATCCGCCGGGTCCGCCCGGATATCGGCGAAGGTTTGGATCAGGTGCTCGAGGAACGGCCCGCCGATGCGGTCGCCTACGTCATCTCCACGCTGATCGATGAGATCCATGCCAGCGCAACCACCGTCGTGGTGATCGTGGACGACTGGCACCGGGTCAGCGACGCGGGTGCGCGGCGGGCGATGGATGCGCTGTTGGACAACGGATGTCACCATCTGCGCTTCGTGGTGACCAGCCGTGAGCAGTCGGGTCTGCCGACCAGTCGGATGCGGGTGCACGACGAATTGATCGAGATAGGCTCCTCGGTGTTGCGCCTGACCACCGCGGAGACCAAGGAAATACTGGTGCAGCGCAACGGATTCGCGCTCACCGATAACCAGATCGAAGAGATCCACGCTGCCACCGACGGTTGGCCGGCGGCCGTGCAATTGGTGAGTTTGTCGTTGCGCGGCAATGTCGATCCGGATCGGTTGATCGCGAATCTCGCTGAAGGCAGTCACGGCATCCGCGAGTATCTCGCCGAAAACGTTCTGGACGCCCTCGAACCCAAGATGCTCGACTTCCTGACCTCGATTTCGATCACCGAGCGGGTCAGCGGTTCGCTGGCCTCGGCGCTTTCGGAGGAGCCGAACGGCGAAACGATGCTCGAGCAGGCCGAACAGCGCGAGTTGTTCGTCCGGCGCATTGCGCACGATCCCGAGTGGTTCCGGATGCAGCCGCTGTTCGCCGAACATCTGCGGGCGCGGTTGGAGCGGGCCGATCCGAGCAAGTTGAAGGCGTTGCACCGCAAGGCAGCTCGCTGGTACGCCGAACATAATTTGCTGCGCAAGTCGGTCGATCACGCGCTCGCGGCGACGGATCTGAAGATGGCGCTGGATCTGCTCGAGAGCGGGGGCATGGACCTGATCGATAAGTCCCGCCTCGCGACGCTGCTCGGGACGGTTTCGAAACTGCCGGTGCAGCAGGTGGCTTCGCGTTCCAAACTGCTGATGGCCGTGGCCAGGGCGAATGTGAATCTGCAGCAGCCCGCCGCAGCGCGCGCGGCCTTGGGCCGATTGTCCAATGTGCTGGCGCGCGGGTCGTCCACCGATGACGATGCGGACCGGCAGCGCTGCCAGGCCGCGGTGCTCGCGGCCTCGGATCAGATCGCGCGCGACCACACCGAAGGTGTGCTCGATCGGGTTGCCGAATGTTTGAAGAAACCCGATGAACTACCCGCCTGGACCGTATCGACCGCCGCGAATCTGACCTCCTTCGTGCGATTGTGCGAATTCGATTTCGACGGCGCGCGCGAAATCCAGGAATGGGCGGCGCCGTATCACGCCCGATCCAAGGATCCACTCGGCGCGGTTTTCGGACTGTGCGGCACGGGTGCCGCGGCCTATGAACAGCTCGATATCGCCACTGCCACAAGTTGTTTCCAGCAGGCGTGGGAGACCGCACGGGAGAGGTCGGGTCCGCGCTCGGATGCGGTGCGGGTCGCCGCGGCGCTGCTCGGGGAAATGAGTTACCGCCGGGGTGATCTGGATACCGCCGACCGACTGCTCGATGAGAGTCATCAGCTGGTCACCCGGGTCGGGCCGGTGGACTTCCTGATTTCCACCTTCGTGGTCGGTGCCAGGGTCAAGGCCGCGCTCGGCGATCTGTATACCGCCACCGCCCGGCTCGACGAGGGTGATCGAATCGCCGCTGATAACAGGCTGATTCGGCTCGCCGCGCATATACGCGCCGAGCGGCTGCGCCTGGGACTGCTGACCGATACCGCGGCCCGGCGGGTCGCCGACGCCGCGACCGGATACGAATCGGATATCTCCGGAACCATCCACCAGGCCCATCGGATGACGGGCGCGGCGGCGCTGGCAGCGGAGGCGGAGGAGATCGCCGCGATCCGCGCACTGCTGTCCGAGCGTCAGCTGCGCGCCGATGATCGCGCGGTGCGTCGAGCTCGCGCACTCCATGCTCGCATGGTCGAGCAGCACCGGTCCCGTGCGGAATTGGATACCGTACTGCTGCTGGCCGAATGTCTGGCGGCCTCCGGCTGGGTCGGCGAGGCCACCGGACTGCTGCTGCCAGCGGCGGCAACCTGCGCCGAACACGGTTGGACTATGCCGCTTCTGGATGCGGGACCCGGTGTGCTCGGCATCCTGCGGGTGCTGCGCACCGAAATGCGCGCGACGCCGGGACAACCCGGCGAAACGACGCTGCCCGCCCTATTCCTGGATGAACTCCTGGGCTAGGACGGGCAGTATCGGTCGCTGCTTACGGCTGCCACCACGGACGCAACGGCAGACCCGATTCGCCGTTCGGTCCGAGCTTGACGCCGAGCACCTGGTGCAGCTGAACCACATTGCGCTGGAAGCCGAGTCGGCAACCGGCCATGTACAGGCCCCACACCTTCGCGGTGCCCTCGCCGACTTCTTCGACGCAGGCATCCCAGTTGGCGACCAGATTCTTACACCATTCGTGCAGCGTGAGCGCGTAATGCTCGCGCAGGTTCTCCTCGTGCATCACCTCGAGGCCGACATTCTGGATCTCGGAGATGATCCGGCCCGAGCCGATCAGTTCGCCGTCCGGGAAGACGTAGCGGTCGATGAAGTCACCGGCCTTGGTGGTCCGGGTGTTGTCGGGTCTGGTGATGCAGTGGTTCAGGAACAGGCCGCCGTCGCGCAGCTTGCTCTTGATGTAGTCGAAGTAGAACGGGTAGTTGTGCACCCCGATGTGCTCGGTCAACCCGATCGAGGAGACGGCATCGAAGCCGGCCTCCGGGATATCGCGGTAATCGGAATGCCGCACCTCGGCGAGATCGGACAGGCCCTGTTCGGCGATCTTCTGCTGTGCCCATTCGGCCTGTTCCGCGGATAGTGTCGCGCCGATGACCTTGACGCCGCGCTTGGCCGCGTAGCGCACCATGCCGCCCCAGCCGCAGCCGATATCGAGCAGCCGGTCGCCCTCCTTCAGCCGCAGCTTGTCGAAGACCAGACGGTATTTGTTCTCCTGAGCCTGCTCCAGCGTCCAGCTCTCATCACCGTAGGCCGCGCAGGTGTAGGTCATCGAGGGGCCGAGGACGTATTCGTAGAAGGTGTTGGAGACGTCGTAGTGGTGGTGGATGGCCTCGGCATCGCGAGTCTTGGAGTGCCGCAGGCCCTCCAGCGCGATCCGGCGCCAGCGCGGCAGTGTTTCCTGTGGCGGCGGCGCGATCGGCTTGAGCCGCTCCCACCCGAGCGACCGGGCGATGGTGACCAATGCGAGCGCCGACGGACGACGGAACTTCAGCCCGTCCATTGCCCTGAGGATGTCGTACGGGTCGCCGGGGTGCACGCCGGTGGCGGTCATATCGCCGGAGATGTAGGCGCGGGCCATGCCGAGATCACCGGGCGCGGTCGCCAGATAGTTGATGCCGCGTGGGGTCTTGATCTCCAGCGCGTACTTCGAGTCCTCCGGTCCGGTCGCGCTGCCATCGTATGCGGTCAGCCGGATCGGCACCTCGCCGTCGACGAGGATCTCGAAGATCTCGGCAATGCTGAGTTTTGTCCCGAGGTCCGCGAAGACATCGGAACGGTCCTTGAATGTAGTCATTTGCGTTGCACCGCCTTCGAATACAAATCCAGCAGTCGCTGGTCCGGGTCGTAGCGCTTCTTCAAATCGGTGTAGATCTCGCCGCCGTACAGGGCCGCGAATTCATCCTTGCCGTAGTACGAATCCGAGTACAGGGATTTGTGCCCGTCGAACTCGGTGACGGTCTGCTCGATCGCGCGGTTGGCCTTACCCTCCTGCTGACCTGCGACGGTCGGCACCGCGGACCAGAATCCGACATTGACGTAGGTACGGTTCGGCTGCAGCGGATACAGCGGCCATGGACGCCCCGCGCTCGATGCGCGGTTCTCGCGCAGTCGCAGCGGGCACAGCCAGATCGGTTCGATCGGAATTTCGCGCAGGAACCATTCGACGAAATCCGCGGTCCGCTCGACCGGGACTTCGATGTCCTGCACTACACGCTCACGCGGCGGATTGCCCTGGCGGGCCTCCAGTTTGTCGCCGATGTTGTACTTGTGATCGAGTGCGATGAGCTTCCAGTAGAAGCTGCTGCGCCGGTAGCGCTTCGGCCAGAACCGCCGGATCTTCGGGTTCTGTGTGCCGAAGGCGCGTGAGCACCAGAACCAGTCGGTGTCCCAGCGCCAGAGATAGTCGTGGATGGTCAGCCGGTCGCGTTTGGGCCGGTCGGAATCGTGCTGGATGGACCGGTAGTAGATGTCCATGCCGGTGTAGTCGCTGACCGGGCCGGGTTCGTCGGTCTGACGGCCCAGCGTCAGATAGCTTTCCTCGGCGGTGAAGACCACACCGTCGAGATAGTCGACGCGCTCACCGTCGTAGGTCTTGTCCGTGACGATCCGGGCGAGGGTGGACTCCAACTCGCGCAGGTCGTGGAATCGGACATGGCGCAGCGCCACATAGGGCTGGACGGTCTCCAGTTCGATCTTCAGGCGGACCGAATAGCCGAGAGTGCCGTAGGAGTTCGCAAAGCCGCGGAACAGGTCTGCGTGCTCGCCATCCGGTGTCGCGGTGATGATCTCGCCCGCCCCGGTCAGCACATCCATCTCCAGTACCGACTCGTGCGGCAGACCGCTGCGGAACGAGGTGGATTCGATGCCGAGGCCGGTGACCGCGCCGCCGAGGGTGATCGTCTTGAGCTGCGGCACCACCAGCGGGGCGAGCCCGTAGGGCAATGTCGCGGCTACCAGATCCTCGTAGGTCGTCATTCCGGCGACGTCGGCGGTCTTGGCCTCGGCGTCCACCGTGATTACCTTGGCGAGCCCGGAAACATCCAGGCCGGGGGCGGTGTTCTTGGCCCTGGCCCGGAACAGATTCGAGGTCTTCTTGGCCAGTCGCACGTTGGCGTTCGCGGGTATCGCGCGGTAACTGGCCAACAGCCGGTCCACCCCCGCTCGATGCGCGGCGAACCCTGATTCGTGTGCGGCCGATGCGTCTCCGGCCTTCCCCAACAGACTCACTGCCACTCCTCGACGCTAGTACGCACCGGTAACACAAGCCACTGCAAGGTCACCGACGAGGGATAAATGTCACGCTTCTGTTGCATCGGGAATACCCAGGACTCGCCGTGTCAGTCCGGCGGTGATCCGGGCGGTTTCGAACACCCGATTCGCACGATGTATTGCATGGATCCCCTCCGGCGCAATCTGATCGGGAAGCCTAACAGTGCGGACGGGTCGGCGCGCGGTGATCAACATCGCGGCGCGCGGACCGCCCTGGGCTCCACGAAGCGGTGGCGACAGGGCAGGATAGGAGGCAACCGTAGCGATTGCGTGTACGTCGCTCGAAAAGATCAGTAGCCGGACAAGGAGCTCATCGTGGGACAGGTCAGCGCCAGCAGTTCGATCGCCGTCGAGGCGGATCCGCAGCGCGCACTCGAGGCCATCGCGGATTACGAGAAGGTGCGTCCGCGCATCCTCTCCGCGCACTACCGCGACTACAAGGTGGTCGAGGGTGGTCAGGGCGCGGGCACCGTCGCCGAATGGACCTTGCAGGCGACCGAAAAGCGTTCCCGCAACGTGCACGCGGTCGTGTCGGTATCGGATTCCATCGTGACCGAACGTGATTCGAATTCGACGCTGGTGAACACCTGGACGGTGACGCCGGACGGTACCGGTTCGCAGGTCACGCTGCGTACGTCGTGGAAGGGTGCGGGCGGTATCGCGGGGATCTTCGAGGGGATCTTCGCGCCATTGGGGCTGAAGAAGATTCAGGCCGAGGTGCTTGCGAACCTGCAGCGCGAACTCGCCTGAGATAGCAGGAAAGGCCCGACACGAGTCGGGCCTTTTCCATTATCCGGCTTCCTTTATCCGGCCGCGATATCGAAGAGATTGCCCTCCGGATCGGCCAGTGTCGTCCATTGCGTGCCGTACTCGTCGAAATCGCCGATGTGCTCAGCGCCGAGGCCGATCGCGCGATCGACCTGTCCGCGCCGGTCCGCGGCCTTCAGATCCAGGTGAATCACATTCTTGCCGGGCGTCTTATCCGGCACCTGGATGAACATCAGCACCGGCGCAACGCCTTCGGCCGTTCCGACCGTGGCGAACTCCGGGCTGGCGTTCTCGTCCAGCCGGCGATTCAACAGCTCGGACCAGAAACCGGCCAGCGTCGCGGCATCGGCACAGTCGAAAGTGATATGCCCGATCGTGAGTATCATTGCGGTTCTCCCTGTTTGATGGGCCAGCAGACTTCGGTGCGGTAGGCGTTGGGGTCCTCGATTTGGCCCGGGCCGAGGACGTACAGCTCACGGACGGGTTCGGCGAGCGAGGTGTCGTATTCGGCGACGTGGCTGCCGAGGGCGCCATAGGTGCGGTCGAAATCGTCGAACGGGCCGGAGTGCACGGCGATCGCGAAGCGGCGCGCGGGCAGTTCGATGATCGAGAGTTCGCTCGGTAAGGCGATCCGTGCGGCGGCCTGTATGGGCACGAACGCGGCGACCTCGCCCCCGTCGTTCTCGAAGAACTCCATCGAATAGGTGGCGCCGTCGACACCGGCGGGCGCGATATGCGCCGCGGCCAGCGTCTCGTGCAACAGCTGATACGCGGCCGCGCACCAACCATCGAGTGCATCCTTGCTCACCGAATCGACATACGCGAGCGCCGGAAAGGCCGCGATCGACCGGTATTCGACGGTGAGCGGCGCGGCCTGGGTGAGCAGCGACCGCAGCGAAGCAACCACCGACTGCGTGCGCCGCAACTCCGCCTCCATACGTTCGAGATGTGCGCGCAATGCGGCATCCCGGGTTTCGGTATCCGGCGCCGCCAACACCGCCTTGATCTGCGGCAGCGGCATATCCAGCCCCCGCAGCCGCCGGATCAGATGCGCCTGCGCAACTTGATTCACCGAATACCGCCGATACCCCGACCCCGCATCGATCGCGACCGGTTCGAGCAGCTCGACCTCGTGGTAGTACCGCAGCGTCTTCACACTGAGGTAGGTCAATCTGGCGAACTCCCCGATCGAGACCGTCACTGTCATACCTCCCAGCGAACACTCTCCAGCAAGGGGAGAGTCAACAACCCGCGAATGTCGTGCCGGACGGCAATCGGACGTATGCGATATCCGTCAGCGGTGCGGGACCAACCGAGTCGACTTGCCGAACCATGGCAATCATGTCGCCGAGGGGTGATCACTCGCGCTCGGCTCCCGCTGGCCAAACGATCTGCACCGGTACACCGTGGCGGCGCGCGAGATCGACAACCGTGCCGGTACCGCCTTCGGCGCTGGCCTGCCCATCCCACACCGCGAAGAGCCGATCACAGGATGACAGCATGGCTTCGTTCGCGGCCTCGTAGGCTGCCCGCCCGGCGTCGTCGAAGTTCATGACGCGCACGGTGTCGGCACGTGCGATCAGCTTGTCGAACAGGTCGGCGTGGTCGGGCTCCACCTTCCGCTCACGGTAGTTGGTCGACGGCACTACCACTTCGAGCCGCCCACCGGCGTCGAGCACGGCCTGTGCGAACACCGAGTCAGCGCCACGCGCTATACAACTGATCCCTACGAGTTCGACGGGGTCGCCCAGGTCGGCGAGCAACTTGCTGATCTCGTCGTACACCAACCGGACTGTGTCCATGGTGATGTTCATGTGTCCGGTGATGCCGATGCGAGCCATGGGAACTTTCTATACCCGGACCAAGGGGCGCATCCGGTCTCGAAGTTCGGAGACCACGCTTACTGTCGTCAGTGGTTCGGTCCGGCTGTACAGCTCGACCTAGTACGTCAGCGCGAAGGTGAGCAGCAGGGTGGTCTGGAAGTAGCCGCGCCACCAGGAGTAGCCGAACCAAACATTGGGCGTGACCTCGCGGATCTCGTCGTAGACCTGCGGGGTCGGTGAGGGGGCGTAGTTCAACGCCCAGGTCGGGCCGCCATCGGTGATCGCGGGTGCGGTGTAGACATCGGCCTGCCATGCCTCGAGGCCCGCAGGGGTGATCCGGTTCACCAGAAAGCCGCCGTCGGGGCCGGTGTAAAAGGTCTTGCCGATCCATAAGGACGGGGCCACGGCCTCCATGATGGGCGGCCTGGTCACCCAGCCGTTGGTGACGCCACTCGGCACCTCGCCGCGCGGGGCGTCGCGGAAGATCGCGTCCTGCTGTTCGGCCGAGCATCGCAAGCGCAGCGACTCGATGGTCGCGGCCGGATTATCGGGATAGAGGACGCACCCGCCGCCATAGTCCGCCGTCGCGTCGACGGCCTCGGAGTCAACAACCTCGGAGTCAACAACCTCGGGGTCGACAACTTCGGAGCCGACAACCTCGGGGTCGACGATGCCGGAATCGGCGGCAGCGGGGCCAGCGGCCCCGAGGAACAGACTGCCCAGTGTGAGCACCACAGTGCCCATGAAAAGAACCCGCATTGCTGTCTCCAGAACTCACCACACACCCGGTCCGACCCTGCATCGATCGTAAGACGGTGGCCTTGCGGACATCTGATTAAAAATCGAACTGTTATCTGGCGGCTCGGGGCTGCGGACACGGCCGTCGTCGCGCCCACTAGGCTGAACGATGACATTTTCCGCAGAGAGGACAAGCCGTGCAGCCCGGTGGTCAGTTCGATATGCAGCAATTACTCGCCCAGGCGCAGCAGATGCAGCAGGCGGTGATGCAGGCCCAGGCCGAGATCGCGGCCACCGAAGTGCAGGGACAGGCCGGCGGCGGCCTGGTCCAGGTCACCATCAAGGCGAGCGGTGAGGTCATCGCGCTGAGCATCGATCCGAAGATCGTCGACCCCGACGATGTCGAGGGACTGCAGGATCTGGTGATCGGCGCGGTCAACGACGCCATGTCCAACGCACAGCAGCTGGCTGCCGAGCGGCTCGGCCCGCTGGCCGGCGGCGGGTCGCTGCCGGGTCTGCCCGACTTCTGATCCGGGGACGTCTTTGTACGAGGGCCCGGTCCAGGATCTGATCGACGAGTTGGGCAAGCTGCCCGGCGTCGGTCCGAAAAGCGCGCAGCGCATCGCATTTCATCTGCTCCAGGTCGAGCCGCCCGAAATCGACCGGCTGCAGGCCGCTTTGCAGAAGGTGCGTGACGGCGTGCAGTTCTGCATTGTCTGCGGCACGGTCTCGGATAACGAAATGTGCCGCATCTGTTCGGATCCGCGCCGCGACCGCACCATGATCTGTGTGGTCGAGGAGCCCAAGGATGTGCAAGCCATCGAGCGCACCCGCGAATTCCGCGGGCGCTATCACGTACTCGGTGGTGCGCTCGATCCGCTCAGCGGCATCGGACCCGATCAGCTGCGCATTCGAGAGCTGTTGGCGCGCATCGGCAATCAGGAGGACGGCGTCGATGTCAGCGAGGTGATCATCGCGACCGACCCGAATACCGAGGGCGAGGCGACGGCCACCTACCTGGTGCGGATGCTGCGCGATTTTCCCGGACTGTCGGTGACGCGATTGGCATCCGGTCTGCCGATGGGCGGCGATCTCGAATTCGCCGACGAACTCACCCTCGGCCGTGCGCTGTCAGGTCGGCGGGCACTGTAGCTTGCGTTCGGCCGGGCACGGGTTACTGTGTCGGGGATGAGCATCGAGTTCTTGCTGACCACGCTCGTCATCGTCGCCACACCCGGAACCGGCGTGCTGTTCACGCTCGCGGCCGGACTCTCCCGGGGAACGCGGGCCAGCGTGATCGCGGCCTTCGGCTGCACGCTCGGCATCATTCCGCACATGATCGCGGCCGTCACCGGGCTGGCCGCACTACTCAATGCGAGTGCCGTCGCCTTTCAGACACTGAAGTATCTCGGTGTCGCATACCTGCTGTACATGGCGTGGAACACGTTCCGGGACAAGGGCGCATTGGCCGTGCCGGAAGCCGAAGCCGGAACGCCTTCGGCCCGACAGGTGATCACCTCGGCGGTGCTGCTCAATATCCTCAACCCGAAGCTGACGATCTTCTTCTTCGCCTTCCTGCCCCAGTTCGTGCCGACCGGTGCGCCGAATGCGTTGGCGCGCATGCTCGAACTGAGCGGACTGTTCATGCTCGCCACATTCGTGGTGTTCGCGATCTACGGTGCCTGCGCGGCCGCCGTACGCAACCAGGTGATTTCTCGGCCCGTCGTGGTCACCTGGATGCGTCGAGTTTTCGGGGCCTCGTTCATTGCCCTGGCCGGTCGGCTTGCAGTACAGAATCAGTAAGCGTCAGACGGTGATTCGACTCCAGGGCAGAGCCTGAAGTCGCGTGCGGTCGTCGATGGCCCAGTCCCAGATCAGCTCCGCGACGGTCTGCGGGTCGGTAACGGTGATGCCGAAGTGCTGGTCCGGGGCGCCATCTCGATATTCGAGGGTGAATGTCCCGGACTTGTCACGGTAGGTCTGGATGTAGACCTGCTCGTCACGTTCGACGACCAGATACGGATTCGGCGGTGCCAGTTCGGAAACCCACTGGTCGGCAAGGGCTTTCGTCAGATAGGGGAATTCGCCCGCGCCGCCGTGGGTGACCAGCGCGGGCACATGTCCGGCCGGATCGATGAGCCAGGCCAGTTGCGGATCGTAGACCGCGTAGTCGAGCGGTGTCGCGATCTCGAAAAGCAATTGCCGGACGAATCCGATCGCGTCGTACGGGCACGGCACGTGCAACACCGCACCGGTGGCCGCGCCGCCGACCGGAACCGTACTCAGGAATCCATCCTGCTCGGGTAGTTCGGCATTGCGCTTGTTCAGCTCCGCCGCCATCGCCGCGACCAGTTCCGTCGCCGGTTGCCCCTGCTGGGTAGCCAGATACGCATCGACCTGCGCGATCGTCATCGCGACACCGGACGGCAACAAGATGTGGTCGTAGCTCACGACTCCGCCTCGCCGGTGCCCGGCTCCGCCGTGCGCCACGACGCGCTGTGCTGATGGGTCACTCGCTGACGCTCGCTCACCAGGCCAGCGTACGGGTGCTTGATAGCGGCCGATCCGGCGCAGCCGGGGGTCAGGCGGTATGCGACCTATCCGGTGCGAGTACCGCGCAGGCGCAGCCACCGGCGATATCACCGCAGTCGACGACGAAGGCGTGCCGTGTGTGGTCGAGATCGATGCAGTCCGCTTCGGTGCATTCGGCGGTGCGTGCGAGGTGGACGATAAGGGTGCCGTGGCAGTGGTCGATGGCGGACTCGCAGGACGGGCACGTCGGCACGCGCATATGGCCTCCAGACGAGATCGGTTCGTGAATCGGTCATAGCACCAGCCCCCGACAGCTAGTGGGAGATCGGTCGCGTGTCGCGCCGCAACCAGCGGTGCGAGGCGGCGGGCCACACCACTTCCCGGGTCGATCCGGGGGAACTACGTGCGAAGATGGCAGCACAGTCCATCGACATCGGCGCGCCGGGCATCCTCGATCTGCGCCGGGCGCGCACGGTGTGAGGACTGGTCAGCGATCGGTAAGCGAGCGGACATATGTCCGCGCTCCAGATAACGTCTGGCAGGGGAAGCGAGGTCGGCGCGGTGACTATGCGCGACGAAGCGCGAGGCTCGGGTGCTCGGGAATCCGAGACGACGCTGCTGAATGCCGGACGGCTGAGTGTCCGCGAGCAGGTTGCCGAACAGTTCGCCAGATATCGCGCCGAGGGTGCGGATTCCGCGGGCTACGACGAATGCGGCCGGCCGACGGGCGGGTATTACGACGAGTTGGTCGATCCAACGGGTGGTGTGCGGCGCATGTGGTCGGAGTTGTCCGCGGATTTCGTGGAATTGGGCACTACGGGGCTCGGGCGGCTGGACAGCCGGGTGCGCAGGCTCATCGATGACGACGGCATCTACTACACCGAGGTGGGAGCGGCCGGCGAGCCGCCGATGCCGACCGCTTGGCGGCTGGATCCGATTCCGCTGCTGATCTCCGCCGACGACTGGACCCGGCTGGAGGCCGGGCTGGTGCAGCGCTCGCGGGTGCTCGATGAGGTGCTCACCGATATCTACGGCGCGCGCCGCACCATCACCACCGGTCTGCTGCCGCCGGAGGTGGTGTTCGGCAATAGCGGATATGTGCGCGCCGCGCATGGCATCACGATTCCCGGGCGACACCAGTTGTTTCTGCACGCCTGCGATCTCAGCCGGTGGAGCGACGGACAGTTCCGTGTGATCGCCGACTGGGCGCAGGCGCCATCGGGTGCCGGATACGCGCTGGCGGATCGGCGGGTGGTGTCGACGGCGATTCCCGAAGCCTTCGAACATTCCAATCCGCGCCCGCTCACACCGTTCGCGCGGGCCATGCGGTTGATGTTGATCGAATCCGCGCCGATGGCCGATGACGATGATCCGGTCGTCGTGGTGCTGAGTCCAGGTGTGCATTCCGAAACCGCCTTCGACCAGGCCTATCTCGCTTCGACGCTCGGTTTTCCGTTGGTGGAGAGCGCGGATCTGGTGGTGCGCGACGGTGCCCTGTGGATGCGCTCGCTCGGCACGTTGAAGCGGGTCGATGTGGTGCTGCGGCGGGTGGACGCCGAATTCTCCGATCCGCTTGACCTGCGGCCGGATTCGCGGCTCGGGGTGGTCGGGCTGGTGGAGGTGTTGCGTCGCGGTGCGGTGACCGTGGTGAATACGATCGGCAGCGGGTTGCTGGAGAATCCGGCGCTGGCCGGGTTCCTGCCGCGGATCTCGCGGGCGCTGCTCGGAGAGGAGTTGGCGCTCGAGAGCGCGCCGACGTATTGGGGTGGCAATGACAGCGAACGCTCGCATCTGATCGCGAATCTGGATCGGCTGATCATTCGTTCGGCGGTCGACGGTGCGACGCTGTTCGGTCCGGAACTGTCCAATGCGCAACGCGCGGAGCTGGCCGTTCGGATCGAGGATCGCGGCTGGCAATGGGTCGGGCAGGAGCCCGCGCAGTTCTCGGTCGCGCCCGCGGTTCAGGGTTACGGCGGGCTCACCTCGGCACCTGTTGGTATGCGGCTGTTCTCGCTCGCCCGACGCGGCGGCTATACGGCGATGGAAGGGGGCCTCGGCCAACTGCGCCAACGCCTACAGCCTGAGCGAATAGTCATAGAGGTTGCCGCCAAAGACATCTGGGTCCGCGCGGCGCCCGCCGCTGTCGCCGCCATCGGCACCGAACCCACCCACGAGGAACGCGAACGCCGCGCCCCCACCCTCGAACCGATCAGCTCTCCCCGCGTCCTCAACGACCTGTTCTGGATGGGCCGCTACAGCGAACGCGCCGAAGCCGTTGTACGACAACTGATCGCAACCCACGACTGCTACCAGGACTATCGCTACCGCCCCTGGCTGGCAGGCGCCGACGCACTGCCTGCACTGATGGCCGCACTGGCCCGCACCACGGGGACGCTGGCTCCGCTCAGTGTGCTGCCTGATGGTGCCGGTGTCGTGCAGAAGTTGCCCGCGGAACCACCTGCGTCGCAGTCGCAATCCGCGGAGCAGGGGCCGATTGCGTCGAGCTCCGCTGATTCCTCGAAGCCGATGGCGGCGATCACCGCGCGGGCGGCGGTGCCTGGGACAGGGCGGGCCGGGCATGACTATTTGGTGGCGTTGACTGTCGATCAGGATATGCCGGGGTCGATGGCGTTTGCGATCCATCGGTACGGGTCGGCGGCGCGGGCGGTGCGCGATCAGCTGTCGGTGGATACCTGGATGATTCTGGGGGCGGTGGATCGGGCGCTGGTGGAATATCGGTTCACCGGTGATGATCAGGAAACGGCATTGTCGGCGCTGCATTCGCTGTCGTTGGCGGCGCTGCTTTCGCTGTCCGGTATCGGTGCCGAATCGCTGGTGCGCGATACCGGTTGGTACGTCATGGATATCGGCAAGCGCATCGAACGGGGGCTGTCGCTGACCGCATTGCTCGCGGCCGCGCTGACGAATGCCTATCGGCCGGAAGCCGAGCGGGTGGTCATCGAAACGGTGCTGAAGGCGACCGAGTCGTCGGTGAGTTACCGTCGTCGGCACCGGGATTCGGTGCGAGTATCGGCGGTCACCGGACTGCTACTTTTCGATGCCGGGAATCCGCGCTCGCTGGCCTATCAGCTGCATCGGCTCGATGCCGACTTCCAAGCGCTGCCCGGTAATTCGCGATCCTCCCGCCCGCAACGGCTGCTGGCCGATGCCCAGCGCATGCTGCGCCGGGTAGACCCGGACGAGCTGGATGTCACCGATGCCGAGGGTCGGCGTAGCGAACTGGCCGAGTTGTTGGAGGGCGTGCATTTGCGGTTGCGCAAGATCTCCGAATCGTTCGAGACCACGAAACTGGCGCTGCCGATCGGCATCCAGCCGCTGTGGGGTAGCACGAGGGTCGTTGGATGACCGTGCCCAACGCCGCCGCCCGGCGCTATCGGGTCGAGCATCGCACCACCTACAAATATTCCGGCGAGGTCACCAGCTCCTATGGGCGCGCCTATCTCACGCCCCGGGATTTTCCCGGACAGCGCCTGCTCTCCCATGAGATCCACATCGATCCGACACCATCGGACCGCTCGATCGGCACCGATGTGTACGGCAACACCACCTCGTATTTCCATGTCACGGCCGAACATACGAAGCTCGTGGTCACCGGCGAATCCATGGTCGAGGTCGAGGTACCAGATGCCACAGCTGTGAGCGCGACCGCCGAGCCGTGGGAGCGGTCCCGTCCGTGCACCGCGAATGGCCCGCTCGCAGTGGAGTTCACCCTCGACCTGCATCCACCCGAGGTCACGCCCGAGCTCACCGCATACACCGCCGAATCTTTGAAGCCCGGCAGGCCACTACTGGAAGCGGTGACCGAACTCAACACCCGCATCTACGAAGACTTCACCTACAAATCCGGCTCGACGACGGTATCCACTAGGGTCGCCGACGTCTTCGCGGCCCGCGCGGGCGTCTGCCAGGACTTCGCCAGAATCGGCGCCGCCTGCCTACGCTCACACGGCCTGGCCGCACGCTATGTATCCGGCTACCTGGCAACTGATCCGCCGCCGGGTAAGGAACGCATGGTCGGCGCGGACGCGACCCACGCCTGGTCCGCGGTATGGGTCCCCGGCGATACCGCACACGACCGGACCGGCCACTGGATCGGCTTCGACCCGACCAACGACCAATTCGCCGACGAGCGCTACGTAACCGTCGCATGGGGCCGCGACTACGCCGACGTGCCCCCGCTGCGTGGCATCATCTACACCGACGCCAGGGAGAGCTCGATCACCGTATCCGTCGACGTGGCGCCGGTAGAGGTGTAGCGATTTGCGCGATTTCACTCGCCCGAACTGCGCCCGACAATTGGCGGTGTGGCGGAGTTCGCCGGTACTTAGGTCCCAGCGCACCGGCGACGGATTGCCTTCGAGAATTCGGTGTGCCTGTCCTGTTCCCGCCCTCTGGGTTTCAGCCTCGCCGATCGCGCACTGCTGGTGATCGGCGATCCGCCGACGGATGCGGAGTAGATCGGTCGAACGGCGTCGTCGGTCGCGCCCGGTTCCAGCTCTGCGACAACTTGCATGTGGCGGAATGCAATTGGCTGGTGCCGGTGCCCGGCACCGAGGTATCGGCCAGCGCGATCGTGCCGCCCCGTCGGGCACGTCGGAGAACGCTGACCGCGCGCACCGTTGGTGCGCGCGGTCAGCGCTGTGTGTTTCAGCCGATGCCGTTGGTCGCCATCATGTGCTCCGCGATGCCTTCCGGTCCCCATTGGTTTTGTGCCAGCGCCTCGTATACACAGATGAGCAGCAGAATCCGGGCGCGCTGTCCGGCCGTCAATTCGGTATCCAGATAAGACTCCTGGGCTCGCAGGCCGGTGCCGGATACCCGGCGCGGGCTGGGCTCCGACAGCAGCCAGAACAACTCCGGCCCGATCAAGGTCGAGCGTCCACCGGTTTCGGTGAACCAGCGCGACGAGTATTCGATCATCAACTCGATGAATGCTTCCCCGTTGCCGACCGATTCGGCGAACTGGTTCAGCGCGCCCGATCGGTCGAGGCCGCTCTGGATCACCGACGCGAGCCGGCCCGCGACCTCCCGGAATTGATCTATGCCCTGGTCTTGCCAAACGGTTATAGCCATCATTTACTCCATCGACGTGTCCGATTGTGGCTGAAGCAGTTTCGGGTCAGAAGGGGTTGATCTTTGTCTGGCCGTTCGGACCGGTGGTCACGAACGTCGGGGTGATCCACGGCGTGGCACCGGTCCTGGGCAGTGCGTTGGGCAGCACTGCTTTCGGAGCGATGAGCAGCGGATCGGTATTCTCCAGGATCACGGGAATCCGTGTCGGCACGACACGCTCGGACGGCGCTGCCGAGTTCCGATCCTCCTCCGCTGCCGAGTCCCAGTCCTCTTCCAGCGCCGCTAGGTTCCAATCGTCCTGTTCTGCTGAAACCCAATCCTCTTGTGCCGCTGGGGCGCGATCCAGTCGCGGTGCTGGAACGTGATCGTCCTGCGGTGTCGGGACGTGATCGCCCTGCCGTGTCGGGACGTGATCGCCCTGCGGTGCTGGGACGTGATCATCCTGCGCTGCCGAGGCGTGATCGTCCCGAGCTGCCTTGGCTTGCTCCTCCTGCGGCACTGGGACGTGATTCGCGGTGCGTGTGTGCCCGCGTCGGCGCCCGAACAGCATCAGGGTGAGATGCACCGCGAACAGCATCGTCATCGGCATGCCGGCGTACAGCGCCAAAGACACGGGGCTACCCCCGATTTCGCGCGCGTACTCGATATTTCCGGCCACCGATATCAGGGTCCAGAAGACGAATAGTGCCGTGGCGTACCACCAGCCCGAACTTCCCCTCCGGAAGGTGGCGGTGGCGATGATCGAACCGACGACCAGGCCATCGATGGCGATCGGCACATTCGCTGCGAGCGCTGGCGCCACCAGGTTTCGCACCGCCAGGTCGTGCAACGCGGCGAACGACATTTCGAATGACGTTAGTGCGACGACGCCGGTGACGATTGCCGAAGCATGCAACGGCCGTGGCCGCCACGCTCGTAGTCGGCTCACTAGGGACCGCCGCTCATTTGTTGGTGCCGACTGCTCTTCGAACCGATCCGATCTCGTTGGTGTGATCGTCGCCATAGCGGGAGCGTATCGTGAATCATCCGTTATTCCACCGAGGCGCAAGGGAAAAGCGCGTCGCGTTGCCCCTTTTCGCACACCGCGCGACCGACGGTGTCGGCATCACCGCGCGCCCGCGGATCACCCGCGACCAGCTTCGAATCGGCGATCAGGCGCGCAGGCGCTCGCGGCGGAGTTGGTCGACCTCGGGGAGGTGCAGGGGTGGCAGTTCGTCCACGCCGAGGACGCGGGACAGCAGCAGGTCGGCGAGTTCGGGGTTGCGGGCCAGGGCGGGTCCGTGCATGTAGGTGCCGATGGCGGAGCCCTGGACAACGCCCTCGAGGCCGTCGCCGACACCGTTGCCCACGCCGCGGGTGACGTGCGCGAGGCCGGTGGCGTCGCCGCCGAGTTTGGTTCCGCCGCGGTGGTTTTCGAAGCCGGTGAGGGCGGCGGTGAGACCAGGGAGCAGCGGCGTGGTCGTCACCTCGCCGATGGCGCGCTTGGCCTGAGGGGAGGTGGTGACATCGATGAGGCCGACGCCGTCGACACGCTCGCCGGTCGACGTCTCGTACCAGTGACCCAGCACCTGGATCGCGGCGCAGATGGCGAGTACCGGAGCGCCTTTCGCGGTGGCCCGCTGCAGCCCGGGATAGCGCTGCAGATGCCGGGTGGCCAGGCGCTGCGCCGAATCCTCGGCTCCGCCAAGGGTGTAGATGTCGAGCGACTCGGGAACCGGGTCGGACAGGGTGATTTCGACGATCTCGGCGTCATGGCCGCGCATGCGCAGGCGCTGCCGCAGCACCAGCGCATTGCCGCCGTCGCCGTAGGTGCCCATCACATCGGGCAGCACCAGGCCGATTCGTACGGTCGATTCCGTCCCATCCGTCACTGGCCACCACCCATCGTCGAATCGCTGCGCGACGCTGCCATCAGTTCTTCTCCTCCAGATCGCGGTTGAGATCGCGGAACGCGGTGTAGTTGGCCAGCACCTCGACCCGTCCCGCCGGACAGGATGCGATGGCGCGCACCGGATCCGGCACCGTTGTGTGCTCGACTCCGGCATAGGTCAGGCGCACCGCGAGATCTGTGGCGCGTTCACCGGCGGCCACCACCTGGACGCCCTCGAAATGCTCGAACCGCACATCCCACAGCCAGGACAGATCCTCGCCGTCGGGCACCTGCCCGTTCACCGCGATCACCAGCCCGGCCGAATCAGGCTCGATCATCGACAGCGCCTCCTGCCAGCCCGCCGGATTCTTCGCCAGCAGCAGCCGGGCGGCGTGCTCGCCGACCTGCACCGTCCGATAGCGACCGGCGATCTCGCGCACGGTACCCGCCGCGGTCGCCGCCGCAGCCGGATCCGCACCGAGGGCAACCGCCGCGGCGACCGCCTGCGCGGCATTGCCCTTATTGGCCCGTCCGGGCAGCGCCAATTTCAGTGGCAGCCGGACACCGTCGGGTCCGACCAGCTCGTCGCCGTCCAGCCACCAATTCGGTTCGGGCCGTTCGAAATCCGTGCCGGTACTGCGCCAATGCGCACCCTCCCAGACGATCGGCTCACCGCTGCGCGGACAGCTCGTCGCATCCATCGACCAACCGCTGCCCGCCGCGACCCACACCACATTCGGATGGTCGTAGGCAATGGAGGTCACCAGCACATCGTCGCAGTTGGCGATCACCACGGTCTGCGGATGCCGCGCCAGTCCGGCGCGCAGCTTGCGCTCGATCATATTGATCTCGCCGACCCGATCCAGCTGATCGCGGCTCAGATTGAGCAGCACCACCACGGACGGATTCAACGAATCGGTGACGTGCGGCAGATGCAGTTCATCCACCTCGATCGCGGCCAGCGGCGTCCCGCGGTGCGCGCTCAGCGCGGCCACGATGCCCGCATCCATATTCGCGCCGTCGGCCTGCGTGGCGACCTGGCCGAGGGTGCTCAATGCGGCGGTGGTCATCCTGGTGGTGGTCGACTTGCCATTGGTGCCGGTCACCAGCACCGTGCGCCGTCCCCGGCCCAGCTGATCCATGATCGTCTTATCGATCTGCAGGGCGATCAGCCCACCGATCATCGACCCCTTGCCGCGGCCCGCCTTCTGCGACGCCCACGACGCTGCCGCCGCCGCCCGCAGCGCGAGTCGCCCGCGCACCGTTATGTCTGCCACGCCGCGAGTCTATGTGTTCTGCTCGGCGGCGCATTCGCTGCGGCCCACCCGCTCGGCCGCAGTGACCCTACTCACTCCCGGTACAGCTTGGCTTGGTAATTTTCCGGCGAGTAGTAGCGCTCCAATTCCTCCACCGACTCCGTCACATTCGTCTGGACCTCCTTGACGAGCCGGGCCGTACTGGGCAGATCGTCGACCGGCCACTGCTCCGGTTCCCACAGGTGACTGCGAATGAACGCCTTGGCGCAGTGGAAGAAGATCTGCTCGATATCGACCTCGATCGCCAGGATCGGTCGATGGCCCTTGACCACCATGTCGTCGAAATACGGTGCGTCCCGAACCAGGCGGGCCCGACCGTTGATGCGCAACGTCTCGCGGCGACCCGGAATCATGAACAGCAGCCCGACGTGCGGATTACTGAGGATATTCAGGTAGCCGTCGGCCCTGCGGTTACCCGGCCGTTCCGGGATGGCGATGGTGGTGTCGTCGAGCACTTTCACGAATCCGGGCGGATCGCCCTTGGGCGAGGTATCGCAATTGCCGTCGGCATCGCTGGTACTCAAGGCAATGAACGGGGTGGCCGCTATCCAGTCGCGGTCGCGAGGATGCAGTGCCACGCGCTCCTTCGTCGCGGCTCGCGGCATGACCTCCCCGAGCAACTGCCGCAGCTCGGCCGGGTCGGTGATCTTATTGGTGTCGGTGGTCTCGCCCATAGTTCGATCAAAGCACCGGCACGGGGGCGCGGACGATCGAATTATGTTCCCGCGAGGGGAGATCGATCACAGTCGCACATCGAACAGGTTGGGCTGGCCCGCGGCGTAGCGGTCGGCATCGATGCGGCGCAGCGGCTCCAATTCGGTCGCCCGGTAGAGCGTGAACTTGCGGCAGCGTTCGGCATTCGAACCCGAAACGTCGAGAATGGCATTGACCGCGTCGCGCGCGGACTCGTTGGCGCCCTCCATGGTTGCCAGATCGACATTGGTGCGCACGTAATCGCCCGCCAGGAACAGGTTTTCGAGCGCACCGTGGGTTTCCGGTCGACACTCCCATGACCCGGCGGTGTTGATAAGCAACGGATCGGCATTGGCATTGCGCCGCTGGGATTCCTGCCAGCTGATGCCCGGATCGAGGAACCAGGAATGCAGATCGGCATCGCGCAACAGATCGTCGCGATCGTTCAGATGCGCCCGCAGCTGCGCCCACACCTCGCGCGCGATCTCCTCGTGCGTGCACTCCTTGGCAGGCTTGCCGTAGAGCATGCCGGGGGAGTTCCAATCGGAGATATCGACCGAAAGGCAGTCCTGCACCGTACCGTCGCCGAATTCGGTGAGTTTGCGCGTCCACAGCTGATTCTGGGTGATCGAGGTGAGTGACCACGGGGCGTCGATATAGGCGGTGTGACCGTGTGAAATATCCATCGGCCTGCGCAGATAGAACTGGATGCCGTTCATCCAGTCGACGAAGAGCCGATCCATCGCGGCCAATTCCGGGCGCACCTCGAGCACGTCGGGCGACCAAAGGGCGCGGGCTTGTTCGGCGGGCAGCGCGACCACGAAGTAATCCGCGTCGATGCTGCGCTGAGCGCCGTTTTCATCGACGATGCGGGCTGCGGCGATCCGCCGCTCGCGCACGTCGAGCCCGCGCACCTGTGCCCCGAGCGCGAATTCCACGCCGAGGTCGCGCAGCCGCTGCACCCACGGATCGATCCACACCGAATTGGTCGGACCGTTCAGTACCCGGTCCAGCGCCCCGTCATTGCCGATTTCGAAGGGGTTGCCCAGGAACTGTTCGCCCATGGTGCCGATGGTGCGGACGCTGGCGACGTCCTCTTTCGCGGCGACCATGATGCTGGTCAGCGTGCGCGAGAGCAGGGCGCGGAATTCGTGGGAGCGCTGGTGGCCGCCGACGAAATCGCGCCACGAGGTATTTTCCCACTGTCCCAGCCGCCGGGCATCGCAGCTGGAATTGAAGACCAGTAGGCGATCCGCGAAGTAGGCGCCCTCGTTGGCGGGCATTTTCAAGGCCGTCGCGATTGCCGCGCCCATGGTTTCACGAAATGCGTCCGGGCTGAAATTCGTGCGGGCCTTGGGGCCCAAGGGAAGTCGGAAATCATCGCCTCCCCTGCGGGCGAAACGTGCCTCCGGCACGCCGATCAGGTTATTCCAAACGCCATCCGGATTGCCCGCGAACGGAATTCGCCGCATGGTGTCCGGAATGTGCTGGTAGAAGCCGGGAAAGAAGCGGAAGCCGTGCTCACCAGGTAGCTCCGGCCGTCCGCCCGACCCACTGCCCGGCACCGGGATGCTGCGCGCCTTGCCCCCGAGCGCACGTCTTTCGAATACGGTGACCTGGAACCCACGCTCGGCCAATTCGTGTGCCGCGGTCAATCCCGCGACCCCACCGCCGAGTACCGCGACCTGCCTGCCGCCGGGATTGGCCGCGGCAGGCGCTGGTCTGAGCCCGCCGGCCGTTAGCGCCCCCGCCGTTGCTACCCCCATCGCAACCGTGCCGCGAAGCATTGTTCTTCGCGAAACGGTCCACTGTTGTTCTGCCATGCGCGTCTTTTGCTGCCTAGCCTCGGACCTGATCTCTACCGCCGCGAACACTGTAAAGCGACTGCTGGTGGGTGCGCCGACCCACCCCTGACGCCGCCGCCTGGACCTGGTCTCCCTCGCATTCGACCAGTACAGCGGGGCAGACATTACCGGGCGGTGTGACCGAGCCGAGTTGGTTTCTCGAACCGGCGTCATACGCAAACTTCGCAGGTCAGGGCGCCGTGGCGGCCGATACTTCCCAGGTGCGGAAGAAGAGGGCAGGTAAATCGCGTGCGGCTGTGCTGGGTTGTCTATCGCAGGCTGTGTTGACGAGCGTGCAATGGATCAGACATGCACCAACCAGGGTTGCCTGCCGAGCAGCGGCTCCGGTGCCGGGGTACGGTCGCACCCGGTTCCATCGCTGCTGTAATCGGCGTGGCGGTCGGCTCGGGCCGACTCCAACCAGGGTTGTGTGCGCAGGGGTGGCTCCGGCGCTGGGACAGGGTCGAATCCGGTTTGGCCGTTGCGGTAGTCGTATCGGGGTCGGCTCAGGCCTGCACCAATCGGGGTTGCGTGCCCAGGGCCGGTTCCGACACCGATTCCGCCGCTGGGGCGTTCGCATCGCGGCGGCTCGCCTTCGTCGCCGCGAACGCACCCGCGATCACGATGGCTCCGCCGAGCAGCGACAGTGGCGTCGGGTCCTCGCCGAAGGCGGCCCAGGCGGCGAGGATGCCGACCACCGGGACCAGCAGGGACATGGGCGCGACCGTGCTGACCGGGTATCGGCTCATCAGGTAGGTCCACAGGCCCGAGCCCGCGATGGTGCCGAGCGCGACGATGTAGGCGAGGCCGAACAGTGCGTGCCAGCCGCCGGGGGAGGTGACATCGGTCAAGGCGTGCAAGCCGGTAGTCGGTCCTTCGATGAATGCGGACAGCGCGAACATCGGGATCGGCGGCACGACCGTCATCCAGAGCGTCAGATGCAGCGGTTCGACATCGCCGGACGCCGTGGCCAATCGTGAACCGATATTGCCGAAGGCCCAGCCCAGACCACCCGCCAGCGTTAGCAGCACCGGCAGCAGCGCCGCTTGCTGTGCGCGATCGAGCCCGATCACCACAATGCCCGCCACGGCGACGGCAATGCCGAGCAACTGGGTCCCCCGCAGCCGCTCTCGCAGGAACAGCGCGCCCAGGACCACGGTGAACGGCGCGGAGGATTGCAGCACCAGCGAGGACAACCCGGTCGGCATGCCCGCACGCATCGCGGTGAACAGAAAGGCGAACTGCAGAATCCCGAATCCGATCCCATACAGCAGCAACCACCGCAGCGGCACCTTCGGCCGCGGCACGAACACCAACACCGGCACCGCGATCACCGCGAACCGCAGCGCAGCGAAAAAGAACGGCGGAAAGTGGTCCAGCCCTACCCGGATAGCAATGAAGTTCAGGCCCCAGAGCAGGACAACGGTAAGCCCGAGCAAGCGATCACGATTGGTCACATTCCTTATCGTCGGTAATGAAACTGATAAGAACAATCGAATAAATATGCACTATCGATGTAGCATCGCTTAATGGTTTTGGACGTGCGGGTTGGGCCACCGATGGCGGTTGAGCGGCTGCGGGTGCTGCGGGAGTTCGCGGATCGCGGGACTATCGCAGCTGTGGCCGAGGCACTTTCGATGACTCCTTCCGCGGTATCGCAGCAGCTCAAGGTGCTTGCCAAGGAAGCGGGTGTCGCGTTGCTCGAGCCGGATGGGCGGCGGGTTCGGCTCACCGATGCGGGGCAGGCGCTTGTGGTGCGTGCTGATGAGGTACTTGCCGCGATGGATCGTGCGGTTGCGGAGATGGCGCACTATCGCGGGTCCGCGCGTGGCCGGGTTCGGGTCGCGCTGTTCCCGTCCGGCGCGGCGCTGCTGCTGCCACGGGTGCTGCCTGCGCTGGCCGACAGTGGTGTCGAGGTTGTCGCCCGTGACGAGGATCTGCCGCCGACTGAAGTGCCGCGGCTGCTGGCCGACTACGACATCGTCCTCACACACCGCGACGAGCGCTCGCCGGGTATCGCGGGCCCTCGCGTCAGCACCACGGTTATCATGCGCGAACCCACCGATGTCGTTGTCGCACCGACCCATCCGCTCGCGACTCGCACCGAGGTGACCCCGGCCGAACTCGCCGAGGAAACCTGGCTCAGCGTGCGCGGCGGCTTCCCGGTCGACGACGTGCTGCGCTCGATCGCCACCATGACCGGTGTCCAACCTCGTATTGCCCAGCGCCTCAACGACTTCCGCGTCATCGAAACCATCGTCGCCGCCAACTACGGCGTCGCCCTCATGCCGCGCTGGGCGGTGGCCCACCCGGACCTCGCCGTGCTACGCCTGTCCGGCGTCCGCGCCGCCCGCCTCTACGAATTGGCTACCCGCCCCCACACCGTGACCCGCCCCGCCATAGCCACCGTCCTGCAAGCCTTCCGAACTGCGGCTACCGAAGTCGCCGCCGAATAGCGGCCGAATCAACGCTGGCGCAAACCATGTGGCCTCCGCACACAGGTTGCAACCTATGCGAGGGTGCCCATCGCTGTGCGTCATGTGAATTCTCGAGCCTTCCCACACCACCGCAGCCGAAGTCGCCGCGGAGTAGTCGCTCACGCAGCGTTGGCGACGACCGTGTGGCACGGTCACACCGGTTGCGGTCTATGCGAGGGTGTCACACGGTCTGCGCCAGGAATTCTCGGGATACGCGGCAGGCCTCGGATGCTCAATCCGTTGGCCGCCATGGCGACGACGGATCGAACCTGTCTCGGACAACGTGCTTCGAAACGCTAGTAGTGCCGGGGCGGGCCCGGGCGGTACTGCTGGTTGCCGATGTAGCCGAAATCGTCGGCGACCATGGCGGCCAGTTCCAGGAGTGCGCGCCGGGTCGGCTTGCTCACCAGTTCCAGGTCGATCTCGGCGCCCTCGGCGAGGTGGTCGTCGAAGGGCACCACCTGGACCGCGCGGGTGCGGTCGAGGAACAGTTTGCGTAGCTGGTCCAGGTCGACGGTGGAGGCACCGCGGCGAGATGCGTTGACCACCACCACGGTTCGCTCGACCAACTTGCCGTAGCCATGGTGGTCCAGCCAGTCCAGGGTGGCCGAGGCGCTGCGGGCGCCGTCGATGGCGGGTGAGGTCACCAGCACCAGTGAGCTGGCCATATCGAGCACACCGGCCATGGCCGAATGCATCAGACCGGTACCGCAGTCGGTGAGGATGATGTTGTAGAACGACTGCAGGATGCTGATGGCCTGGCGGTAATCGGCCTCGCTGAAGGCTTCGGAAACCGCAGGGTCCTGTTCACTGGCAAGCACTTCCAGTCGGCTCGGCGCCTGGGACGTATGCGCCCGGACATCGGAGTACCTGCTGATGTGCTGATCCTCGAGCAGATTGCGCACGGTGGAGCGGGTCTGGCGCGGCACACGATGCGCCAGGGTGCCGAGGTCGGGATTGGCGTCGATCGCGATGACTCGGTCGCCGCGCAGCGAGGAGAACGTCGATCCGAGCCCGACCGTGGTCGTGGTCTTGCCGACGCCGCCCTTGAGCGAGAGGATCGCGATCCGATAGTCCCCGCGCACCGGCTGATTCACCCGGTCGACCAGATCGCGGTAGACGACATCGGCCGCGGACTCCCCCGGATTGATCATGCCGCCGGAAGCCTTGTGCACCGCGCGCCGCCAGCCACTGCGCGGCGCCTTGCGCGCCCGCTTGAGCAGGTTCAGGTCATTGACCGAATGTCCCGGTTGGCCGGGCTGCGGCACATGCTGCGGCTGGAACGGCAGCTGGGTATTCGGCGGGCCGCCTTGCCATCCCGGCGGCGGGCCCTGTTCGGTATACGGCATCATGCCGGTGCCCGGACCTTGCTCGCCATACGGCATCAGACCGGTGCCCGGCCCCTGCTCGGCGTACGGCAGCTGCCCGGTGTGCGGCCCTTGCTCGGCGTACGGCAGCTGCCCGGTGTGCGGTTGCTGGCCCATCGGTGGTTGCTGGCCCACGGGTGGTTGTCCCATCGGGGGCTGTTGTCCCATGGGCGGCTGCTGATACATCGGCGGCTGCTGCACCGGCGGTGGCGGCGCCCAACTGTAGATCGGCG
The DNA here is from genome assembly GCF_040674755.1 of Nocardia sp. NPDC049737. Taxonomy (NCBI): domain Bacteria; kingdom Bacillati; phylum Actinomycetota; class Actinomycetes; order Mycobacteriales; family Nocardiaceae; genus Nocardia; species Nocardia sp. NPDC049737. The sequence goes on along the minus strand of NZ_JBFANH010000047.1, from coordinate 3,728 downwards.
GCTCGGGCGGACTTTCCGCCGGGACCCGTCGGACCAGCCCATCGGGCCCGATCTCCTGCCGGTACTCGCCATAGGACGGCTCGGGCTGAACCGGATGGTTTCCGCTCTGGCCGGGACCCGGCTGATGCGACTGCGCGAATTGACCGGTGTTGTAAGGCGTTCCGGGCGGCGCGAAAACCTCGGGCGGTCCGTACTGCTGCTGCGGCGGCACTCCGGCCTGCGGGTAGTTGGTCTGATCCGTTGGCCCGCCCGGGTATCCGGTGAACTCCGACTGTTCGGACTCGTCGGGCTGTTCGGTAACCTCGGCGGCCTCATGCTCGTCGGTTGCGGGCTCCGCGTCGACGGGTGCGGACTCGGCCGCTTCATCCGGCGCCGAGGAGTCGGTGGTGACCTCGGCCGTATCCACCGAATGACTCTGCAGCCAGGGCGGAGAAGTCGGGTTGTGGTCGTTAGTTGTCACAGTTCCCCCATCTGCTCGGTAATTCGAGCAGAGAGCTCGGCGCTTGAATGCGAATCAACGCTAGCACGGGGTATTCGGCCCCGCGCCGTGGTATACACGGCCGCCGCGTCGCGTCAAACACCGCGACCAGCCGTAACTCGAAAACACTGTCCAACAGCAAGTTCGAGAGCCGGGCGCCCGGGTCGGCGACGAATTGTCACCAACGGATGCCCGGCCCCCACCGTACTCTCAGGTCTGAGCCGAGGTGTCCCGATCGATCGGACCGAATCAGTTGACCCGCTTCCGGGCCGACCTTCGGACCCGAATCGCGCAGTCGGACTCAGCGTTCCCGTGCTCGCCGACGCAACGTGCAGACTCCGCTTATCGGCTCGGTCCGGCGACTCCGGCTCAGTGCGCCCGGTTCACCGCCGACACCACGGCCCGCAGCGAGGCGGTCGTAATCGAGGTGGCGATGCCGACACCCCACACCACCTTGTCGCCGATCGCGCACTCCACATACGCCGCGGCCTGCGCGTCGTCACCTGCCGACATCGCGTGTTCGGAGTAATCCAGCACGCGCACATCGAATCCGACCGTCGCGATCGCATCGACGAAGGCGGCGAGCGGTCCATTGCCCGCGCCGGTGACTTCCTGCTCGACGCCCTCGACCTTCACCACCGCGGTAATCGAGTCCACGCCGCCGTCGGTCTCGGAGGCGGTCACCTTCTGCCGCATCCGCTCCAGCGGACGGATCGGGCTCAGGTATTCGTCGGCGAAGACATCCCACATCTCCTTGGGCGAAACCTCGCCGCCCTCACCGTCGGTGATCTTCTGGATCGCCTGGGAGAACTCGATCTGCAGCCGGCGCGGCAGCACCAGTCCGTGATCGGTCTTCATGATGTAGGCGACGCCGCCCTTACCGGACTGCGAGTTGACCCGAATGACGGCCTCGTAGGTGCGGCCCACATCCTTGGGGTCGATCGGCAGGTACGGCACCTCCCAGACGATGTCGTCGATATCGGATTCTGCGGCGTCGGCCGCGGTCTTCATCGCGTCCAGACCCTTGTTGATCGCGTCCTGATGCGAACCGGAGAACGCGGTGTAGACCAGATCGCCGCCGTAGGGGTGGCGCTCGTGCACCGGCAGCTGGTTGCAGTATTCGACGGTGCGGCGGATCTCGTCGATATCGGAGAAGTTGATCTGCGGATCCACACCGCGGGAGAACAAATTCATCCCCAGCGTCACCAGGCAGACATTGCCGGTGCGCTCACCGTTGCCGAACAGGCAGCCCTCGATGCGATCGGCACCGGCCTGGTAGCCCAGTTCGGCGGCGGCCACTGCGGTACCTCGGTCGTTGTGCGGATGCAGCGACAGCACGATCGAATCGCGGCGGGCCAGGTTGCGGCTCATCCACTCGATCGAATCGGCGTACACATTCGGGGTCGCCATCTCGACGGTCGCGGGCAGATTGATGATCATCGGCTTGTCGGGGGTGGGCGCGATGATCTCGGTCACCGCGTCGCACACCTCCTTGGCGTAGGACAGTTCGGTGCCGGTGTAGGACTCCGGGCTGTACTCGTAGCGCCAGTTGGTGTCCGGATACTTCTGTTCGATCTGCAGGCACAGCTCGGCGGCATCGGTCGCGATCTTCTTCACCGCCGCCTGGTCCGCGCGGAACACCACACGCCGCTGCAGGACCGAGGTCGAGTTGTAGAAGTGCACGATCACATTGGTCGCACCGGCGCACGCCTCGAAGGTGCGCTCGATCAGTTCGGCGCGACACTGGGTCAGCACCTGGATGGTGACGTCGTCGGGAATCGCTCCGTCCTCGATGATCTCGCGGACGAAGTCGAAATCGGTCTGACTGGCCGAGGGGAAGCCGACCTCGATCTCCTTGTAGCCCATCCGCACCAGTAGGTCGAACATGCGGCGCTTGCGGGCCGGGCTCATCGGGTCGATCAGGGCCTGGTTGCCGTCGCGCAGGTCGACGGCGCACCAGCCGGGAGCGCGATCGATGATCTTGTCCGGCCAGGTGCGGTCGGGCAGCGTGATCGGCTCGACCTCCTCGGCGAAGGGCCGGTAGCGGAAGGTTGGCATGGACGAGTTCTTCTGCCGGTTCCAGACGGGCTGGTCGGCAGGCGCGGGCTTACTCGGAGCCGTAATGGTGCGCGAGCCGGATACGTAGGCGTCAGCGGGGGACATGCGGTTTCTCCAGGGTGTGGTGGATCCCAGTTGTCGGGTCGACCGGCGCGGCAGGACCCCGCGACGGGAGGCCGGTCCGATCAGACCCCGTCGCGGCGGCCGAGAAGAAGTGCCCGCTGCATGATGCCGGCGAGTTTACCGTGCCTCGACGCCTCGCCGAAAGCCCGGTCCCCATCGTCCGGTCATCCGACGTAACGATTAGCGTTCCGACCGGCTGGAGGTAGGTTCATATGACTTGGCTGGAACAACTGGCGGTCTTCGGCGCGGGCATCGCGGCGGGCGGCATCAACACCATTGTGGGATCGGGCACACTGATCACCTTCCCGGTACTGCTCGCCTTCGGAATTCCGCCGGTCACGGCGAATGTGTCGAACACCATCGGTCTGGTTCCCGGTGGCGTGAGCGGGGCGTACGGCTATCGGCGCGAACTCGAAGGGCAGCGGGCCAGGTTGGTCCGGCTCGGCAGCGCGTCCCTGCTCGGCGGCACCACCGGCGCGATCCTGCTGCTCATCCTGCCCGCCGCGGCCTTCAAGGCGATCGTGCCGGTGCTGATCATCGCGGCGCTGATCCTGGTCGTGGTTCAGCCGCGGCTGGCGCGCTGGGTGAAGGAACGTCGCGCGGCCGATACCGGTCCGGCGCCCGAACACGGTGGCCTGATCCTGTACGTCGCGATATTTCTGTGCGGCATCTACGGCGGCTATTTCGGCGCGGCCCAGGGCGTGTTGTTGATCGGTTTGCTCGGAGTGTTCGTGCACGAGGACATCCAACGGCTCAACGGGGTCAAGAATGTGCTCGGTCTGCTGGTGAACGCGGTTTCCGCGGTGGTGTTCACGATGATCGCCGACGTCGACTGGCGGGTCGCCGCGCTGATCGCGGTCGGCTCGATCATCGGCGGCGTACTCGGCGCGAAGCTGGGCAGGCGGATGCCGCCAACCGCATTGCGTGCGGTGATCGTCGTGGTTGGCGGCATTGCGGTCGTCCGATTGCTGATGACCTAGGTCGTGTTTCGAAAGTCGGGTCACCGTAGCCACAGGTCGATGGCGGCGATGTGGACGGTAGCCAGGAAGCGGACGGCGAGTTTGTCGTA
>NZ_JBFANH010000046.1:0-44751 GCF_040674755.1 Nocardia sp. NPDC049737 | reverse complement strand
AGCTACCCGGACCGGACTCACACCGGCAGGCGACGACGAGCTTCCGACACAGGTCATGACCGCAAAACGATCACCTCCTGATCTCTGGGCGCACCTGTTGCAGTACTAGGCCGGGCAGTTGTGGTACGCAGTGAGGAGCCAGCGGTTGTTTCGGCGGATCAGGGTCCAGGTGGCCATCACCCAGCGGTCGGCAGGGGGCTCGGTTTCGCCTGCCATCACGACCGCGCTGCGGCTGACGACGATGGCGGTGTCGGGGGTAGGGAAACGGACGAGTTGGGGTTCGTCCAGGGTTTTCGAGCCGCGCAGCGGGCCTTCGAAACCTGCGGCCATCCGGTCTCGGACGGCCGCACGACCGGAGTTGAAGACGCCGCGGAGGATGGACGTGGCGTCGGGGTCGTAGTCGGCGACGAAGGCGTCGGCGTCGTTGGCGGCCCAGGCGCGGTAGAGATTGTTCAGTACGTCGAGGACGGCCTCGCGGTCGGTGCGCATTGCGGTGTCGGTCATGATTTCCTCCTGAGGTCACGGCCGCGGTGAGCGGCTCACGAGTACCTACCGGCGGACCGTGCCCGATTCATCGCTCGCGGTGTAGAAAAGTTCGATGGGGGCGTTTTCGAGGAGCTGAGGGCATGGCGGACGTGGATTTCGCGGCGAGCACCGACCGGTATCGGCGGGAGTTGCTCGCACATTGCTATCGCATGCTCGGGTCGGTGCAAGACGCCGAGGACCTGGTGCAGGAGACGCTGTTGCGAGCCTGGCGGGCGCGCGACAGCTATGACGAGAACCGGGCCGGAATGCGGACCTGGCTGTACCGGATCGCCACCAATGCCTGCCTGACCGCGCTGGAGCAGCGCGGGCGCAGACCGATGCCCTCCGGTCTGGGCAACGCACCCGGCGACGATCCACGCGAGGCATTGGTCCACGGCGGAGAAATCCCTTGGCTGCAACCGATTCCGGACTCCATGCTGGCCGATCCATCGGAAGCCGTACTGGCGCAAGACAGTCTGCGACTGGCGCTGGTTGCGGCCATGCAGCATTTGCCCGCGCGCCAGCGGGCGGTACTGGTGCTACGCGAGGTACTAGACTGGCCCGCCGCGCAGGTGGCGCTGGCGCTGGATATGACACCGGCGGCGGTCAACAGCGCGTTGCAGCGGGCACGTAAGGCGCTGAACCAGAATGGAATACGAGAGGACGAGGTCACCGAGAGCGCGCAGCAGCGGGCCGTGCTGGACAGCTACGTCACCGCCTTCCGGAACGCCGACCTGGCCGCGCTGGAGAAACTGCTGGCCGACGACGTGATCATGGAAATGCCGCCCATGCTCAATTGGTACCTCGGCCGGGAGGGTTACGTCGGGTTCATGGCCCGCGTCTTCGACACCCGCGGCACCGATTGGCAATTGGTGCCGGTCGGGGCCAACGGCGGACCCGCATTGGCGGCCTACGTCCGCGATGCCGACGGAGGCTACATGCTGCACACCTTGCAGGTCTTCACCATTGACGGCGACCGCATCACGCACATGGTCGCCTACCAGGTCGAGGAGGTATTTCAGCTCTTTGCCCTGCCACCGCGATTGCCCTGAGCCTCAGTCGGTTCGATCGGACCCGGCCGCGGCCATCGCGCAGCCGCGCGGGATAGCAGGAGCCTTGCTGGACAGTCTGTTATCGGTGAGTATGTACGGAAGTTGATCGGGGTAGCACTCGACGAACGATGCAGACGGCCCCGGAATGACGAAAGCGCCGCTGCTGGTTCGCGCAGGACAAGACCTGAGCGTTTTGGGTTGCGGGATGTTGAGTTCGGCGGCGACGGAGTCGAAGTGTTCCCGGCCAGGTACGGGCATTGCGCCTACACCTCATGGTCGCCGAGCGTAGGCGGTGGCCAACGGAGGCAGGGTCAGCGCGGTGACTCGGAGGCCGAGCCGGACGCGATGTCGTCGGCCAGCGGGGCAATAGCCCCGATGATCTGTTCCACCAGCGCCGTCGGCACCCCGGCGACGGTCAGCGCATCGGTCAGATGGCCTGCCACAAGGGTGAAATGGTGCATCGTGATGCCACGGCCCTGATGGACCTGCTTCATCGGGGCACCGGTGTACGGGCCGGGGCCGCCGAGCGCAGCGGAGAAGAACTCGACCTGCCGTCCCTTCAACCGAGACATGTTCGTACCGGTGAAGAATGGCGCCAGCTGGTCGTCGGCGAGGACGCGGACGTAGAAGTCCTCGACTACCGCCTCGAGTGCCTCCTGCCCCCCGATCTGCTCGTAGATTGTGCCGGGCTCGGCGATCGTGGCCGCGCCGGACTTGGACTTGAACCATGACATGATTTCCATGCATTCAGAACAGCACCGGTCGGTTTCCGTTCCGTTAGTCGGCTGTCGCAGCCCGTTTTCCCTTCGTGGCCAGCATATTTCCTGGAACTCACAACTGGCTGCCACCACCGGTGAGCAATATTTCGAAACCGACTCGTCCCGCGAAAACAGGACAGACTTTGCGTGCCCGCTCAGGCACCGCCAGCCCAGCGGCACGCCTACATTTCGTGCTCGCCGAGCACCGGCGGCGGGCCGTATCGCGGCCGGTATCCGGCGATCCGGATCGGACTGCCGATCAGCCGGTAATCGCCGACGGTGACGATGGTTTCAGGGGAGGCGGCCAGTGCCTCGGGCAGGGTGCGCACCGCGGCCGCTGGAATACCGAGCGGCCGCAGGCGAGATTCCCAGCCGAATGCGGTATCGGTGGCAAGGGCGGCGGTCACCGCGGCGAGCACGTCGTCGCGATGCGCGGCCCGCTCGGCCATTGTCTCGAACCCGTCGACACCGGCCTCGGCGGCGAAGACCTTCCAGAAACCATCGTGGGTGATGAACAGCGCCAGATGACCGTCGGCGGTTGGAAAGAGCTGTGCTGGAACGTAATACGAATGTGCGCCGAAGTTTCGGCGTTGCGGTTGTTTGCCGTCGTTGAGATAGGCCGACGCATGGTAGTTCAGCTGCGAGAGCATCACCTCGTACAGCGAGACGTCGACCTGCCCACCGCGGCCGGAGACAATCTGGGCGAGCAGGCCGAGCGCGGCGGTGAGGCCGGTCGAGTTGTCGGCCGAGGAATAGCCGGGCAATGTGGGCGGCCCCTGCGGATCGCCCGTCATCGCGGCGATGCCGACGGCCGCCTGGATCACATAATCGAAGGCGGGATCCTCACCGCCGTCCAAGCCGAAGCCCGTGATCGCCACGCAGACGATCCGGTCGTTGAACTGCCGCAGGGACTCGTAGGTCAGGCCGAGGCGACGGATCGCCGACGGCTTCAAATTCACCAGCAGCGCATGGGATTGCGCGACGAGTTCGGCCAGTCGGCGCTGTCCGGCGGAGCTGGCCAATTCGAGTCGAATACTGCGCTTGCCGCGGTTGAGGCTCGCGAAATAGGAGTCGCCGACCTGTCGCGAAATCTCCCCGTTCGGCGGTTCGATCTTGGTCACCTCGGCACCGAGATCGGCGAGCATCATGGTGGCGTAGGGACCGGCGAGCATGGTGCCCACCTCGAGTATCCGGATCCCCGCCAGCGGCCCCGCCGCCGCGCCGGGCACCGGTTGGCTCACGACTGCGCCTCGCTGACGCTCGGCTCCGTCGTGCGCCATTGCGCGCTGTGTCGATGGTTCACTCGCTGACGCTCGCTCACGACTGCACCTCGCTGACGCTCGGCTCCGTCGTGCGCCATTGCGCGCTGTGTCGATGGTTCACTCGCCGACGCTCGCTCACCGCAGTTCCTTCGCCAGTTCGGCGATCATCTCCCGAGTTCTGCGCTTGGAGGCGATGAGTTCGTCGCGGGTGTCGCCGATGGGCAGCAGCCGCACCGACAGGTCCGTGGCACCGGCGTCGGCGAAGCGCCGCAGTCCCGCCGCGATCGCCTGTTCGTCGCCCGCGACGCAGATGTCACCGATATCGCGCGCCGAACCCTGTTCGAGCAGCCGCTGGTAGTTGGGCGAGACCTCTGCCTCGCCGAGAATCCGGTTGGCCCGCGCCTTGGCCTCGTCGATTTCCGACGGCGCACACAGGCACACCGGCAGCCCGGCGACGATGCGCGGTGCGAGCCGCCCGGCGTCGGCGGCGGCCTTGGTGATCTTCGGGACGACATGGTCGGCCACCGCGCGCTCGTCGGCCATCCACAGAATAGTGCCGTCGGCCTGTTCCCCGGCGATGCGCAACATGACCGGCCCTAGTGCGGCGATCAGCACCGGCACCGGCGCGACCGGGCCCAGGTCGAGCGGATTGTGCACGGTGAAGCTGTCGTTTTCGATATCGACTTGGCCGGGCCCGCGCAGACCCGCATTCAGCACGTCCAGATAGTCGCGGGTGTAGGCCGCCGGTTTCGTATAGGGCAGCCCGAGCATGTCCTGCACGATCCAGTGATGCGAGGGACCGACACCTAGTGCGAGCCGCCCCCCAGCAGCGGCTTGCGTCGAAAGTGCCTGGCGGGCAAGGGCGATCGGGTGCTGCGCCTGCAATGGCACTACCGCGGTGCCCAATTCGATGCGGGTGGTTTTCATACCCATCAGCGCGATGGTGATCAGTGCATCGAAATCGGTGGGTATCTGCGGAATCCAGGCGGTGTCCAGGCCCGCGGTTTCGGCCCATTCGATATCGTCGAGCATCCTGGCGAGCTTGCGCGCGGAGTCCCCCTTCTCCGGCCCGATCATCACTCCGATTCGCATGAATTCCTCCAGTTTCCAAGCTCTTTCAGATGACTGCGGCCGCTCAGGATCACGACGGCGTCGAGGTTTCGGTCTCGGGGACGGCAGTCGGCGGAGCCGACGGGGTGGGTAAGCACTCGGGGACGGCAGTCGGCGGAGCCGACGGGGTGGGTAAGCACAGCGCGCGGATCTCGGTGACCAGCGTCTCCAGCGCGGTACCGGTCGGAAAGACCGCGGCCGCGCCGGCTTCCAGCAGACGCGGCACATCCGCCTGCGGGATGGTGCCGCCGACCACCACCGCGATATCCCCCGCGCCGCCGGCCCGCAGCGCGTCCACGACGCGCGTCGTCATCGACACATGCGCGCCGGACAGGATGCTCAAACCGACTACGGCGACGTCTTCCTGCAACGCGATCGACACGATGTCCTCCACACGCTGGCGGATGCCGGTGTAAATGACCTCGAACCCGGCGTCGCGCAGGGTGCGGGCGACGATCTTGGCGCCGCGGTCGTGCCCGTCCAACCCCGGCTTGGCGACGAGTACGCGTGCGGGCATCAGAACACCACCGGCTGCTGGAACTCGCCCCATACCGACTTCAGTGCGGCGGTCATCTCGCCGACGGTGCAGTACGCGTTGGCGCAGTCGATCAGATTGTGCATCAGGTTTCCGTCTCCTTCAGCGGCATGCGACAAAGCGGTGAGACAGGCACGCACCGCAGCGGGATCTCGTTCGGCCTTCACCCCGGCCAGGCGCTCGAGCTGCAATTCCCGTCCCTTGGCGTCGAGTTCGTAGGTGCCGATATCGGGTGCGGGCTCGTCGGAGACGAATCGGTTCACCCCGACCACCGGACGCGAGCCCGACTCCACCTCCTGATGCAGCCGATAGGCCTCGTCGGCGATCAGCCCCTGCAGATATCCGTCTTCGATGCAGCGCACCATGCCACCGTGCTGCTCCAGATCGGCCATGATCTCGACGATGCGGGCCTCGGTGGCGTCGGTGAGCGCCTCGACGAAGTAGGAGCCGCCGAGCGGATCGGCCACCCGCGTCACACCGGTCTCGTAGGCGAGGATCTGCTGGGTGCGCAAAGCGAGCGTCGCCGACTCCTCACTGGGCAGCGCAAACGGCTCGTCCCACGCAGCGGTGAACATCGACTGCACCCCGCCGAGTACCGAGGCCATCGACTCGTAGGCGACCCGCACCAGATTGTTCTGGGCCTGCGGCGCATACAGCGACGCGCCGCCGGCGACACAGCCGAACCGGAACATCGACGCCTTATCCGTGCTCGCGCCGTATCGCTCGCGCACCAGGGTGGCCCAACGACGCCGACCCGCACGGTATTTCGCGATCTCCTCGAAAAAGTCGCCGTGAGTGTAGAAGAAGAACGAGATCTGCGGCGCGAATTGATCGATCGTCATCCGGCCGCGTTCCACCACGGTGTCGCAGTAGGTCACGCCGTCGGCGAGGGTGAAGGCCATCTCCTGCACCGCGGTCGCCCCGGCGTCGCGAAAGTGCGCGCCCGCCACCGAGATCGCGTTGAACCGCGGCACCTCGGCCGCGCAGAACTCGATGGTGTCGGCGATCAAACGCAGCGACGGCTCCGGCGGCCAGATCCAGGTGCCACGCGAGGCGTACTCCTTGAGGATGTCGTTCTGGATGGTGCCCGTGAGCTTTTCCCGCGACACCCCTTTTTTCTCCGCGGCCGCCACATAGAACGCCAACAGGATCGCCGCGGTCCCGTTGATGGTGAAGCTGGTGCTGATCTTGTCCAGCGGGATGCCGTCGAAGAGCACCTCGGCGTCGGCGAGGGTGTCCACGGCGACGCCGACCCGACCGACCTCCTCGCTCACCTCCGGATCGTCGGAGTCGTAGCCGCACTGAGTCGGCAGATCCAACGCCACCGACAGTCCGGTGCCGCCCTGGTCGAGCAGATACCGATAGCGCCGATTGGATTCCTCCGCTGTGCCGAAGCCCGAGTACTGCCGGAACGTCCACAACCGACCCCGGTAGCCGGAGGCGAAGTTGCCACGCGTGAAGGGATATGCGCCCGGCCGGGGCGGATCGGCACGCCGGTCGTCCGGTCCGTAGACCGGCTCGAGCGGGATACCGGACGAGGTCTGCACTTGGTCGTTCATCAGTGAATACGCTACTTGCCAAAAAAGAGAATGCCAATACCATCTGAAGCGAGTGAGTTCTCACAGCCCCGTTTTCCCGAGGAGCACGATGCCCGATCAGCACCGACCGTTGACCGACCGCACGATGGTGATCTCCGGCGCCAGCCGCGGTATCGGACTGGCCATCGCGGTCGCCGCCGCCCGACGCGGCGCCAACGTGGTGCTGCTGGCCAAGACGGCCGAACCGCATCCACGGCTGCCCGGCACCGTCTACACCGCGGCCGCCGAAATCGAGGCCGCGGGCGGCAAGGCGGCCGCCGTGGTGGGTGATGTGCGCCGCGAGGAGGATGTGCAGCGGGTGGTGGGCACCGCGCTGGAACGCTTCGGCGGCATCGATATCTGCGTCAACAACGCCAGCGCCATCGCGACCGAGCCGACCGAGCGGTTGTCGCCCAAGAAGTTCGATCTGATGATGGACATCAATATCCGCGGCGCCTTCCTGCTGACCCAGTCCTGCGTGCGGCACCTACGCAATTCGGCAAACCCGCACGTGCTGACCATCGCGCCACCGGTGAACATGAATCCGCGCTGGCTCGGCGCGCACCCGGTCTACACGCTGTCGAAGTACGGAATGACGCTGCTGTCGCAGGGCTGGGCCGTCGAATACGCCAAGGCCGCAATCGCATTCAACTGCCTGTGGCCCGAGACCTTCATCGCCACCTCCGCCGTGGCCAACCTCGACGACGGCACGAATCAACTCGCGGCCGCGCGCAGTCCGCAGATCATGGCCGATGCCGCGATCGAGATCGTGTCCCAGCCCGCACGGGAGATCACCGGCAACTGCTTCATCGACGCCGAGGCCTTGGCCCGATTCGGCGGCGTCGAGGACCTGTCCCGCTACGGCGGCGGCGCGCACCCGACACCGGACCTGTTCCTCGACTGATCACCGAAAGGATTGCCGGATATGACAATCGATCCCGACCAACGCACGCGCTACGAGAGCGGACTACAGGTCCGCCGCGAGGTCGTCGGCGCTGAATACGTCGACCGGGCGTTGGCCGCCGCGACCGACTTCTCCGAGCCACTGCAGGATCTGATCACCGAATACTGTTGGGGCGCAGTATGGACCCGCCCCGGCCTGGACCGCCGCAACCGGTCGATGATCACCCTGGCAATGCTGACCGCGCTCAACCGGTCCACGGAATTCGCTACGCATGTGCGGGCAGCGTTGACCAATGGCGTCACCCCGGAGGAGATCCGGGAGGTGCTGCTGCACGCGACGATCTACGCCGGTGTCCCCGCCGGAGTCGAAGCGTTCCGAATCGCCGGACCTATCCTGCAGGAGCACGCTGATGCCTGAACGTGAACACATCGCCTTCCTCGGTCTCGGCACCATGGGCGCGCGAATGTCGCGGCGATTGGTAGCAGCGGGTTTCGATGTCGTCGGATTCGACCCGTCCGAGACCGCCCGCGAAGCCCTGGTCGCCATCGGCGGTCGGGTCGCGACCAGCGCTGCCGCGGCCGCCGCCGGAGCCACTCACCTGATTCTGATGCTGCCCAGTTCCGCCGTCGTCGAATCCGTACTCGGTGACGAGCAAGTGCTGGCCGCTCTGGGGCCGGACACGATCGTGATCGATATGAGCTCCTCCGAACCGGAGTCGACGCAACGACTGGCGGCGGGGCTGGCCGAGCGCCAAATCATGTTGGTCGACGCACCGGTGTCCGGCGGCGTGCGCGGGGCTACCGACGGTACTCTGACGATCATGGTCGGGGGCCGGGAAGACACTGTTGCCCAAATTGATTCGGTGCTGGCACCGCTGGGCAAGATAAGGCACATCGGTGCATCGGGAGCCGGTCACGCCGTTAAGGCGATCAACAATCTGCTCGCCGCGGTCAACCTGCTCGCCGCCGCCGAAGGTGTCGCGGCCGGACGTCGTTTCGGCCTGGACCCCGCCGTGATCATCGAGACCATCAATTCCGCAAGCGGCCGCAGTGCCGCAACCGAACTCAAGTTCCCGCAGGCGATTCTGCCGGAAACTTTCGATTCCGGTTTCGCGCTCGGACTAATGCTCAAGGACATGCGCATCGCCACTGATCTGGCGGCCTCGCTCGGCATACCGGCCGCACTCGGCGAGCGCGCCGTCGAGCTGTGGGCACGCGCCGCGGCCGATCTGGGGCCGAGCGCCGACCAAACCGATATCGCGCGCTGGGCGGACGCGCGGTCCACGCAACATTAAGGCCCACACCATGAATACGCCCATCCGATTCTCGGTCGTCGAGGTGCCGCACTACTTCGGCAAATGCCCGCGCTGCGGTTATCCCGCCAGCGCCGCGGCGATGACTCAGACCTTCGCCGACGGCGCCACCGAATCGCAACTAGTCGCCACCTGCGGGCAGCCGTGCGGGTGGAGCGGCCCGGTGGCGCTGACCACGATGACCGACGCCCGGTCCGATTGAATCGAATTCACCACGATTGCACAGCGGTCGGTGGAGCAATGGCCGCATTCTCCGCGGCCAGCACCGCCGTCGGGATCACGACATCGGCCCGAACTCCGCCGTAGTCGGATTCGGTCAGGCACACCGAAATACCGTGCAGAATACCCAACCGAGCCACCACGAACAGCCCGAGCCGGGCATCCGCCGACAGTGTCGCGACGCTGAAATCCGGTGGGTCGGACAGCATTTCGTTGGCGCGTTCGAGTTCCGAATCCGACATGCCCATGCCCTGATCACTGATCATCACGACAACGCCGGTGCCGATCAGATTGCCGCTGACATCCACGCGCGACTGCGGCGGCGAGAACGCCGTCGCATTGTCGACCAGTTCGGCCAGTAGGTGGATGAGGTCGGCGACCACCGCGCCGTTGACGAATACCGACGGCAGTCCGGCATTGGTGTACACCCGCGTGTATTGAACGGTTTCCGCGATCGCACCGCGGACGAGATCCCGGAGCGCAACCGGACGTCGCCACTGTCGACCCGGGCGGCCGCCGCCGAGGATAATGAGATTCTCGGCATTGCGACGCCCTCGGGTGGCGAGATGGTCGAGCTGGAACAGTGTTTCCAGCAGCGCTGGATCCTCCTGTCGCCGTTCGGCCGCGTCGAGAATCTCCAACTGTCGGTGCACGACGATCTGGCTGCGATGGGCGATATTGCTGAATACCGCGCGCACACCCTCGCGAGTATTCGCCTCGGTGACCGCGACCGCGACCGCAGCGCCGTGCGCCCGATTGAATGCCTGTGCGACCTGACCTATCTCGTCGGTACCGAAATCCAGCTGTGCGGCTTCGGTTTTCGGATCGATGCGCACCCCTTCGGTCAGGCGTCGCATTGTCTCCGGCAACCGAACCTCCGCCACCGCAAGCGTTTCCGAGCGCAAGCGTTTCAAGCGTCCGATCAGCTGATTGGCCAGCCACAGCGACAACAGGAACGCCAGCACAGCGACCGTACTCACGACACTCGCGGCCAGCAACGAGTCGCGCCCGTGCCGGGCACCCGCATCGGCGGCGTGCCGTTGGCTCTGCTTGGCGTGCCCGACCCACAGTGTCACCAACTGCTGGTTCACCTCGTCCGCCGCCGCGCGCCACTGCGCGACGCTCATCGGCAATTGCGGTGCACTTGCGGGCCGCACCTCGACAATGGCGTTTTCCATCGCGCTGACCTGCTGCCAGGCGAGGGAAGCGGTGACATCGGCGACGCGCTGCGCGTTGGCGGCATCGAGTTCGGTAGCCAATCGCGCGATCTCGACGTGGTAATAGCTGACCAGGTTGCGGTATTCGGCGGACAGGTTGGGCGGCAGGCCCTGCGGGCGGACGGCCGCGGCGGTCAGCGCGCTGGCGCGCGACATGGATTCGACCACGTGCAACAGCCCCAGATTGCGGGTGAGTTCGGAGCCGGTGGCCGCATCCGGAGCGAACTGTCCGATCGTTGCCGACCCCTCGTCCATGCCGTCCAATAGTCGGCAGTAGAAGTCGTAGGCGTCGGCGACCGGTAGCCGACCGGCATCGATCGCACTGCGCAGCTCCGGTAACCGAGTCTTCAACTCTTCGAAGGCCGCCACGACGTTCCCCATCGCGCTGCCGCCCACGCGTTGGAATTCGGCTTCGGCCGCCGCCAGCGAATTCAGCGCGGCATCGAACCGCATCCGGGCAGCGACCAGTGCACCGGGATCGACGACCGCACCCGCCAACTGGGACACCGACAGCAGTCGCTCCTGTTGCACGGCGAGGACCAATTCGCGCGTCGGGGTGAGGTGAGTGTCCAGTGTGCGCGCGAAGCCCTCGGCGTGCCGCGCGTCATTGAACAGATAGACCGAGGTACCCACACCAATGCAGATCAGCAGCAGGCTGGGTACCAGCGCAATGACAAGGATTCTTGTCCGGATCCCGCGGAACCGAGCCTTCAACACCGCGATAATATAACTTACATATCCGAGAATTACATTCTCTAGTGCAGGGCGGCCAGCACGGTGTCACGTAGTTCCGGACGACAGATGAGCAGATCAGGCAGGTAGGGGTCGGGGCGGTTGTAGCGCAGCGGGGTCCCATCGAGACGCGAGACGTGCAGCCCAGCCGCAGCTGCGACGGCGACCGGGGCGCACGAATCCCATTCGTATTGACCGCCCGAGTGGGCGTAGACATCCGCGGTCCCGCGCACGACTGCCATCGCCTTGGCGCCGGCCGACCCCATCGGGACCGGCGTCGCCGACAACCTGGTCATCAGTTGCGCGACCTCCTCGGAGAGCCGACTCCGCGACACGGCCACCCGGATGGGACCGGATTGCGGTGGCAGCAACGCGGGTGGTTGCCCGGTGTGTAAGACCAGTCCCGCAGCGGGCAGTGCCACCGCCCCGACCACCGCTCGGCCGTCGACCGCGAGGGCGACATGCACGGCCCAGTCCGCACGCGGTGGTTCGCCGTATTCCCGTGTGCCGTCGAGCGGGTCGACGATCCACACCCGGGACCGTCCGATGCGACTCCGGTCGTCCGGACTTTCCTCCGACAGCACGATGTCCTCGGGACGCGCCTCCCGCAGCCGATCCAGCAGCAGGATATTGGACTTCCGGTCGCCGACCGCCCCGCCTTCGGAGCGGATATCGAGCAGGAGTTCGCCTGCTTCCTCGGCCAGCGCCGCTGCCAGGGTGTGATCGTCCATTACTTCCCTACTGTCCGATGGCAGGATCGAGTACGCCCGCTTTCGCAGGCGCTCGATGACCTTATCGGCCCCTTGCCGGTCGACATTTCTCGAGAGTACGGTTCTCATTTACCGGAAAGGTGATTCTTATCCTGCGGAGGCCCTTTCCGGTCACGAGCACTCGCACGCCTCGACACCGGTCGAGCACGCAGAGCACAGGGAGGACCACCCACCGATGCGATTCATCCTGCACTATCCCGAGACCACCGGCTACGACGGTGACATGCTCGACGTCGGCGCACTGCGCGATGTGGCGATCGCGGCCGAACGGTCCGGATTCGATGGACTGTCACTGAGCGAGCACCCGGTTCCCGGCGCCCGATGGTTGGCTTCCGGCGGACACCAGACGCTCGATCCGTTCGTCGCACTCGGCTATGTCGCCGGTGTGACCGAACGCCTCCGACTGATCACCTATCTCGCGGTCCTGCCCTACCGCAATCCTTTCCTGCTGGCGAAAGCGGCGGCGACGCTGGACAAACTGTCGGGCGGCCGCGCGATCGTCGGTCTGGGCACGGGTTATCAGAAGAGCGAATTCCACGCTCTCGGAGTCGATTTCGATGAGCGCAACGCACTGTTCGACGAGGCGCTGGACGTGCTGCCACTGCATTGGAGCGGCGAACCGTTCAGCTATCAGGGTCGCCACTTCAGCGCCCGCGATGTGATCGCCCGGCCGCGGCCGGTGCAGAAGCCGATCCCGATCTGGATCGGCGGCAACTCGAAGCTGAGCCGCCGCCGGGTCGCGACGCGCGCCCAGGGCTGGATCCCGATGACCGGCGGCGCGGAGCTGAGCACCACCGCGCGCACACCGGAACTCGGCACACTCGACCAGCTCGCCGCCAAGATGGCCGAGGTGCGATCGGCGGCCCAGGACGCGGACCGGACCGAGCACATCGATCTGGTCTACTCCTACCCGGACGCGAGCATCAGCACCCCGGCGGTCGATGCCGACCGGCACCGCGCGGCCTTCGCGACATTGGCCAAGGCCGGTGTCGACTGGATCGTCGTCTCCTGTCACACGCGCGAGGCCGCCGCGACCTTCGACTTCATTGCGGAATTCGGCGCGACATATACCAACGCGCCCGGCTCCTGAGCCGATCAGCGCGGCCGGTTCAGCACCTTATCCGCCGCCGTCCAGTGCTCGTCCGAAACCCACAGGTGCGCAAAGGCATTCACCGCCTCCGCTGCGGATACCCCGGAGAGCACCCGCTTGATCTCGCCCGAGGATGGGTTGGCCAGCGACCGAGCCAGCGCCAGCCAACCCTCCTCGAACGACGCGCGAGGCAGTATCCGGTCCACCAAGCCGACGCGTTCGGCCTCGGCGGCGTCGAGTACGGTCCCCGAGCCCGCGAGCAGCAGCGCTCGGCTTCGACCGACCAATGCGCTGAGCCGCTCTGCACCGCCCCAGGCGGGCATGATCGCCAACGCGACCTGGTTGAACGCGATCTTGATGTCGTCGGCGGCGACCCGAATATCCGCGGCGACCGCGACTTCGGCGCCACCACCGAAGGCGTGACCGTTCAACGCCGCGATCACCGGGGCGGGAAAGGCAGCGAGCCGATCGCAGATGCCACGCATCCGCCATGCCATCTCCTCGGCGGCCTCGAGAGTGCGAATCGCGCTGAGTTGCTTGAGATCTCCACCCGAGACGAAGGCCTTGTCCCCGGCGCCACGAATGACCAGCGCGCGGGCTCCTTCGGCCGCATCGAGTGCCTTCTCGAGCTGATCCATCGTCTCCGGCGCGATGGCATTGCGCGCCTGCGGGCGATCGATGGTGACGACCGCAAGCCCGTCACTCAGCTCGAGCTCCACCATGTCAGTTCTCCGATCAAGATATTGGCATTCTACTTTCTGGAGAATAGTATATTCAGAGCGGCAGCCCCCGACACCCATCCCGTAACCACCCGACAGCGCCGCGGGTGTGGCCGACTTGTGCCCGCGCGCCGGGTACTTGGAGTCCATATGCGCACAATCCCCGCCGAACTGGTCAAACGGTACGAAGCCGAAGGCTGGTGGACCCGCGATTCGCTCGGCGACCTGCTGGCGCGCGGTCTGGCCGCCGCCCCCGACGCCAGGTTCCGCGTGCATTCGCCGGTCCGGCCCTACACCGGAACCTTCCGTGATGTCGAGCTGGTCGCCCGCCGACTGGCCAGGGGCTTACACAAGCGGGGTGTCGGTCCCGGTGATGTAGTGGCCTTCCAGCTGCCCAATTGGATGGAGGCGGCCGCAACCTTCTGGGCCGCAACCTTTCTCGGCGCGATCGTGGTACCCATCGTGCATATCTACGGCCCCCGAGAAGTCGGCTACATCCTGGGTGCGGTGCGTCCACGCGTCTTCGTCACGACCGACCGATTCGGTTCGATCGACTACGACCCGGCCGTATACGCGGAGGTGCCGATCGTCGGGGTTGTCGGACACACCTTCGACGATCTGCTCGATGCGGAGCCGTTCAGCGGAGTCGTCGAGGTCGACCCGGCCAATCCGGCGCTGATCGCCTTCACCTCGGGCACTACCCGCGCGCCGAAGGGCGTGATCCACAGCCATCAAACCCTCGGCTGCGAGACCCGCCAACTGGCCGAGCACTACCCGGCCGACCTCGGTCCGCAGATCACCGCCGCGCCGGTCGGCCATTTCATCGGCATGCTCAATGCCTTCCTCATCCCGATCCGCGACGGCATCGCGGTCAACCTGGTCGACACCTGGAATCCGGAACAGATCCTGACCCTCATGACCACCTACGGCATCACCGTCGCGGGTGGCGTGCCCTACTACCTGACCAGCCTGGTCGACCATCCCGCCTTCACCGCCGAACATCTGCTGCACATGAAGTACGCGGGCATGGGCGGCGCATCGGTGCCGAGTTCGGTCACCGAGCGGCTGACCGAACTCGGCCTCATCGTCTACCGCTCCTACGGCAGCACCGAACACCCCTCGATCACCGCCTCCAACTGCACCGCACCGGAGCCCAAGCGGCTCTATACCGACGGCGATCCGCAGCCCGGCATCGAGATCCGGCTCACCGAAGACGGCGAAATCCTCAGCCGCGGACCGGATCTGTGTCTCGGCTACACCGATGAGGCGCTCACCGCGAAGGTTTTCGACGACGAGGGCTGGTATCACACCGGCGATATCGGCGTGCTCGACGAGGACGGATTCCTCACTATTACCGACCGCACCTCCGACCTGATCATCCGCGGCGGCGAGAACATCAGCGCGCTCGAGGTAGAAGAGGTCCTGCTGACCATGTCGGCGGTCGCCGAAGCGGTCGCCGTCGCAGCACCCGATGCTCGGCTCGGCGAGCATGTGGCCGCGGTGGTGCGACTACACCCGGGTTCGGATGCCCCGACGCTGGCGGATCTGCAGGCGCATTTCGCCGAGGCGGGGCTGACCAAGCAGAAATGGCCAGAGGAGCTAGTCGTGGTCGAGGACTTTCCGCGCACGCCGAGCGGCAAGGTGCAGAAGTACCGGATCCGACAGAGTCTGCGTGCGGCGTGATCAATGGCTGATGGTGGAATGCCGCGGCCATGGACGGCCGTGGTAGCGCTCGATATCGGTGTTGAAACGTTCGAGGTAGGCGGCGAAGGCGGCGACATCGTCGGGCGTCCAGTCGGCCATGATGTTGTCCAGATCGCGGACGCTCTTGGTGCGGTCGGAGTCGAGCTGGCGACTTCCCTCCGGGGTAATGCGGAACAGTCGAGCCATGCCGCCCTCGGGATCCGGGATCCGTTCGATCAGGCCCGCGCGCATCATCGCGGCGGTTTGCCGACGCAGGGTGGATGCCTCCAACCCCAGCGCTTCGCTGAGCTGCCCGATGGACATCGGGCCTTCGCCGTGCAGTCGATTGAGCAGGGTGTACGCGCTGCGGTCCATGCGATTGGCGCCACGCCGAGACGCCAGGCTGTACCGGCCGAGCAGCATGGTCTCGAATTCGATCAAATGCGTGGGCTTATCCATCCCGACCCTTCTGCCGATGCGCGCGTCACCAATGACGCATGTGTATCACACAGGACGTGCACTACACCCTCAAATGTGCATATTACACGTGACGTGTATCATACACGATGTTTTCAGCCGAAAGGCGGTTGGGAAGGGTCAGGCTATGGGCTGGCTCAGGTCGTAGACGGTGCTGCCGCCGACCGTGATGGCCGTGTAGTGCGCCTTGACCCATGCAGTGATTTCGCTTCCGCTGCTATTGGATCCCCCGCCGGGGCCACCGCCCATGCCGCCGCCCGCGATGAAGTAGGCGACATCGCCATTGGCGACGTACTGCTGGAATTGCGCCAGCGTCGGCGAATTGTCGCTGCCGGTGAAACCGCCGATCGCCATAATCGAAGCGCCGGTCGACAATTCGAGTCCGCTCGCCGAGCCTGAGCCCACTGTCGCTGCGGCCCAACGGGTGTCGGTATTGCGCACCAACTGTTGCAGTTCGGCGTTCGACGAATTCGAGCCGCCCGGTCCGCCGCCGCCGTCACGGTTGGCGGTCGCGTCGGTCCCCGCCTGTTCCGTACCGGCCTGTTCGGTACCCGCTTGTCCGGGTGCCGCGCCGTCGAATGACGGTGCGCCGGTTCCTGATTCGCCGAAACCATCGGGGACGGCGCCACCTGGTCCGCCCATACCCATACCCATACCCTTGCCCGCGACGGCCGGGCCGGAGGTCGGAATGGAGCCGGAGTGGGCGGTCGCCGCGGTCTCGATCGTGTACGCGGTGGTCCCCGCGAGGCCGAACAGCAGCCCAGCAGTGGCGACGACGGCGGTGAACCTGCCGAGTTGGTGTGCGCCGACCGCGACAATGGCCGCGACGACGATCGAACCGATCAGCACGAGCCAGCGCAGTGCCGGGTACCAGTCGGGTGTGCGGTCGAGCAGGATGAAGTTCCAGATACCGGTCGAGGCGGACATGGCCGCGAGTGCGATACGCGCCGTGACGAATTGGCGGCCGCGCCACAACTCGACCACCGCGATACCGATCAGCGCCGCGATCGCCGGGGCGAGGGCGACGGTGTAGTACGGGTGCATGGTGCCCTGCATATAGCTGAATACGACGCCGGTGACGAGCAGCCAACCGCCCCACAGGATCAGGCCCGCGCGGGTGCGTCCGGTTCGCGGTGTGCGCCGGGTGAACCACAGACCAGCCACCAGACCGATCAAGGCCGCGGGCAGCAGCCAGGAGATTTCGGTGCCCATCGAATCGCCGAACAAGCGGGTGATCCCGGTGCTGCCGCCGAAGCCGGTGTTGCCACCGCCACCGCCGCCACCACCATTGCCCTCGCCGCCGAGGACGCGGCCGAGACCGTTGTAGCCGAGCGCGAGGTCGAGCAGGCTGTTGCCGGTCGAGCCGCCGATGTATGGACGCGAGTCAGCGGGCCACAGGCTGACCAGGGCGACGAACCAGCCGCCCGAAATCACCATTGCGACAAAGGCCGCGAGCAGCTTGGCGACGCGACGCCAGAAGCCGATCGGCGCGGCGACCAGGAACACCAGCCCGAACGCGGGCAGCACCAGGAAGGCCTGCATCATCTTGGTGAGGAAGCCGAATCCCACTGCCACACCGGCCAATACGAGCCAGCGTCCACTGCCCCGCTCGGTGGCGCGGACCGTGCAGTACGCCGCGGCGACGAGCAGCAGCACCAGCAGTGCGTCCGGGTTGTTGAACCGGAACATCAGTGCCGCAACGGGAGTCACGGCGAGCGCCGTACCCGCCAGCAATCCGGCGGCCGGGCCGCTCCAGCGGCGCACCGCGGCATACACCAAGCCGACCGATGCCACTCCCATCAGCGCCTGGGGCAGCAGCATAGAGAACGAGCTGAAGCCGAGCAGCCTGCCGGACAAGCCCATTACCCACAGCGATGCGGGTGGTTTGTCGACGGTAATGGCGTTGCCCGAATCCAGCGAACCGAACAGCAGCGCCTTCCAGCTCTGCGTGCCCGCCTGGACCGCGGCCGCGTAGAAGTCGTTGGCCCAACCGGATTTACTCAGTCCCCACAGGTAGAGCACGGCGGTGGCCGCCAGCAGGGTCCACAATCCGGGGCGCGCCCAGCGTGGTTGCTCGGGCGGGCCGAACAGCCATCGAGTCGCTCGTTTCTGGTGCGCGCCCGCGTGCCGCGGACCCGCCGGTTCGGCGTACCGCACGGGCCGCGCTTCGGTCATGGTCATATCCAGTCCCTCTCGTGTACTCGAGATTTGGTCAGTTGGTGGCGGTGAGGTCGTAGACCGTGACACCGTCGATCGTCTCGGCGCTGAAGTTGGCCTGAACCCAGGCCGCGATTTCGCTGGCTGCCTGGCTGCCACCGCTCGCCGATCCGCGCATCCCACCCATGATCTGGGCGCTGATGAAGTAGTGGATTTTGTGTTGGGCCACATAGTCTTTGAACTGCGACAGCGTGGGCGCCGGGTCGGTGCCGTTGAAACCGCCGAGTGCCATGACCGGATCACCGGTGGCCAGTTGGTATCCAGCGGCGTTGCTGGAGCCGACGACGGCGGCGACCCAGGTGTAGACGTCGGCATCGGTGCTCAGTACCGCAGTCAGGTTCGCGCCCGGTGTTATGCCGCCGAACATTCCGCCCATCGGTGCGCCGCCAGCTGTGCCAGCGCCCGTTATGCCCGACGAACCCACGCCACCGCCAGTGCCGCCCGACGAACCCGCCCCGCCACCGATGCCGATCTGCGGACCCGCCCCGCCACCGGTACCGGTCGACGAACCCGCCCCACCACCGGCACCGCTCTGCGAACCCGCGCCAGCGGTGCCGCCCTGCGCACCCGCCGTACCAGCGCCACCATCGGCGCCGCTAGGCCGTCCGCCGCCCGGGAAGGCCCGGCCCGCACCGGCCGGTCCCGCGGACGGAATCGCGCCGCTGTGTGTTGTCGCCGCGGTGGCCAGCGCATAAGCACCGGGTGCGGCCAACCCGACGGCCAAGGCGACTGCGAGGACTCCACTGGCAACGGCCTTCGGCAACCTACCGACGACCAGCAGCAATGCCGCCGATCCGACACCGGCAATCGCGACCACCGGGCCGAGCCAGGGCAGCCAGTCCCGGGTGCGTGCGAGCAGGACGCAGGCCAGCACGACAGTCACCAACAGCGCACCGGACAGCACAGCGGTGGCGCGAATATCGCCGCGGCGCAGCCACAATAGGTTCGCACCGACTCCGATCGCGCCCGCGATCGCCGGTGCCAGCGCGACCGTGTAGTACGGGTGCAGGATGCCGTTGGCGTAACTGAATACCACGCCGGTGACGATCAGCCAGCCCAGCCACAGCAATAGTGCCGACCTGATCAGATCGGTGCGTGGCGCACGGCGGGTGAGCCAGAGTCCGGCAACGCCGAGAATCAATGCCGCGGGCAATAGCCAGGCGATCTGGCCGCCCATTTCCGAACCGAACAGACGAGCCCAGCCGACATCGAAATTCAGGTTCCCGAGTCCACCGGTCTCGTTACCGGTCAACCGGCCGAAACCGTTGTAGCCCAATGCCAGTTCGAGCACGCTGTTGTGCTGGGATCCGCCGATATAGGGCCGCGACGAAGCGGGCCACAGCGCGACAAGGGCCAGATACCAGCCCGCGGACGCCACCATCGCAAGTACCGCCGCCACCGATCGAACGATCCGGGTGCGCAGCGGCGCATGTGCGGCGAGCAGGTACACCAGCGCGAAGACGGGCAGCACCAAGAATGCCTGCATCATCTTGGCCAGGAAGCCGAAGCCCACCGCCACCCCGGCGAGCGGCAACCACCAAGTGCCGCTGTCCTTTTCGATCGCCCGCAGCACGCTATAGGCCGCGACGGTCAGCAGCAGCACCAGCAGTGCGTCCGGATTATCGAAGCGGAACATCAGCGTCGCCACCGGTGTCAGTGCCAGCACCGCACCGGACAGAATTCCGGCCCAGTGGCCGCTGACGCGCCGCACCGCCGCGTACAGCACCGTGACCGCCGCGACGCCCTCGAGCGCCTGCGGCACGAGCAGACTCCATGAGTTGAAGCCGAACAGCCGTGCCGAAATATCCATCACCCACAGTGCTGCGGGGGTCTTGTCCACGGTGATCGCATTGGCCGCATCGCTGGAACCGAACAGCATCGCCTTCCAGCTCTGCGATCCGGCCTGCACCGCCGCGGCGTAGAAGTCGTTCGCCCAGCCGCTGGCACCGAGATTCCAGAGATACAGCAGTGCTGTCGCGATGAGCAGCACCGCGAGCGATACCCGCCGCCACAGCGGGCCGCACCCGGATGGCCGCGCATCCGATGGCTCGACCGCCGCAGCGGGTAGAGCTCCCAGCAATGTTGTCGTCATGCTTCGATCGTCGCGACCGGACATAGTTGCAAGCTCTGCCGTAACTGTGAGTTCGCTGTGTGGCGCAGCGCTCAGTTCGCGGCGGTGGCACCGGGCAGACGCACGGTGAATTCGGTACGGCCGGTCGCACTCTCGACGGAGATATCGCCGCCGTGTGCCTTGACGACGGCCGCGACGATCGCCAAGCCGAGACCGGTGCTGCCCGCCCGTCGGGAGCGTGACGAGTCACCGCGCGCGAAACGCTGAAAGACCATCGGCTGCAAGGCTTCCGGGATGCCAGGACCGTCGTCGGTCACCCGCCACACGGCTCCCCCGGCGCCGTTGAATTCCAGCGACGTGAGCACCGTGGTGCCGGGACCGGTGTGGACGCGCGCGTTGGTGAGCAGATTGGTGAGCACCTGATGCAACCGGGCCGCGTCACCGGTGGTCACCACCGGTTCGTCGGGCAACTCCAGATCCCAGCGGTGTTCGGGACCGGCGATATGCGCGTCGCTCACCGCGTCGACCGTGAGCTGGGTCAGATCCACCGGTTCGTGTTCGAGCCCACGTCCGGAATCCAACCGCGCGAGCAAGAGCATGTCCTCGACCAGACCCGTCATCCGACGGGATTCGGAGTCCACCCGACCCATCGCATGGGCCACCTCGGCGGGTACCTCGGCCCGTTTGCGTTGCGCCAGTTCGGCATAGCCGCGAATGGCGGCCAGCGGGGTGCGCAGCTCGTGACTGGCATCGGCGAGGAACTGCCGGACACGCGTCTCGCTGTCGTGCCGCGCCGACAACGCACTGGTGATGTGATCGAGCATCCGATTCACCGCCGAACCGAGCTGACCGACCTCGGTGCGCGGATCGGCGTCCGCGGCCGGAACCCGCACGGGCAGTACGACTTCGCCGCAATCCAGTTCTAGATCGGCCACCCGCGCCGCCGTCGCCGCGACCCGATCCAGTGGTGCGAGCGCATGCCGGATGAGCCAGATGCCGACCGTAATCGCGATGATCGAAACGATCGCCGTGACGATCCCCAGGATCAGCAAGACGCGTAGCAGAGTGGCGTCGACGGCGGTCAACGGCATGCCGGTGACAACGATCTCACCCGACCACGACGTATCCGCGACCACCCGATAGCGCCCCTGACCGTCGAGCGCGACATCGACCGGCTTCTCGTTTGCCGGTACCGCGGCGAGCTGCTGTTGTGCGGTATGCGAGAGCGAACGCTGAGTGCCGTCGGCATCGATCCGGCCCGCCTTGCTGACACTGCCCTGGTTCACGATGGCGCCGATGGTGTCGGGCTGGATGCCGCGCCGGTCCAGGAAGTCCGGTCCCGGACCGGAACCCGATGGCGGCGGAGGCGGCGGTGGCATCGACGGCTGGCCGCTGGGTCGTGGCCCGAGGCTCGGACCGCCGCCGACATCACCGAGTGAGCGCTTCTGTACATCGATCAGTTCGGTGTCCAGTTGGTGCACCAGGAACTGCCGCAATGCGAATTCGGTCACGGCCCCGATACCGACGACCACGATCACCAGCAACAGCACCTGTCCGACCAATAGGCGGGCCCGCAGCGACCAGCGCCGCGGCTTCAGCACCCGGCGTGCCACCTCAGGTTGCGGGCTTGAGGACATATCCGGCGCCGCGCAGGGTATGGATCATCGGTGCCCGACCACTGTCGATCTTCTTGCGCAGATACGACACATACAGCTCGACGATGTTGGACCGACCGCCGAAGTCGTAACTCCACACCCGATCCAGGATCTGCGCCTTACTCAGCACTCGCTTGGGATTGCGCATGAAGAAACGCAGCAATTCGAATTCGGTGGAGGTCAGGACGATAAGCTCACCGGCCCGGGTGACCTCGTGGCTGTCCTCGTCGAGCACCAGATCGCCGACCACCAGCTGCGCGCCGCTGTCCTCGGTTGCCACACCGGTGCGGCGCAGCAGCGAACGCAGCCGCAGCACCACCTCTTCGATGCTGAAGGGTTTGGTGACATAGTCGTCGCCGCCCGCGGTCAGCCCGGCGATGCGGTCCTCGACCGAATCCTTGGCCGTCAGCAAAAGCACCGGCAGGTACGGCAACTGTGCGCGCAACTTGCGCAGCACCTCGAGCCCGGTCATATCCGGCAGCATCACATCGAGTACCACCACATCCGGGCGAACCTCGCGCGCCTTCGTGACGGCCGTTCGACCATCGCCCGCGGTGGCGACCTCCCAGCCCTCATATCGCAGGGCCATCGACATCATGTCGGCCAGTACGGGCTCGTCGTCGACGACCAGCACGGTGATGGGGCTGCCGTCGGCGCGGCGCATGACAACTCGTTCGGCCGGGCCGTTCCCGGCGCTCATCACGGACATCGTCCTACCATGACCGCGAACGCTGGGGTGTAGCTGTGCCGAATCTATGCGTCAGCTGTGAGTGCGTACCCAGCCGATCCAGAACCAGCGCACAGCCGACGCCAAGGTCGGCGGACCAAGGTCGGATCCGAGCATTTATTCGGTCCGCACCGCAAGGAGCACCATGAGTCATCCCACGCAACAGCCGCCATCGGAACCCGACACGGTCTGGGGCGCGCCACAACCCGCGCAGCCGGGCACCTGGTCCACCAAGAAGACCCTGGCCGCGGTCGGGATTGCCGGAGCGATCGCCGCGGCGGGCGGCGGTGCCATCTATGCGGCATCCTCGTCCGATTCGAACAGCAGCCATGGACCGGGCGGCCCCGGTGGCATCGGGATGTCGATGAACGGCGCGTCGGGTCGATCCGGTCAAGCGGGCGGACCCGGTTTCGGCAATGCCACGATTCCCGCGGCGCTGCACGGGGAGTTCGTCGTTGCCGACGGCAATGGCGGCTACACCACGGAGCTGACTCAGACCGGGACCGTCACCGCCGTGAGCGCAACCTCCATCACCGCCACGAGCAGCGACAACTACACCCAGACCTACACCATCTCCGGCACGACCAGCGCGTCGACGGTGAAAGCCGGGGAT
Source organism: Nocardia sp. NPDC049737 (assembly GCF_040674755.1). Taxonomy (NCBI): domain Bacteria; kingdom Bacillati; phylum Actinomycetota; class Actinomycetes; order Mycobacteriales; family Nocardiaceae; genus Nocardia; species Nocardia sp. NPDC049737. The sequence goes on along the minus strand of NZ_JBFANH010000046.1, from coordinate 21,526 downwards.
ACGGTGAGCATTCGCGCCACCAAGACCGATGGCACCGCCACCGCGACCTCGATCATCGCGGGCAATGCGGCCGCGCCCGGCGGGATGAACGGCCCGGGTGCGATGAGCGGTGCACCTGGGCAGCTGGGTAGTGGGCCCGGCCAGTTCGGCGACGGTACGTCCGGAGCGGGCAGGGCTGGTGGGCAGAGTCGAACCGGCAACTGATCGGTTCACAGCTCGCACTTAACTTGCGCCCACGATGGACAAATGTTGGGGCTCAACGATTCTCGGTGTCGGCACGGAGAAGCGGCCGAGGAGTTTCGGATCTGATCCGACAACAGGAGGAATGCAGATGAGTTTCACATCGAAGCTGGCAGTGACCGCGGCGGCCGGTGCCGTCGCGCTCGGCATGCTCGGCATCGGAGCCGGTGCGGCGAGCGCCGACGGACAACAGGGACCGGTGCCCGGACAGCAGTGCCAGCCTCCTGGCGATCATCCGCAGGGCCCGCCGCCCGGTGACCACCCGGATGGTCCGCCGCCCGGCGACCACCAGGGACCGCCGCCCGGTGACCACCCGGACTGGGACCACCCGGACGGGGACCACCCGCAGGGACCGCCGCCACAGTGCCAGCCCGGTCAGTAAACCCTTGCAGCCCAACACATCCCGCTGACGTCAGCGCGGCGGTGGACTCGACAGTCCACCGCCGCGCTTCGTCAACGTCGGCCGTGCGCCGACACCCCACCGGATCAGCATGGACGAGGGGTTCGACGAGTCGACCGGATGACGAAATGCAGCAAACACACCCGACCACCGGAGCCACAGCGGCCCCAACGACTCCATCCAACAATCCCTTCGATCAACTCGACGGTGCTGTTGCAATCACCCCTCGAGCCCAAGTCGGGCGAGGCCGCCGTAGATTCCACCTGATCTTGATCAGGGGGCAGTGAGATTCTCCGAGTACTGGTGACCGGCGGGTGTCGAACCTCTTGTGAATCACAGCATTTCGAATCACGCAGGGTGAAGTATGATGGCGCGGGCAGTCGCTCGAAGTGCAGGCGGCCGTATCGAAATCTTGTGCCGGGTCGACCGAGGTGGCGGATATGGGTCTGAGTGGTAAGCGGTTCCTGGATGTGGCCGGGAGCAGGGATACGGCCGTGACGGTGCTGGCATCGATCACCGCGTTGTACTACCTGATCGTCGCGGTCACCAACTGTATCGACACCGATACCAATCGGCGCGGTGTGCAAGCGGTGCTGTCGATGCAAGCCACGCTCCACCACTCCGGTACCGACTGGCATGCCATCACCAACAGCACGGTCATTCTTATCGCCTACATCCTCATCGTGACCTGGGAGTATCTGACCGGCTTCGTGCTGCTCGCGGGTGCGGCGACCGGCTGGTGGGCACTGATCGGCCGGAACTCCGCCAGAACCGCACTCGCAGCGAAGTTGTCGAGCCTCGGCTGGACCATGGCGGTCCTGCTGTTCGCAGGCGGCTTCCTCACCATCGGCGGCGAGTGGTTCCGGATGTGGGCGAACAAACAAGTGAACGCCACGTCGGCGGCGCTGCAGAACTTCCTCATAGCGGCCGTCGGACTCATCCTCGTGCACATGTCGAGCCGAGCTGAAACCCGAGAGCAGCCGTAGCAGAAGACCTTTCGTCTAATCGGCATCGTGCTCGACCACGCTGGCGGATATAGCTTCTCGTAGTTCCGCCTGGCCTAGCTGGTTCAAACACAAGATCTGGCTGCTCGCCATCACCCGGCTGGGGAACCGCAAATACTTGGCAGAGCAGGACATTCACGTAGCACCGCTACGCACCGTGCTCGCCGGGATCCGCGCGGGGCGTAGGCAGGGAAATAGTTGAGATCTTCAGCGGCTCAGCACCGTGGTGTCGAAGAAATGCCGCGAGGCCCGGTAAACGTGCCTGCCCACTTCGATCGGACGCCCGGAATCATCGAAGGCGACCCGCTGCATGGTCAGCAACGGCGCGTTCGTGCGCTCGTCCAGCAGCTGCGCCTCGGCCCGGGTGGCACCGCGCGCGCCGATCCGCTGCCGCGCGAGTGCGATGTGAATGCCCTTGGCCCGCAGGCATTCATAGAATCCGTGCAGTTCGAGCTGGTCGGGTGCGGGCGCGAATTCGGCAGGCACGTAATTGGTCATGACCGCCAGCGGCTCACTTCCGGCGCGCCGCAGCCGGCGGAAGGTAACAAAGCGGGCGTCCTCGGGCACGCCGAGTTCCTTGGCGATATCGGGATCTGGAGCGCCGAGCTGGTAGTCGAGCAGTTCGGTGGTCGGCTCTTGGCCCGCGGTGAGCAGATCGTCGTACAGACTGGTCAATTCGACCGGGCGATGCACCTGATTCTGCACCACCTGGGTGCCGACTCCGCGCCTGCGCATCAACAGCCCTTTATCGACCAGCGCCTGGATCGCCTGCCGCGTGGTCGGCCGCGACAGATTGAGCCGTTTGGCCAGGTCCAGCTCATTTTCGAGGCGGTCTCCAGGAGCGAGCCGACCTTCCAGGATGGCGTTCTCGATGCCTTGTGCCAGTTGGAAATACAGCGGGACCGGGCTGGTGCGGTCGATCGCGATATCCAGTGGCGCTGGCATCGTCGGCTCCTCGGGGCGAGCGGGCGCAGGTCAGCGCCCATTTCTTCCACTGTAAATCACGACCGGCAGGTTTTGATGCATATGTCCGTAAGTCAGTATGTCCTGACAAAGTCTTGACAAGTGGGAATGACGGGCGCACAGTCTGGATACGCGGCGATGCCCGTCCCCCTAGGACCCTGGAGTCAGCCTGTGAACGCTCAATTCGAGGTCGTGTCGACCGGTCGGGTCGGCGTCGACATCTATCCGCTGCAATCCGGCGTGGGTCTGGAAGATGTCGAAACCTTCGGAAAGTTCCTCGGTGGCAGTGCGGCCAATGTCGCCGTCGCGGCGGCTCGGCTCGGGCGGCGCACCGCGCTGTGGTCCGGCGTCGGCGCTGATCCCTTCGGCCGATATGTACGGCGCGAACTGGTCCGACTCGGCGTATCCGATGCCCTCGTGCAGACCAGCGACAGCTTGCCGACCCCGGTGACCTTCTGCGAGATCTTCCCGCCGGACGATTTCCCGCTGTACTTCTACCGCAAGCCGAGCGCACCGGACCTGCAGATAACCGGCGGCCAAGTAGATCCCGACATCATCCGAGATGCGGGCGTCTACTGGTCGACGGTCACCGGCTTGTCCCAAGAGCCTTCTCGTGCCGCGCATTTCGATGCCTGGTCGATCCGGCAACGGCGGCCGCTCACCATACTCGATCTGGACTACCGGCCGATGTTCTGGGCCGAGGAGAACCAGGCCCGCACACAAGTGCGCGCGGCCCTGCCCCGGGTGACGGTGGCGGTCGGCAATCGCGAGGAGTGCCGCATCGCCGTCGACGAGACCGATCCGCACCGCGCCGCCGACGCGCTGTTGGATCTGGGTGTCGAACTGGCCATCGTCAAACAGGGGCCCGATGGGGTGCTCGGCAAGACCCGCCACGAATCAGTGATGGTGCCACCGGCCACCGTCGAAGTGGTCAACGGCCTCGGCGCGGGCGATGCCTTCGGCGGCAGTCTGTGTCACGGCCTGCTGGCCGGATGGGATCTGGAGACCATCCTGCGCCGCGCCAATGCCGCCGGTGCGATTGTGGCCGCCCGGCTCGAATGCTCCACCGCCATGCCGACCAGCGCCGAAATCGACGATCTCGTCGCACTGTCACTGACCGGGGAGGCCCAGAAATGAAGGTAGCGTCGCGCAGCGATTCGATGAGGGGCGGTGGCCGGGAGACGGGCGGGCCCGATTCAACCTCGGCACCTGCGGCAGTGCGGTCCTATGCCGAGCTGACCGAGTTGCGTGCGGCCGATCCCGGCGCCATCGCCAGAGCCTTCGCCACGCGGACCCGCCGGGGTCTGGTGCGCGGCGACGGCCGGTTGATGATCATCGCCGCCGATCATCCGGCCCGCGGCGCGCTGTCGGCATCCGGCAACCCATATGCCATGAACAGCCGCAAGGAACTGCTGGACCGGCTGGTCACGGCATTGGCTCGGCCGGGTGTGGACGGCGTGCTCGGCACCGCTGACATCCTCGAGGATCTGCTGCTGCTCGGCGCGCTCGAGGACAAGGTCGTCTTCAGCTCGATGAACCGCGGTGGTATCGCTGGTGCGGATTTCGAGCTCGACGACCGGATGACCGGCTATACCGCGCGGGCCACTGCCGCGGCCGGGCTCAACGGCGCGAAAATGCTCAACCGGTTCGACCTCGCCGATCCCGGCACGCTGTCGATGATGACCGCGAGCGCCGCCGCCATCGATGATCTCGCCGAGTTCGGTTTGACCGCATTGCTCGAGCCGTTCATATCGCACCGGCCCGATGGGCCGGGGACCGATGTGGTCAACGACCTGTCACCGGATGCGGTCATCAAGAGCGTGCATCTGGCGCAGGGGTTGGGCTCGACCTCGGCCTACACCTGGTTGAAGCTGCCCGTCGTCGCGGAGATGGAGCGCGTCATGGATGCCACCACCTTGCCCACCCTCCTGCTCGGCGGCGACCCGCAGACCAGCCCTGCCGAAACCTATGCGCGCTGGGCGAAAGCCCTTGCGCTGCCGGGTGTTCGGGGTCTGATCGTGGGTCGTGCACTGCTGTATCCGCCGGACGACGATGTCGCGGGTGCGGTCGATACTGCCGTGTCACTGGTGCGGTGATCGCGATGCACAGCAAGCATTACGTACCCGCCGCCCGCACCTACCGTGCGCCGTACACGGTGGCGCTCACCCAGGAGGCGGCCGGGTGGGATCACGCCAGCCTGCACATCATCGAACTCGCGCCGGGACAGTCGCATCGCACGCACAGCCGTTGCGATGAGATCGTCGTGGTGCCGCTATCCGGTTCGTGCACCGTGGCCAGTGCTGGCGAGACATACGAATTAGCCGGGCGCAACAGCGTTTTCGACGGTCCGACCGACTTCGCCTATGTCGGGCGCGATCGCTCCTACACCGTAACCAGCACGGGTGGTGGACGATTCGCGCTCGGCGGTGCCCGTGCCGAGCGGCAGCTGCCGCTGCGCTATGTGCCCGCAGCCGATGTGGCGGTGGAGTTGCGCGGTGCGGGCAATTGCAGCCGCCAGGTGCACAATTTCGCGACCGCGGACACCTTCGAGGCCGATTCGATCATCGCCTGCGAGGTGATCACGCCCGGCGGGAATTGGTCGTCGTATCCGGCGCACAAACACGATGAGCTCTCCGATACCGAGACCCCGCTCGAGGAGATCTACTACTTCGAATTCGCCCGTGGCGCAGACGATTCGCCCGGATTCGGCTATCACCGGGTGTACGGGACTCCCGAGCGCCCGATCGATGTGCTCGAGGAGGTCCGCGACGGTGATGTAGTGCTGGTGCCGCACGGCTACCATGGACCATCTATCGCCGCCCCCGGCTATCACATGTACTACCTGAACATCATGGCCGGTCCCGGACCGGAGCGGGCTTGGCGGATCAGCGACCACCCGGCACAGACGTGGCTGCGCGGCACCTGGACCGATATGAAAATCGATCCGCGCCTCCCGATGAACACCGGGGAGACTCGACGGTAATCCGAATCTCCGCTTCCCACTGAATCTCCGGCTGGTTTCTCAGTATGGGGAACAGCTGTTGTCGGGGCGATGCCGGACAATCTCTTCTGGCTCGAAGTGGGCCTGCTTTCTTTGCCCCCCAATGCTTTACGAGTCATAGCACCGAGTGGGCGCAACGACTGCGGAATCGACTCCAGCAGAGGAGATATCGTGACCAGTGAGCGGGACGCGCTCTCGGACAGATACCGCAAGTTCCGGGTCGAGAATTTCCCGCAAACCGATTTGGCCGGTTATCTGCCCGTCGACGGCGTCGAAGTCAAATTTCTCGACGGATGCAATCGATCTTGCATCTTCTGTGTGAACGAGGATTACATCGGGAAACGGTTGAATCCGTTGGACACCGGTCGCTTCGCGCAGTCGCTGTTCGACTGGATCGACTCGCCCACCGAGCCGGAGCGGCCCGAGGCGGTCTACGGCACCGGCGGCGAGCCACTGATGGCGCTGGATCTGGTCGAGGAGGTCTTCCGACCGCTCGGCGAACGCGGCATCACCACGCGCCTGGTGACCAATGGCACGTTGCTGGACGAGAAGCGGATCGCTCGACTGGTCGACATGAAGTTATCCGGGGTGAAGGTCACCTACAACACCGCCGATGCCGCGCGACTGGCGACCCTGATGAAGGGCTCGAAATCCGATGACGCCGAACGGATTCTGCGCAATATCCGGCTGGCCAAGGCTGCCGGACTGTGGGTGTTCATCCGAATCGGGCTCGGCAAGCACAACTTCGACGAGGCACCGCGGATCTATCGCATCATGCGCGAGATCGGCGTCGATGTCGTACAGATCAAGCCATGGATTCCGTCCGGACTCGCGGCGGCGAATCAGACCGAGCTGAGCCTGAGTCCCCCGGTGCTTTTCGATCGGTTCACCGGAATCATGGAAGAGCTGTACGAGGAAATCCAGCAGCCAGGGGGTCCCGAGGTGACCGTCTCCTGCTATCCACCCGCGCGGAATCTGGGCTTTACCGTCAAGGATTGCGCCAATGTGGCCAAGATCTACTGTGAGCCCTGCGGCCATGCGCTGGTGTGCAACTTCTCCGACGAATACCTCGGCAGTTGGTTTCCCGAGGACGGTGGGCTGCTCGCGTGCGTCCAACGCCGGCGTGAGTTGTATCCGAAGATCATGGACGCCAACGGTGTCGCATCGTGCCCGGCCCGGCTGAACTGGTCCTCCCCCACCGCGGTGGTCAACCCCGCGCCCGAGTGGAAACCCGCGTCACTATTGCCGCTCGCTGTCATCAATGCCGAATGAGTTCGCAGCGGATCGTGCTCCTTTCGCGTAAACCGCTCATCGAGCGCCCGTTGCACGAGTGGCTCGCGGAGGTGGTGACCGACACTGTTCTCATCACCGTGCCCGGGGCGTTGGCTGATATCGGAGCGGATGTTCGAGGCCGGTTTCGCGACTGCCGGACCGTAACGGACTACCAATCGTGGTCCACGGAATGGACGGCCGAATGCGCGGCGCGCGAGCACCGAGTCGGACTCGTCGCCAGTTCGAGCGAGGACGATGTGCTGCGCAGCGCACGACTGCGGGAACGGCTCGGATTACCGGGGCAGACAACGGAATCCGCGTGCGCCTACCGCGACAAGCTGATCATGAAGGATAGGGCGGCACGGGCCGGAGTGGAGGTCCCTGGACGGCGAGCGATCGACCGGCCAACCGACCTGATGGAGTTCATCGAAGAGGTGGGACTTCCCGTCGTCGTGAAGCCGCGCCGCGGCGCCGCATCCATCGGAGTGCGCATCCTGCGCGACGGATCCGATGTCACCGCATTTCTGGCGTCGGGCGAATTGCCCGCGGCGCCACAGCGTTCGGGCCGGTTGATCGCCGAGGAAAACATAGACGGCGACTTCTTCCATGTGGATGGCGTAATAGCCGATGCGGCGGTGGTGCACTGCTGGCCGAGCCAGTACAACAGCGGCAATGCCGAAGCCGCACAGACAGAGTCCGAACTGTCCAGCGTGCTGCTTGCTGCGGACGACCCGAGAACCTTTGCACTGCAAGAGTTTGCCGCCGACGTCCATCGCGCTATGTCGACGCCTTCGTTTCCGACGAGCTTCCATCTGGAGGCATGGATACCTGCGCACGGCAGGCCGGTGCTGTGTGAGGTCGCCTCGCGGACCGGTGGTGCTCTTATTGCCCGAACCTATCGGGAAGCGTTCGGCGTGCATCTTTCCCGGGAGAATCTGCGCGGACAGTGCGGACTGGGCCTCGAACTGAGGCATCAACCCGCCGTGCCTCGGCGCGCCGGTGGCTGGGTGCTCTTCCCACCCGGACACGGCCGGTTCGAACCGCCAACCGGCGCCTGTCCCGTTTCCGGATCGGAAGTCGAATTGCACATGCCCGCAGGCACTTTCGCGCAAGGGCCGGAATATGCCGCACATTCGGCGGCGGCGGTCGCGGTGCATGCCGACACCGCCGCACAGGTGCGGGAACGAATCCGGGAGACAACGCGCTGGTGGGCCGAGGAGGTTCGGTGGCTGAATTGATCCGCGAGCGTCCACGTCGGGTGGCGGTGCTGTCGAAGAAACCGTTGACCACGCATCGATACGATCGCTGGCTATCGGAATTCCGGACAACACTTTTCGCCGAGGACACGCCCGCGAGTCGCACCTTATTGTCCGGGGAACACCAATACTCGACCTGGCACCTCTTCCCGGATTGGAAGCGCAACCGAGCTGTCGACCAAGCGGTCGCGGCTGAGCATGCCGAACAGCCCTTCGACCGGATCATCGCGCTGAGCGAATGCGATCTCGTCCGAGCCGCCGAACTTCGCGATTACCTCGATATTCCGGGGCAGAGCCTGGCATCGGCCACAGCGTTCCGGAACAAGTCTGTCATGAAGTCGCTGGCAGGCCGTGCCGGGCTGCACATTCCGGAGCATCGCCTCGTGGACTCGATTGCCACCCTGATGGACTTCGCGGACAACCACCCCGATGGTGTCGTGGTCAAACCGGTCGACGGATCGGGCTCGGTCGGCGTCGTGGTGTTGCACGGCCGAACCGAGATCGAGGCTTGGGCGCATTCCCGCGCGCTGTCATCTGACGACCCCGCCGACTACCTCGTCGAAGAATGGGTTGCGACACCGATGCTTTCGGTGGACGGACTCATGCGAGCGGGTCGGGTCCAGGCCGTAATGGTCGGCGCCTACACCCGGACCTGCCTGCATTCGCTGGTCGAATTGGAGCCGCATGGCATTCTGCTGCTCGACGCCGACGATCCGCGTGCCGCCTCGGCCCGCGATTACCTCGACCGGCTGCTGCGCGCACTGCCTGCCCCAGAGGAGACCATGAGTTTTCATTGCGAGCTCTTCGATCACCCCCGCCACGGCCCGATACTCTGCGAGATCGCTTGCCGCACGGGCGGCGGCAATGTGAACCTGATCGCCCGCAAAGCTCTCGGTATTGATCTGGACCAGGCTTGCTGTCTCGGGCAGGCCGGTATAGACGTGCCGGTCGAACGCACGATGCCCGAATCCGGGCGCTGCTACGGGGATATCGTCGTGCCGCGGTCTCCGCGATCACTGCCCGTTGGTCTGCGCTGCGATCTCCCCGGCGTCATTCGGTTCCACCGGAAGGATCGTCCCGGACGTGCCGCGAAGGTGTCGGACTACGTGATCGATGCGCTGCTGGCGGACGACGACCACGTGGGGGTGCGCCGGGTGTACGACTCGGTCATCGAATGGCTGGACGAGCACATGCTGCCCGAGTCCGCGAATGGGCGGTGCTGACCCCCGATGGATCTCGGACTAGCCGGACGCGCCTATTACGTCACCGGGGGCAGCCGCGGCATCGGAGCAGCGGTGGTGGCGCTGCTGCTCGCCGAAGGGGCTGCGGTCGCGACCTGTGCCAGAGACGCTGGGGCGCTGGAGCGGATGCGGGCCGCGCTACCACCTGAGCACGCCGACCGGCTGCTGACACACACCGCCGACGTTCGGGATGCGCTGGCCTTGGAACAGGCCGTCGCGCGGGCGCTCGAACAGTTCGGACGGCTCGACGGTGTGCTGGCCAATGCGGGGGCCGGGGTGTCCGGCGGTGTACTGACGACACCGGAATCGGAGTGGCACAACCAGTTCCAGATGAAAGTGGGATCGGTGCTGAACCTCGTTACCCCGGCGCTGCCCGCGCTGCGAGAGTCGGACGCTGGACGGGTGGTGGTCGTCAACGGTGTCACCGCGCACGCGCCCGAGCCGAGCATGGCTGCCGTCAGCGCGACGCGGGCCGCCGTGGCCAACCTGACCCGTTCGCTCGCCATTGAACTGGCGCCGTCCGGGGTTCTGGTCAATGCGATCAGCCTCGGTGCGATCGCGACCGACCGCCAGCACGCGCGATACCTCGCCTCCGAGAGAGCCGAGCCCTTCGATGACTGGTGCGCGTCCGAGGCGAGCCGAAGGGGGATACTGCTGGGGCGCTTCGGTACACCGCAGGACGTGGCTCCCATTGCAGCACTATTGCTTTCGCCGATCTGTTCCTATGTGACCGGCAGTTCCATCGATGTCTCGGGCGGGTCGGGTGGCCGTACCTGACTGGGAGATCATCATTGCCAGGCACGGCCCGACCGAATGGTCACGAGCCGGGCGATTCAGCGGTCATACCGATATTCCACTGTCCGCGGAGGGGCGAACCCGGGCAGCCGATCTCGGCAGCGCACTGCGGCGACCGCTACCGGAACGCATCGTCAGCAGCGACCTGACCCGGGCACGACAGACTGCTGAAGCAATCGCCCTAGCCGCCGGGCTCGACCCGCGCCTGATCGCGATCAGCAGCAGGCTGCGCGAAGAATCGCTCGGATCATGGGAAGGCCGCACTCCAGGCCGAATCGCCAGCACCAACCCGGATGGCTACGCCCGCTGGCTGGCAGGTGACATCGGTGCATTCGACGGTAGAGAAGGACTGGCGGCGGTGGCGCGGCGGGCTGTTCCCGTAGTGCTCGAGCAGTGCGCCGGGCGGCCTCGGACGACCGGGCGGCTCGTCGTGGTCACACATGCGAATACAGCGTTGGCAATCATCGGCGCGCTCGGCGATATTCCGCCCGGCGAATGGGCGGACCTGCCATGTCCCGGACCTGCCCAAGCCATGGTCCTGTGGTGAGCGGGGCCGCTCGGGCACTGGCCTGCGCGGTGCTGATCACCGCCTTCGGCAACGGTCTGTATCTCGCCGGTGCGGTGCTCTTTCTGACCCGCTCGGTCGGGCTGAGCGGCACCGACGTGGGAATCGGACTGACGATGGCGGGCGTGACCGGACTCGGCGCGGGGCCGGTGGTGGGTCACCTCGCCGATCGCTTCGGTGCGCGCGAGATCTATCTGCTCACACTGACCGCCGAGGCGCTTGCCACAGGAAGTCTTGTCCTGGTGCACAGTTTCGCGGTTTTCGTGGTCGTCGCGGCCGCGGTCGGCGTTGCCGAGCAGGGCAGTAGAGCCGTGCGTGGTGCGCTGATCGCACGGATCGGCGGGGATACGCCAGCGCGGCTGCGTGGCTATCTGCGATCCGTCACCAATATCGGCGTGGCTTTGGGTGCCGCCGGTGCGGGTCTGGCCATCCGATCCGATACGCGCACAGCATATTCGGCACTGATCCTTGTCGATGCCGCGAGTTTCCTGCTCACCGCGCTGGTAATCGCTCGGATTCCACGACAGTCGCCGCTGCCACGGCCCGAGCGCCGCACCATGCGCCGCGGCCGGTTGGACCTGCCGTTCCTGGCCGTCACCGCGGTATACGGCCTGCTGTCGCTGCAGTATGCGGTGCTAACAGTGGCGCTGCCGCTGTGGATCGTCTCCCATACCCGCGCTCCGGCCTGGCTGGTCTCGCCGCTGCTGCTGACGAACACGCTACTTGTCGTCATGCTTCAGGTGCGAGCGGGCCGCCGCGTCGATTCCATCGCCGACGGAATTACGATCACCCGCCGGGCCGCTGTCCTGCTGGCGCTGAGCTGCCTGCTGTTCTGCGTAAGCGGTGCCGGCTCGGCAGTTTTCGCCGCTTCGGTCCTGACGCTCGCGGTGATAGTGCACACGTTGGGCGAAATATGCCACGCCGCAGGAGAATTCGAGCTCAGCTTCGCCCTTGCGCCGGATCATGCACAAGGCCGCTATCAGGGGATCTTCGGCATGGGAACGGGAGTCTTCATCGCCGCCGCCCCGGCTTTGCTCAGCGTGTTCTGCATTGATCGCGGCCCGGCCGGATGGGTTCTGCTCGCCGGCGTATTGCTGACCGCTGGACTCGGCATCGGGCCGATAGCGCGCTGGGCCCAACGCCGCGCGGTACATCTGGTCGATGCGTGACACCGAGCAGGCTCGTTACGTGGCCGAGGTGGTGGTTCGAACAGTGGTATACCTCAGCTGGTGGGCGATGAATTAGTGACCGGCGAGTTGGCCGTTGATGGGCTCATGCGCAGCGTTGCCGTGCGTCCACCGCGGGAACGAAATGCACCGTTGGTCGTTGTGCTGCACGGCAATTTCTCGGCCAGCGAGCGGACGCATGCCAGGCCGATCATGTACGACTGGACCAGTTTCGCCGCCCATGCCGACGAATGGGGCATTGCCGTCGCGTACCCCGATGGTCACGGCGGCTGCTGGGCCGACGGGCGCGGCGTCACAACGGCCGACGAGGCCGGGGTGGACGATGTGTCGTTCTTGTGCGCGGTGATCGATTGGTGCGCCGACCGGTTCGGTACCGCGCCGGATCGGACACTCGTCGCCGGTATATCCAACGGCGCGTTCATGTCTCACCGATTCGCGCTGGAGGCCGCCGATCGAGTGCCGGTGTTGGCCGCGGTCGCCGGTGGGTTCCCCGCGGCGTTGCTCGATATACGGCCCACCCATGCGGTGTCGGCGATGCTCATCAATGGTGATGCCGACCCGATTCAACCGATCACCGGCGGATACTCACGGCGCAGCAGGGCGAACGGCGAACCTCGCGGCCACACATTGGGATTGATCGAAACAGCCCGGCACTGGCAGGGCCTGGATCGCTGTGCGGACGACGGGGGCACGGTTACGACGGACAACTCGAGCCGCCACACGGTGACCGGCGGCGTCGGCGGGACGGAGGTCTCGGCGTGGACAGTTTTCGAAGGCGGCCACACCTGGCCGGGCACCCCTGTTCCCGCAGAATGGGCCGACACCCCCGGCTCGGCAGTCACCCTGGAATTCGATGCCGCAGAACAGATCTGGAACTTCGCCCACCCCCTCTTGATCCCGGCGTCAACCCGCAAACTCTGAACTCCTGGGCCGCGACCGCTGCGGCACCGGCCGTCCTTTCGCGCCGACACGCAGCACTGACCCCAACCGCACCGACGAGGATGCTGTGATGCCCGGTGGTTGTCAGGAGACGGCGAGTTCGGCGACTCAGCGGTGTCATCACCCACTGACCACGCGGTACCGGCGCGGACGGCATGAATGCTCGCGCGCACCGATTCCCACGCCACCCGTGTTTCGCTCCCCGATTACCTGCGCGGCGTGACAGAAGATGCGCGGGAGCACGATCCCTCCGCATACGGCACAACACGGGCTTGCTCCGCCTAAGATCGGTCGCGTACGCGCTCAGGGAGGGAGCCGATCATGTTCGATCTTTCGCGTTATCACACGCTCACAGCCATCGGGCTGTTGATGCTGCTCGGCACAACCGCTTGCGATGCCGACGACCCGAGTTCGCCCGCATCTCCGAGCACCAGCCCGTCGGCGGTGAGCCCGACCCGCACCACGCCGCGTACCTTCGCCGATCTCGCAACTCACCCTTGCAGCGCCTTGGATGCCGCGGATACCACCCGATTCGGGGTCACCGCCCCCGGCACCGAACAACCCGGCGCCGCCCGCGGATGCTTCTGGACAACCCCCACCACCGGATTCAGTTTCTATCCCCATCCCTCATCCGATCTGACAACACCGCTGCCGCCCGTCCCGGGCGCGACTGCGATAACCGTCGCGGACCATCGAGCCGTCCAGATCCGCCAGTCCCTCCAGGACGGCAAGGAGGCAGGCTGCACCATCACCGTCGCCACAACGACCGGCGGATCGTTCAACGTCGAGGTCGCAATCGCGGGCGCAGGCAGCGACACGGCACCCGTCGTCGACACCTGCGCGCTCGGAATCGATATCGCCACAGCAGTTCTCAGCCACGTGGCATAACCGCAGCGCCGCTCAACCGGTGCGGAAGGTGGGTCGCCTGGAGGGCTACCGAACCGAACCAGGTTCGATGTACGCCGAACCCAGTTCCGGGCACGGGTCGGCTCGATCAGGCCGAGCGCGTCTTCGCACTGGTGCGGCCGCACCGCGAGCGCACCTCGACAAGTGGGATCGCGCGATCGAGTACGCCCGGCAAGCCGCATCCTTTTCGATCGACGAATCCGACAACCGCCCCACTGCCCGTGTTAGTTCTCGGCGCGCCTTCGCCGTGGCCGCGCGGCCGATCAGGCGCGAATATGTAGGCCGAAGCCCGTGCGGCCCTTGGCTTCCAGACCTTCACGCAGGCGCAGGGACGGCATTTCGTAGTCGCCGCCGTTCTGGGTGCGGAAGGCGATGGGGTCGGTCTCTTCGATCGACAGTAGGCGCTGCTCCCAGGCCTTGGCGGTGTCGGTGAAGTCTTCGGGCGAAAGGCGGTCCGTGCTGTAGGTCAGGAACGGGGGCAGCACGTCCATGCCGGGGTAGTAGAAGATGCCGTGCTGGATCGGGAAGAGGAGATCGTCGATGGGGCCGTTGATGCCGCGGTCGGTGTAATGCGATTCGCGGCCGCCGATCGTCACCGACAGCATGGCCCGCTTGCCCGCGAGGGTGCCCTCCCCGTATCGGTCGCCGTAACGGGTGTCGCTGTGTTCGCCGACGCCATAGGCGAAGTGGTAGGTGAAGACTCGGTCGACCCAGCCCTTGAGGATTGCCGGCATCGAGTACCACCACAGCGGGAATTGGAAGATCACGGTATCGGCCCAGAGCAGTTTTTCCTGCTCGGCCGCGATATCGGCGATGAGTGTGCCGGTGTCGTACGCGCGACCGGAGTCCGTGGCGACCCGCAGCGGGCCGCTCGTCCCGCCGAAATCGTCGGCGTCGACGGTCGCCTTCCATCGCATCGCGTACAGGTCGCTGACCTGCACCTCGTGCCCGGCCTCGCGCAGGGTTGTCACCGCGATGTCCTTGAGCGTGCCGTTGAGTGACCGCGGTTCGGGGTGTGCGTGGACGATGAGTGTCCGCATTTGCTGCTCCTTCGGATCGGATGTGTTCGATATTCGGCGTCTGTGCGGCCGCCGTTCAGGGACGCTTTTTCCATCGGACGGGACTTCCTGGTATCGGCAGGACCACCCTTGCCCCGCGAAATCGTGGCAATACTGGAGAGATGGACGAGCTCAGCGACTTCCTGCGCACGCGGCGGTCCCGCGTGGATCCCGGCTCCGTCGGCATTGCGGCCGATTCGCGCCGTCGGGTGGCCGGGTTGCGCCGGGAGGAGGTCGCGCATCTGTCCGGGGTAAGCGTCGACTATTACGTTCGCTTGGAGCAGGGACGCGCCCGGCAGCCATCCGCGCAGGTCCTCGATGCGCTGGCCAGGGTGCTCGGCCTCGCCGATGTGGAACGCGAGCATCTACACCGGCTGGCCCGCCGTCCACAGCGCCCGGTGAAGCCAGTTCCGAATGTCCGCATTCGCCCCGAGTTACGGCGGGTGTTGGATCTGATCCCTGACGCACCCGCTTTCATCGTCGATCACCGCCTCGAGGTAATGGCGGGCAACCGGCTCGCGGAACTGCTGTACGGACACAGCCCGATGAAGGGCTTGAATATCGCCCGCCATATCTTCTTGGACGACTGCGGCGCACGCTCGCTCTACGCCCAGTGGGAGGTCTGCACCCGCGATGTCGTCGGCCACCTGCGCCTCGCGGCGGGCAAGTATCCCGACGATCCGAAACTGTCGGCCCTGATCGGCGAACTCGCCGTGCACAGCGACCGCTTCCGCAAGCTGTGGGCACGCGCCGACGTCCGCTCCCGAACCCACGGCCGCAAGGCCTTCGTCCATCCCCTGGTCGGCACCCTGGACCTACATCAGGAGAACTTCGCGCTACCGGAGGAAACCGGCACCGAGCTCGTCATCCTGTCCGCTGAACCAGGCAGCGAATCCCACGACAACCTGCGCCTACTGGCCAGCCTCGGCGCCACGGACGCCGTGGTTACGCCGGACCGGCATATGACGCAACCCTAGCGAGCGTCTTTTTTGATGTAATACGGTCCATACTTCGGGTGTTCGAATCCGATTCCGTGGCGCACCACCAGAGCTGGCCACGCTCCTGCGCGAACCGACCCTCTACGACGCGTTCTGGCGTCACCGTGCGCGCACCGGGCTCGATGTGCCGCGCTCGGCACTCGAACGGGGATGTCACCGCACGGCCCTGAACCTCGACGACTACGTGCCCTCGTTTCGCGCCACCGAACCTGTCGTGCCCGGCATCCTCTGCGAGGTCGCCGCAGAATGGTGGGCCCCTGGCGGCGATCCCGTTCGGAGACCGAATCTTCCCACGGATGGGAAGGCGCAGTGGTGTGCGCGAGAATTGCGGGGTTCTTCGGGTTCAGAAGTTGAGCCGGCGCGGTGTCCCTGCGGACATTCATTGACGGGTTCAAGCTCGGAGGACGTTGTGTTTGCCGACGTGACTGCCCAGCGCGGTGGTAACGGATTGGACCGGGCGAGGTGTGACGGGGTCAGAGGGTAGATGACTCTGCAATTGCCCGCAGGTTTACCCGCGCCGGTGATCGACTGTGTTGCCGGACATTTCCCCCGCGGCGATGAAACCGCCACCCGCCGCGCGGCGGACTACTGGTCGGACAAGGCCGAACAATGCCGCGGCTACGCCGAGCACCACACGACCCTCGCCGAACGCACCCACCATGAGTTACGCGGCGAAACCGGCACCGCTATCACCCAGAACCACCACGACCTCGCCGAGAAATTCATCTCTCAAGCCGATTTCATCGACACCATCGTCGAAGAGCTCTACGAAGCCGCCAACCAGATCGAAGAGCAAAAATGGACCGTCATCGGCTTCGCGACAGTCCTGGCCTGGCAACTGGCGCGGGCAGCGCTCATGTTCTCCCCGGCCGGCGCGGCCCTGGAGTTCCGTATCGATTCCATGGCCACCGACACCGCCTGTCAGGTCCTCAAACGCCGTTGCCTGATCTTTTTGGCCGGACAAAGCTCCAAATACGCCACCCAACGCGGCACCATCGTCCTGGCCGGCAAAGCCATGTTCTGGGGCGCCACCCAAGTCGGCGGCATCAGCGCCGCCGTGCAAGCCGGACAAATCCTCGCCGGCAACCGTGAATCGATGGACTGGACAAAAGTCGGGATCGCCGCCGCCGCCGGCGGCGTCGGCGGTGGCGCAGGAGCCCTCGCCGGATCCTGGGTGGGTGGGCGTTGGATCATCCCCAACACCATCACCCGCGCCGAAGCCGCCACCAGCACCGCCGCACGCGTGGGATTCCAACTCGCCGGGACCTCCCTCGTCGGCGCCACCGGCGGCCTCGCCGGCGGTATCTTCGGCGCCCTCACCTCCATCCTGCTGTCCGGTCAACCCTTCACCACCAAAGCCCTCACCGAGGGCCTGCTCCCCGCCGTCACCGGCGGATTCCTCGGAGCCGCCGCCCACGGCGCCGCCGAAATCCGCACCAACACACCAACACACGCGACAACCACACCTGAGTCCACGGTTGCCGCCACCACCGCGCCCGCCTCTCACTCGCGAACCCAGGCACTCGTCAACGCGTTCGCTGACAACGGCCTTATCAACCCGACCGACCCGGCCGGGTCCAACCAGCAACTCACCCAAATCCTCGCGCGGCTGCGCCAGCCAGCAGCCGAACCGAACCCGCTGCCGGCGCCGGCATCGTTCATGCGCGACGACTACCACATCAGCAGTATCTGGAAACCCAAGAGTCCCGACGCTGTGCCCCCCGATGGCGTCAACACCGCCACCGCCGACCAAATCCAACACCCCACAGGCGCTCGGGTGCCAACGAATATCGCACCACCGATCCAGACGGTGTACGCGGCCAATAACGGCGGTGCTCCACACCTGAACCCAGCAGCCCCCCAGGCGGCAGCACCTCCCGCCGACGCCCCCGCGCCCGACGGCCCGACACACCAACGCGCCGACGGTGACCCGGTCAACGCCCGCCCACACACCGATCGTCCGGCACCGGATGCGCCGCGGCCGACCCCGCATCCGGCCGATAGCGAGCCTGCGCGCCCGCATACCAATGAACCAACGGCACGACCGGTTCGGGATTCCGGTCCAACATCCGAACAATCCGGTCCTCGGGTCCAACAGCCCGCCACCGCGGACAACGGGCACGGCTCGGTACCGGCCCCTGGCCACGTCGGCTCGAGCAGCACTGCAGCACAACCCTCCCCGGTAGCCCCGATGGCAGATGCCGCCCCACTGCTCGATTCCGAGGCCCCGGCCCGGCATTCCACTGCCGAGCAGGCCGCGGCTGGCCCGCAGCCGCGGCCGTCCGACAGCGATCCCCCCAAAGCGCGCATCCACTCCGACGAACCAGCAGCTCAACGAGACGCCCAGCAGCAAGGTTCCGCGCCCGACGATACCGGCGCCTCCAGCGAACAACACACGGCCGACGCCGATGCGAACGGTGGTCCGCAGCCACATCCCTCCGACGCCGATGCGAACGGCGGCGCGCGGCCGCACCCCTCTGACGCCGACGATGGCGCGCGGCCGCATCCCTCGAGTGCTGGCCCGAATGGTGAACAGCCGCAACCGGTCCCGGCAGGTTCGAGCGCGACACCCAACAGCCCCGCGCGGACCGGCACCGCCCAGCCGCAACTCGCCGATGGCCGCCCGGCCGGTACCCGTCCCCGTTCGGACACGCCGACTGGCTCACCGCAGCGAGGGCAGGATCGCCGCGGCGGCGCGGCTGCGGGCACACCGCGACAGGACAGACGCCGCACGGTGGTCACCGCCCAAACCGACACCAAACCCCCAGAACTCGAGGTCACGCCGGCCAACGCACAGGAGGCCGCCCCCGTCCTCGTGAGCGTCACAGCTCCCGACCAAGCAGCTTCGGTAGCACACCCCGCCGATTCGGCATCGAGCAAACCTGGATCTGCAGGCCAGCCGCACCCGGGCGAATCCCACACCCCAACAGCAGCCGAATCACACCACTCCACAACAACTTCCGACGCACCTGCTGGCGGCGAAGTTTCGGCACGCGACAGGAACGCCTCGACCGACGGCAACGGAACCGACAGAACCGAAAGCACTCCGGAACACACCAGAGCCCCTGAGCCGCAACCCGATCAACAGACCATCGACGCCCCCGCACCGAAACAACCACCAGCAGTACCGGATGCCGCCACAGACCACGCGACCGCTACGGCTACCGACGTGCGGCATCCCGCCGACAACGAGCCAGCCAACGCGCGCAACCACGCCGACGACCCAACAGCCCAACCGACAGCTCACCACGATCCCACACCGGACAATGCCTCCACATCCGGCCGCCCGCACCCCGCCGACACCGAAGCAACCACCGGTCCTCGCCCGCACCCCGCCGACACCGAAGCAACCACCGGTCCTCGCCCGCACCCCGCCGATTCGCCGTCGAACAAGACCGACCCTTCGACCGCTGAGCAGGCAGCAGACCCGGTGTCCCATGATGCTGATTCCTCTGCTGTGGATCGACCGGATGTTGGTGAGCGAGCGGTCCGGTTGGCGGGGGAACTGAGGACCGAGTTGGCGGAGTTGCCCTCGGGCGATCCAGCGGTGAAACACGATCTCACCGAGCAGCAAGGTGAGCAGTTCACGGCGGCGTCGAAAAAGATGCTCGCGCTGTATCGGTCTCGGACCGAGGAGTTGGCTGGCGAGTCGTGGGCCCAGCGCAGGCAGGTGATGGAGGACGGGGACGAGGTGGAGTCGCTGCTGCGCTACATCCACGCAGTACGCGAAGGCACGGGCAAAACGCCGCGGTGGAATCAGATCAAGGCATTCCTGGTCGCAGAACACGGATACATGCGGCAGATGGGCACGGCGCAGGGCAAGACGATTGTCGGCTCAGAGGACTCGCTGTGGCAGCTCTCGCGCGGGGAGCCGGTGCAACTCGCCGACGGGCGGTGGGTACGGGTCCATCATGTGATCACCACGACCGAGGTGCTGGCCAACGAAGGTTTCCGGCAGTTCGGGACGATGATGCGCAGCCTCGGTTACGAGGTCTCTCGCTGGGATCCGCACAATCCGCCCGCTGATCCGCAACGCCCGACCGTCTACTACATGACCTATGACGAACTTGCGACAGCGAACTTGTTCGACCGGTTGCCACCGGGGGACACCGCCACGATCGATGAGGCCGACGCGGTACTGGTCCACGACCAGACGGTGCACTACCAATCCGACGGACAGCGTGCGCC
Organism: Nocardia sp. NPDC049737; assembly: GCF_040674755.1. NCBI lineage: Bacteria > Bacillati > Actinomycetota > Actinomycetes > Mycobacteriales > Nocardiaceae > Nocardia > Nocardia sp. NPDC049737. Next base: position 1,513 of record NZ_JBFANH010000046.1, on the reverse strand, counting down.
TGCCTCCGATGTCGAGGCCGCCGGAGTGTATCGGGTACGGGATTTCCTGCGGGGTGTTCTGGCGCACCGGGAGTTGACATCCGCGGATCTGCGTGCCCGTCCAGAAGAGAGCCTGGCGAGGGTGAGCCGGTTGTGGGAAAGCTACGCCGGGCGGAAATTCACAGCCGAGGAAACCGAGATGGCCCGTACTTTCCTCGATGTCAAAGCGGGCCGGCTGAAACTGAATCGCGATTTCCAGAAATTCGATGACAAGATCCAGATCCTCGACGAGAACGGCAAACCCCGCAGCGACCCGAAAGTCGGCACCGACAGCCGCTGGTTCGGGGGCCGCCACAAAATGGTGGAAGCGATGTTCGATGCCCAAGTCTATTCCGACGGGACCGGTTCGAAACAGGTCACCGTGGAAGACGTCCTCGGCCGATACCGGCGGTTGAACCTGATGTCGGGCACACTCGAGCGGACCGCCACCGAGATCAAGGAAAACTTCCCCGTCCAAGGTGGCCTGGCGAAGATCGAGAACTTCGGAAAATCGAACCTGGTGGGCGAGCAGGACCAGATTTTCCTCACCGGACCCGAGATGTTCAAAGACGCGGTCGAGCAGGTCCGCCAGTTGCAGGACAAGGGCAGACCAGTTCTGGTTATCGCCTCCAACGACGTCGCATGGAAATTCTCGCTGATGCTGAAAAAGGCGGATATCGAACACACCGCCATCACCGGCAAATGGTTCGCCGAACACCGAGACAACAACGCCGCCGAAGAACACCTCTCCGGAGTCATGGACACCGCAGGCAAGAAAGGCAACGTCACCGTCGGCACCCCCGGGATGCTCGGCCGCGGTTTCGACGCGGTCGTCGACGCCGAAGTCAACCAATTGGGCGGACTCCACGCCCACATGCTCGGCCGCTCAACCAACGCCGACACCGACGCCCAATGCGCCGCACGCGCCGGCCGCAACGGCAGCAACGGCAGCTACCGCTTCAACGACACAATCACCGGAAACCTCTACAGCGAAACACACAATCCTCAGGCGAAGATCGCAGTCGCACACTATAAGACCGCCGCAGCCGAACACGCCCAAGCTGTCGCCGAACACAACGAAGCAACCCGTGCACCCGGTACACCGGATACAGCGCAACCGGACCAGACCAGTGGCACCGCCTCGGCTGCGGCAAAGGCGAAAGTCGACGCCACAGCCGCCGACGTCGCCACAGCCGAGCAGGAAATCCGCAGCCTGACCCCCACACTGCAGAACGAAGCCGCCGAACGCGCCCGCCTCGGGCGCGCGATCAGACGCGCCAACCAGGCGGCTCAGTCGGGCGACCATACCGTCGGCCCGCCCGCGCACGCTCCCCCGACAACCCAGTCAGAGGACCCGAACCGAAGACACTTCATCAATCAAATGCCACAGGAATTGTCCAGTGGCACACTCAACGCTGCCACAGCAGGGCAAGAGTCGCTGCTCGACGACAAAATCAGCAAGTCCGGCAGGCCGTTGCTGGCCGATACAGCCGAG
>NZ_JBFANH010000045.1:0-44760 GCF_040674755.1 Nocardia sp. NPDC049737 | reverse complement strand
GTGCGAGCGCGAGGCCCGGAGGCGGCAGCATGCGTAACCACGTAGGGCCTGGGAGCACCGCGAATCGAACCCCGCGGTGCGAGCGCGAGGGCCGGAGGCGGCAGCATGCGTAACCACGTAGGGCCTGGGAGCACCGCGAATCGAACACTGTCGGAGTCCGAGATCGTCGAGGCCGCGTTGCGGGTGGTGCGTGCGGACGGTGTGGAGAAGCTGTCGATGCGACGGCTCTCCCGTGAGCTCGGCGTTTCCCCGATGGCGCCGTACTACTACGTCGCGGATAAACGCGAGCTGCTCGATCTCGTCGCGACCGCGGCGTTGACCGGAGTTCGCAAACCACCGGCCGATTTCGGACCGTGGCAGCAGCGGCTGCGCGATCTGATCGACCAGATCGATGAGAAGCTGCGCAAGCATCCTGGACTCGGCGATGTGCTGATCGAGCAGATGCTGGGAAAACAGCTCGACCTGATCGCGGCGATCATGGAGATCCTGTTCGAGGCCGGTTTCCACGATCGCAATGTGCTCGCCGGGTACGCGACGATCCACACCTACCTGTTCGGTCGCCGCCGGGTGAACCCGAGAGAGCCGCAACTGCTGGCCGATGTCGCACTGCCCGAGTCGGTGGCGCGGGCCACGAAATACATGCCCGACCTGCGCGGAAAGTATGCCTACGACTTCGGCATGGAGGTGCTGATCGCGGGTCTGGAGGCCCTGCTTGTCCGTCAGCCCGATCCCGACGTACGATGAAACTGAAACACGTTCTAGTTTTGGTTCGGTTCGAGAGGACGAGATGACCACGCTCGAGGTTCCACACGGTTCGCGTTCGGTCGTGCTGCGGGTAGCCGCGGTCATCGCCGAGACGCCGGACACCTGTTCGCTGGTCTTCGACGTCCCCGACGAACTGCGCGAACGTTTCAGCTATCAGCCGGGCCAGTTCCTCACTCTGCGCATCCCGAGCGATCTGACCGGGTCGGTGGCCCGGTGCTATTCGCTGGCCAGCTCGCCCTACACCGATGACAAGCCCAAGGTGACCGTCAAACGCACCGTCGGCGGCTACGGGTCGAACTGGGTATGCGACAACCTCAAAGTGGGCGACGCAATCGAAGTGCTGCCGCCCTCCGGCGTTTTCACGCCGAAGGATCTCGATGACGATCTGCTGCTGTTCGGCGCAGGCAGCGGCATCACACCGGTGATGTCCATCCTGAAATCGGCGCTGGCACGCGGCGGCGGCCGAATCGTATTGGTGTACGCCAATCGCGATCACGAGTCGGTGATCTTCGCGCGCGAGCTGCGTGAATTGGCCGAGAAACATCCGCAGCGGCTCACCGTGATCCACTGGCTCGAGCACCTGCAGGGACTGCCGACCGCCGATGGTTTGGCCGCCCTGGTCGAGCCGTACGCGAGCTACCACGCCTTCATGTGCGGCCCCAAGCCGTTCATGGACCGGGTGCACGACGCACTCGCCCGGCTCGAGGTGCCGCGCTCACGCACCCATGCGGAGGTGTTCAATTCCCTTGCCGGAGATCCGTTCGCGGATCAGGCGCCGGCCGAGGTGACCGACGAGGAGGCGGCCGATGCGGCCACCGTCGAGGTCGAACTCGACGGTGAGGTGCACGAGCTGAAGTGGCCGCGCAAGCAGACCCTGGTCGACATCATGCTGTCGAAGGGTCTGGATGTGCCGTACTCCTGCCAGGAGGGCGAATGCGGTTCCTGTGCCTGCACGGTACTCGAGGGCAAGGTCGAAATGGACAATTCCGAAATCCTCGATCCGGAGGATATCGAGAACGGCTATATCCTCGGCTGCCAGGCGCATCCGGTCACCGATCACCTACGCATCCAATTCTGATCGGGCGCAACGCTTTACAGCTTGCGGTAGTGGATACGTAGAGCGGGATCGAGGCGTTCGGTCGCGTAACTCAGTGCGGTGCGGCCCATTTGCGCCGCGTGCTTGTCGAGGAAGCCGGTGAGCAGTTGCTCATCGATACGCTTGCCGACCTCTCGCAGCATCCAGCCGAGCGCCTTCTGGATCAGATCGTGGCGGTCGTCGAGGAGTCGCTCGCCGAGTTCGAAGGTGGTCGAGGCATCGCCTGCCTTGATGAACGCGAAGGTCGTCAGCAGTGCGACCCGGCGCTGCCAGAGCGAGTCCGCGCGTGCCAGTTCGAAGACCAAGTCGCGGGGTCGGTCGAGTAGCCAAGGGCCGATGATGTTTTCGGCGGAAACGTCGACCAGATCCCAGTTGTTCACCCGGCCTCGGCGCACCGCGGCGAGATAGAGTTCGACCATTGCCGCCTGCGCATCGATATCGAGCGTGCGCGGTTTGCTCGCCTCGGCGAATTCGGCATTGAGGATGATCAGCGCGGCCAGCCGGTCCTCGTGCACGGCACTGTCCAGCAGTGTGTCGATCTCGTCGAGCGGAAGTGCCGCAAAGCGTTTCGCGATCGATCGCGTAACCGGCACGCGCACACCGAGGAAAACATCACCCTCGCCGTACTCACCGCGCCCGGTCTTGAAGAACCGCTGTAGATGAATGGCATCGGCCGGATCGGCGACTTCGGCCAGTGCCGCATGCACATCGGCGGCGGTCGGCAGCTGGGCGCTACTGGGCACCCAGAATCCGCCCCGACTCGAAAGCCGCCGCGCTGGTGGGCAATTCACCCGGCCGCCCACTGTTGAACACCCGCACCTCACCATTGCCGGTGGTCGGCCGGTCGAGCGCCTCCATGCGCCGAATCGTCTGCGCCGCAACAGCTTGTGCACTGTCGAACAGTCGCACACCATCCGGCAGTGCGGCCACAATGGCATCGATGACCAGCGGATAGTGCGTACAGCCGAGCACCACACCCTCCACATCGTCGGGTGTCTGTTCGGCCGCGCGCGCGATCGAATCACGGGCCGCGACCAGATCACCGCTGTCGATCGAATCCGCCAGACCATGGCAGGCGATACCGACCACCTTCGCATCGCCGCCGAAGCGGGCGATCAGATCGGCTTGGTATCGGCTGGCCGTGGTCGCGGCGGTCGCCCACACCGCGACCGATTTGCATACCGCGGCGGCGGGTTTGATCGCGGGGACGGTGCCGATGACCGGAATCCCCGGCCCGACCTCCGCACGCACCTCATCCAAGGCGGTGACGCTGGCCGTATTGCACGGCAGCACGAGCACTTCCGCGCCGAGCCGAACCGAGCTGCGCGCCGTGTCGACCACCCGGTCGGTCACCCACTGTTCCGGCTTGGGACCCCACGGCGCGCCATCGGGGTCCAACTGGAGTAGCAGGTCGACATCGGGCCGCAGCTTGCGCAGCCAGGCGGCCGTGGGCAGCAACCCCAGCCCGGAATCGATGAGCGCGACGATCACCCGACCACCGTATTACAACGGAATAATCACTACGGCTGGGCGGCCTCGAGCAGGTCCGCGACCGGCGCACCCGCGGCGATCTTCGCGCGGACCTTCATCACCTGAGCGGTCTTTCCCGCGCCCACCACGCCGGTCAGATTGCCGTTCTGCGAGTAGTAGGCGAGGAACTTGCGGCCATCATCGGAGACGATGTGGATTTCGTCATCGGCATTCGGGGTGCCGAGCGCCTGGATCTTCACGTCGTACTGATCGCTCCAGAAGTACGGCACTCGCGCCGCTGTCGGCGGTTCGGCGCCCAACAGCGCACATGCCAGCAGCCGCGCCTGCTCACCGGCGTTGGTCCAGTGCTCGACGCGCTTGCGCTGACCGGTCTCGTGCAGCCATGCCGACACATCGCCGACCGCCCACACACCCTCGACCGAGGTGCGGCCCACCTCGTCCGCGAGTACACCGCCACCGGCCGACGGTTCGGCGAGTGCGATATCGGAATCGGCGAGCCATTCGGTCACCGGCCGGGAACCGACACCGATGACCACCAGATCGGCGGCCACCTCGCTGCCGTCGGAGAGTCGGGCGCCGCGCACTCGGTCGTCATCGGAAAGGAAGCTGTCCAGGCCCGTTCCGCAGCGCAGATCGACGCCTTCGTCACGATGCATGCGCGCGACCAGCGCACCGATTTCGGCACCGAGCACCGAGGCCAGCGGCGTCGGCTGCGGTTCGACGAGTACGACCTCGACACCACTGGCTCGGAAGCTCGCCGCCAGTTCACAGCCGATGAATCCGGCACCGACCACCAGCGCGGTACGCGCGCCGGACAATTCGTCGCGCAGGGCGGCGGCATCGGCATAGCCGCGCAGCACGTGCACGCCGCGCAGATCCGGCAGCCCGGGTAAGCGCCGCGGCCGCAGACCAGTCGCGATGATCAGTTGGCCGTAGTCGAGCGTGCCACCGTCGGCTAGGCGCACCTGGCGGGCGTCGATGTCGACGCCGACCGCCTCGGTATTCAGCCGCAGGACGATCTGCTTCTCGTCGAAGAATTCGGCGGGGCGCAGCGTGGTGTCGTCGGTTTCGCCGCGCACGAACTGCTTGGACAGCGGCGGGCGATCGTAGGGCAGCCGCGACTCGTCGCCGACGAGGATCAACTCACCCTCGTACCCGGCACGGCGCAACTCCTCCGCTGTGCGTAAACCGGCCAGACCAGCTCCGATGATTACGATCGGCCCGTTCATGCCGCCACCTCGCTTGCGCTCGGCTCGGGCATGACCGGGCCCCCGGCTGTGTCTGTGGTTCGCTCGCTGCGCTCACTCACGCACAGCCTCCCTTCGGTAGTGCCTGGCAGGCGCCGGCTCGAGTTGGCATCCGTCACTGATGGTGACGCAGCTAACCCTAACCTTCGCTTGGTCGCGATTCGCCGTGATGGCCGTCACTCCGCCTTACCGACCGATCGGTGCGCAATCGTATCCATCCCTCTATTGATCGGGCGGTCAATCAGAGTTAGATCTGGGTGAGGAGAACAATTCAGAGCCTGAGGAGGCACACCATGTTCACCGAAAGTCGCGCGCAGGACTTCTTGGCCGTTGTGCTGGGCGTCTTCACCGCGCTGTCACCCCTATGGGTGACCCACAACGACAACGCCATGTGGACGCTGATCGTGCTGGGCGTGCTCATCGCCCTCACCGGCCTGGCGCAGATGTACCGCGCGACCCTGACGGCCGCCGACTACGCGATGGGCTTGTTCGGCGCGTTGCTCTTCATCTCCCCCTGGGCGATGGACTACACCGACTACCGCGGCGCATCCTGGACCGCATGGGTAGTGGGCGTGGTGACGGTAGTGGTCGCGGTGGCGGCGCTGCCGATGGTGTCGGACCGGTTGCACGACATGGCTCCGCATCACTGATGCAGATGCCGAAACCCCGGCGAGTCGGGCGTCGTCGTAGCGCCAAAGTCGACGGCGACGCCCGTCAGCTCATTCTCGATGCCGCGGAACGACTTTTCGCGGCACAGGGATTCGACGCGACCGCGACCGCGACCATTGCCGAGAGCGCCGATGTCCCCAAGGGGCTGGTCTTCTACTACTTCCCCACCAAGGATTCGATCCTGACCGCGCTGATGGCCGAGCGGGTGCCGGCCCAGCCGATCGCCGATATCGGCACCGTGGTCACACCGGGCGATCCGGCGGCCAGCCTGATCAATCTCGATGCCGCACTCAATCTGCGCGATCACCATTCGTCGGTGCTGCGGGTGATCATGTGGCGCGAAGCCGATACCCATCCCGACGTCCGCCGCCAATTGCGCCGCCTGCGCGATCAACTGCTCGACGTCACCGCCCGGGTGCTGCAGGCCAGCGCGCCCGCCCCGATCCAGCCCGGGACTCTGCGCGCGTGCGCAGCGGCCTGGGTTTCGGCGATGTTCGCCATTGCCAGCAGCGACCGACTGCATGCGCTCGACGGGCTGCCGCTGCCGACCGCGGATGAAATCTGCAATGTCGCCCAGGTCGTCGCCGCGGGGATGACTCAGCTCGGCTGAGCACCGAAATCTGAAAGACGCGCCTTCTCAATGCGGGTGCACGGTGCGTGATACAAGTTCCAATTGTGGAGATCAATCGAATCCTTCGAGATCTCACCGGTCTCGCGACGCGCGCAGTGATTGTCGGCCTCCTGGTCGGCGCTTCGACAACAGTCATCGGCGCTACCGAGACCCAGGCCGCACCGATTTATCCGGACCCGGACCCGGACACCTTCTATGCGGCGCCACCCGATTTGGCGAATAGGAAACCGGGTGACGTGCTCGCGACGCGGCAGTTGCCGCCAATATTGATCTTTCCCGATACGACCGTCACGCTGATCAAATTCCGTTCGACAAATTCCACCGGCCGGCCGATCGCGGCGACGACCACGGTGCTGACCCCGCGCTCCCATCAACCCGATGGGCCGGTGCTGTCCTATCAGCACATCATCAACGGCCTCGGGGCCAAGTGCGCGGTTTCCCGCGTGCTGTACACCTCGGATCCGAATCTGCAGGTCCGCGAGGCGATATTGCTCAACGCCCTACTGCTGAGCGGGTGGAGTATCGCGCTGCCCGATCACCTCGGACCGACCTTCGCCTACGGCGCGGCCCGGCTCGGCGGCCAGGTCACCCTGGACGGTATTCGCGCCGTGCGCCGGGTCCCCGAACTCACCGCCGCACACAGCCGAATCACGATGGCCGGATATTCCGGCGGCGGTATGGCCACCGCATTCGCCGCCGCGATGGCACCGAAGTACGCGCCGGAACTCGAGATCGCGGGCGCCGCGACCGGTGGCGTGCCGATGAATTTGGTGAAAATGCTGGAAAGCGTCAACTTCAACCCGCATCCGGCATTCGGACTGCTGATGGCGGCCGCTATCGGGCTGGAACGGGAATATCCGGACCGGTTTCCGATCAGCAATTATCTGAATGCCAGCGGGGTGGCGGCACGCAAAGTCATCACCAACGGCTGCACCAATGAAATCCTCACCACCGGCGCGGGACACAGCGTCCGGGATTACGCGAGCAGTATGACGATGGTCGGTGATCGCAACGCCCGAGCCGTGCTCGAGGAGAACAGTCTGGAACTATTCGACGGAATCCCGAAAATACCGATATTCGAATGGCATTCGCCCAGTGATGCGCTCATCCCGACCGAGTCGATCCTCGATGTCAACCGCCGCTACTGTGCGGCCGGCGTGCCGTTGCAGGCCGAACTCATCTACTCCCCCGAACATCTGAGTGCCGCCATCCTCGGCATTCCCTCGGTGCTGTCCTGGCTCGCCGCGCGCTTCCGCGGCGATCCGGCGCCGAGCAACTGCTAGTCGGCGAGAAAGGCGACGACATCGGAGACGAACCGCTTCACGACCCCGATATGAGTGGTTTCCGGGTAAATGATCAAGCGCGAGTTCGGGATTCCGTCGGCGGTACGACGGAAGGTCTGTGTGCTGTAGGCGCCGTCGCGGTCGCCGCCGAGAACGAGGGTCGGCGCGGTGATATCGCCGAGGCGCCCGGATAGATCGAAGGCATCCTCGGCACGGATGAAGGCCAGCGTATCGGCCGGATTCTTCGGGCGCGCAAGGGGATCGGCCAACCACATAGCCGCCGATGCGATGCGTTGCGCGATCGGCGACGTGGAGCCGACGGCGGCCATATGGTGCAGCGCACGCTTACCCGCATAGACCGCCTCGCCATAAGCCAATTGGGCTGCGCGGGTGGCGTTTTCGAGGGTGTAGCCGGATGAGGCGACGATCAGTCGGCGCACCGCGGCAGGTTGATCCGCCGCGAGTTGTAGCGCCAGCGATCCACCCGAGGACACGCCCAGAACATCGACCGGCGCACCGAATTCGGCCTGCAACGCATCCGCGTGGTCGGCGGCGATATCGGCCATCGTCGTCCCCTCGGCCATACCGGGCGCACGATTGACCGCATACACCCGAAAATGCGCCGCGAGCGGTGCCAACGTCTTGATTTCGGACTGCCGCATCAATCCCGTCGGATTGGCATGATCCGGGGTGAACCAGCGCAGGAATACCAGCGGCCGCCCGGCTCCGAGCGCGAGATACGGCATACCGTGCGTCAACGTCCCCTCGGTGACGTCGAGCGCGGTGGCCAGCGCCGAACTCCTCATAGCATCCCTCCGATCAACCGGTCTTTACCCCCTTTTGCCCGACATTAACCACAGCTGGAACAGCCTGCTCGAACGCACCTTTCGCCCGAAATGCCGAACGGCGCCGCCCCTTTCGGAGCGACGCCGTTCGAAAGCGATTCAGGAAATCACTTGATGATCTTCGTGACGCGACCGGCGCCGACGGTGCGGCCACCCTCGCGGATCGCGAAGCGCAGACCCTCGTCCATGGCGACCGGCTGGATCAGCTTGACGGACATCTCGGTGTTGTCACCGGGCATGACCATCTCGGTGCCCTCGGGCAGGGTCACAACGCCCGTCACGTCAGTCGTACGGAAGTAGAACTGCGGACGGTAGTTGTTGAAGAACGGGGTGTGGCGGCCACCCTCGTCCTTGGACAGGATGTAGGCCTGACCCTCGAACTCGGTGTGCGGGGTGGTGGTGCCCGGCTTCACGACGACCTGGCCACGCTCGACATCTTCGCGCTTGATACCACGAACCAGCAGACCGACGTTGTCACCGGCCTGGCCCTGGTCGAGCAGCTTACGGAACATCTCGATACCGGTGACGGTGGTCTTGGTGACCTTCTCGCGGATGCCGACGATCTCGACTTCCTCGTTCACGTTGACGATGCCGCGCTCGACACGACCGGTCACGACGGTGCCACGACCGGTAATCGTGAAGACGTCCTCGACCGGCATCAGGAACGGCTTGTCGGTCTCACGAACCGGGTCCGGGATGGACTCGTCGACCGCGTTCATCAGCTCGACGATCGCCTCGGTCCACTTCGGGTCACCCTCGAGCGCCTTCAGACCGGAAACCCGCACGACCGGCGCTTCCTCGTCGAACTCCTGGGCGGCCAGCAGTTCACGGACCTCCATCTCGACGAGCTCGAGGATTTCCTCGTCGTCGACCATGTCCGACTTGTTCAGCGCGACCAGGATGTAGGGCACGCCGACCTGACGGGCGAGCAGCACGTGCTCACGGGTCTGCGGCATCGGGCCGTCGGTGGCGGCGACCACGAGGATGGCACCGTCCATCTGCGCCGCACCGGTGATCATGTTCTTGATGTAGTCGGCGTGACCCGGCGCGTCGACGTGTGCGTAGTGGCGCTTCTCCGTCTGGTACTCGACGTGGGAGATGTTGATCGTGATACCACGAGCCTTCTCCTCAGGCGCCTTGTCGATCTGATCGAAGGCAAAGCTCTCGTTCAGATCCGGGTACTTGTCAGCCAGCACCTTGGTGATCGCTGCGGTCAGCGTGGTCTTGCCGTGGTCGACGTGACCGATGGTGCCGATGTTGACGTGCGGCTTCGTCCGCTCGAACTTCGCCTTCGCCACTTGGTGTCCTCCTGGACTTGTTGGTGCGTGCAGTTGCAGCAGTGCGGTTTACATATTGGGGGTCGTGCATGACTCCCGGCTGATAAGGGCAAGTCTTGCACCTGCCCCCATCGGAGTTATTCGCCGGTCGCCTTGGCGATGATCTCCTTCGACACGTTGGCCGGAACCTCCGCGTACGAATCGAACACCATGGAGTAGTTCGCCCGGCCCTGGGTCTTCGACCGCAGATCACCGATGTAACCGAACATCTCCGAGAGCGGAACCAGCGCCTTGACGACACGGGCACCACTGCGTTCCTCCATGGCCTGGATCTGGCCACGGCGGGAATTCAGGTCGCCGATCACATCGCCCATGTAATCCTCGGGCGTGATGACCTCGACCGCCATCAGCGGTTCGAGGATCACCGGACCGGCCTTACGGGCCGCTTCCTTCAGGGCCTGCGAGCCGGCGATCTTGAAGGCCATTTCCGACGAGTCGACGTCGTGGTAGGCGCCGTCGAGCAGCGTGACCTTCAGGTTCACCAGCGGGTAGCCCGCGAGCACACCGTACTGCATGGCATCCTGCGCACCGGCGTCCACCGAAGGGATGTACTCACGCGGCACGCGGCCACCGGAGACCTTGTTCTCGAACTCGTAGGTCGCGCCGTCCTCGCCGACAAACGGCTCGAGGGCGATGATGACCTTCGCGAACTGGCCGGAGCCACCGGTCTGCTTCTTGTGGGTGAACTCGAGCTTCTCGACCTTCTTGGTGATCGTCTCGCGGTAGGCCACCTGCGGCTTACCGACGTTCGCCTCGACTTTGAACTCGCGCCGCATGCGGTCGACGAGGATGTCGAGGTGGAGCTCGCCCATGCCGCCGATGACGGTCTGACCGGTCTCCTGGTCCAGCTTGACCGAGAAGGTCGGGTCCTCTTCCGAGAGACGCTGGATCGCGGTACCCAGCTTCTCCTGGTCGGACTTGGTTTTCGGCTCGATGGAGACCTGGATGACCGGGTCCGGGAAGGTCATGGACTCGAGCACGATCTGGTTCTGCGGATCGCACAGGGTGTCACCGGTGGTGGTGTCCTTCAAGCCGATGACCGCGTAGATGTGGCCCGCGACGGCCTCGCCAACCGGGTTCTCCTTGTTGGAGTGCATCTGGAACAGCTTGCCCAGCCGCTCCTTCTTACCCTTGGTCGAGTTGATGACCTGGGCACCGGAGTCGACCTTGCCCGAGTACACGCGCACGTAGGTCAGCTTGCCGAAGAAGGGGTGCACGGCGATCTTGAAGGCGAGACCGGAGAACGGCTCAGCGGTGCTGGCGTCGCGGTGGATGATCTCGTCTTCCTTGCCCGGCACGTGACCGTCGGTGCCACCGTCGTCCAGCGGCGTCGGCAGGTAGTCGATCACGGCGTCGAGCATGGGCTGCACGCCCTTGTTCTTGAACGCCGAACCACACAGGATCGGGTACAGCTCGGAGTTGACCGTCAGCTTGCGGATGGCGCCCTTGATCTCATCGATCGTGAGCTCTTCGCCACCGAAAAACTTCTCCAGCAGCGCCTCGTCGGATTCGGCGACAGTCTCCAGGAGCTCCTGGCGGTACTGCTCGGCCTTGTCCTTGAGGTCGGCCGGGATCTCTTCGATCTCGTACTTCTCGCCGAGCTTGGTCTCGCCCTTCCAGACCTTGGCGTTCATCTCGACCAGGTCGACGATGCCCTCGAAGGTGTCCTCAGCGCCGATCGGCAGCTGGATGACCAACGGCTTGGCACCGAGACGGTCCTTGATGGTCTGCACGGTGAAGTAGAAGTCCGCACCGAGCTTGTCCATCTTGTTGACGAAGCAGATCCGAGGCACGTCGTACTTGTCGGCCTGACGCCACACCTGCTCGGACTGCGGCTCGACGCCCTCCTTGCCGTCGAACACCGCAACGGCGCCGTCGAGCACGCGCAGCGACCGCTCCACCTCGACGGTGAAGTCGACGTGCCCGGGGGTGTCGATGATGTTGATCTGGTTGTCGTTCCAGAAGCATGTGGTAGCCGCGGAGGTGATGGTGATACCACGCTCCTGCTCCTGCTCCATCCAGTCCATGGTGGCGGCGCCATCGTGGACTTCACCGATCTTGTAGGTGATGCCGGTGTAGAAGAGGATGCGTTCGGTTGTGGTCGTCTTGCCCGCATCAATGTGGGCCATGATGCCGATGTTGCGGACCTTGTTCAGGTCGGTGAGCACGTCCTGTGCCACGGAAATCTTCCCCGCTCGTAGCTAGTTGGGATTTTCGGGGACGACCCTGTGGTCGTCTCTATGTCAACGCCGGAAGCGGCAGGTTAGTGCCGCTTTCCGACTGTGCCTACCGACCCAGGAAACGACGGGCCGGGCAGACGTCACCAGCGGTAGTGCGCGAAGGCCCGGTTGGACTCGGCCATCTTGTGGGTGTCCTCACGGCGCTTCACCGAAGCACCCAGACCGTTGCTGGCATCGAGGAGCTCATTGGCCAGACGCTCGACCATGGTCTTCTCGCGGCGAGCGCGGGAGTAGTTGACCAGCCAGCGCAGGGCCAGCGTGTTGGAGCGGCCCGGACGGACCTCGACAGGCACCTGGTAGGTGGCGCCACCAACGCGGCGGGGCTTCACCTCGAGGGCAGGCTTGACGTTGTCCAGCGCGCGCTTGAGGGTGACGACCGGATCGGTGCCGGTCTTCTCGCGCGCCTGCTCCAGCGCGCCGTAGACGATGCGCTCGGCCGTGGACTTCTTGCCGTCCAGCAGGATCTTGTTGACCAGCTGAGTGACCAGCGGCGACCCGTAGACCGGGTCGTTGATCAGCGGACGCTTGGGTGCGGGGCCCTTGCGTGGCATATCAGCTCTTCTCCTTCTTGGCGCCGTAACGGCTGCGGGCCTGCTTGCGGTTCTTCACACCCTGGGTGTCGAGCGAGCCACGGATGATCTTGTAGCGGACACCCGGAAGGTCCTTCACACGACCGCCACGAACGAGCACCATCGAGTGCTCCTGCAGGTTGTGGCCCTCACCCGGGATGTAGGCCGTGACCTCGACCGCGCTGGTCAGGCGAACACGCGCGACCTTACGCAGCGCGGAGTTCGGCTTCTTCGGGGTGGTGGTATACACGCGGGTGCACACGCCACGACGCTGCGGGCTCCCCTTGAGGGCCGCGGTCTTGGTCTTGGAGACCTTGTCGCGACGACCCTTGCGGACCAGCTGGTTGATGGTTGGCATAGACCGGCTTTCCTTAATTAGTTAACGCGGTGTCTGGAACTTCATGTCTGTGTTCAATTCGCGATGCTCGTGGGGCCCTCGTGGTCACGCTCCGCTACCTCCTTCGGGCCCATCACTCCCATCGCCGTGTTCAATTAGCAGCGCTCTCGGGACCCTCCGTGGTCACGCAAGCTACCGCCTCCGGGTCCGTCGTTCACGCTGCGGTCATCGAGCTTTCACTCGCACGTCCGGCCACGTTTCGCGCGTCCCGAGGTCGGGCGTGTCGCACGCAAGACATATCCCGAATTCCGGGCACGCCGGAAAGGTCAGCCGCTCTCGCTGGCCTACGTTTACGCACGAACTTGCCCGCATGCTTCCGGGCACAGCGATCCACGATACTCGTGACCGCGACACGGGGTCAAAGTGGGGTCGGTTCGCACGCCCTACTGCCCGATACCACCTGCCAGGCTACCGCGCCAGATTCAGCGTCAGCTCGACCAATTTCTGCGCACCCGCGCACGGATCGGGATGGCCGCCGGGATGATAGTTGATCCACCAGCCGATGATGCCGGTGTCAGCGGCGCCCGCACTCACCCCGCACGAGTCCGGATCGTTCGGACGCGTCGTCTTCAGACCGCGCCGCCCCTGCACGGTGATGTTCTCGGTGTTGTAGCCGAGCTTATCGTTATTGGACTTCTCGTTGTTCAGCGAGCCTTCCTCATACCAGTTCAGGGTCACCATGGCCGAGCCGCCGGGCGCGTCCTCGACATCCCACATGCACACCGCGCCGTTGAAGGACGGGGAAACGACCGTCGCATTGCCGACCGCCGCACCGATCTGGTCGAGCCCGACCACCTCGCATTCGCGCAGCAATTTGTCGAAATTGGTATTGATCGTGGTGGTGCCGCTGCCGCCCGCCGGATGCGCCGAACCCTTGACGGTTTTGCCGCAGCCGCCCGCGGACATCGCGACCGCGAGCACCGCGGCGACGGCCGCCGCAACCCGCAGACCAGGACGTGAACTCATCCGCATTCCCCTCACTGCAGCCGCTGCACGGTCAACTCGGCCAGCTTGCGGGTCCGGTCACACGGATTGCCCTGCTCGGAGAACAATCCGTAGGACATCGACCACTCGAAGAAATCGTCATCGAGTTGCACCGCCAGATCGCAGACCGAACCGCTGGGATCGAGTGCCTGGAAGCCCTTGCGGCCACCGACATCGATGGTCTCCGGATCGCGCCCGACATTGGAGACCCAGGCCTTCTCGCGATCGATCGGGCTACCCCGATAGGACGCGAAAGTGACACTCGGCGAAGCGAGTCCGGCGGATTGGAAGTTGCAGCCGACCGAATTCCGGTTGACCCGCGCGAGTTGGCTCAACCCGGCGATATCGCGCACCTCTTGATCGGTGACATGGCCGCACTCACCAACGAACGGGCCGAGCGTCGCGACCTTCGGCGGCGGGCGCAGCGGGGCGTTCGAGGAATCGGAGTCACCGTCCGAGCCGCAGGCCGACAGCGTCAATACCAAGGCCAGACCGGTGATGATCGCCGACGGGATCCGCATGCCGTGAACTCTACTGAGTTTTTGGCCGCGCGGGCGCGGCGTGTTCGCGGCCCCCTGATGTCTCGCGTCCGAGCCGTCGAGACTTGCGCCTGCGGCGCATGCGCTTCGACGACTCGGACGCGAGACGGGCCGCGAACGGGTCGCTCGTAAGACTCGCTCCGACAGGGTCGGTGATGACGAAGCGCTTGACACCCGGCGCACGCACGCTCAGAAGGTCGAGACACGCGAATGCGGCACACGCACTTCAACAACTCGGACACAAGACGAGCCGCGAACTCCTCGCTCGTAAGACTCGCTCCGACAGGGTCGGTGATGACGAAGCGCTTGACACCCGGCGCACGCACGCTCAGAAGGTCGAGACACGCGAATGCGACGCATGCGCTTCGACAACTCGGACACAAGACGAGCCGCGAACTCCTCGCTCGTAAGACTCGCTCCGACAGGGTCGGTGATGACGAAGCGCTTGACACCCGGCGCACGCACGCTCAGAAGGTCGAGACACGCGAATGCGGCACACGCACTTCAACAACTCGGACACAAGACGAGCCGCGAACGGGGCGCGCTCGTAAGACTCGCTCCGACGCGGCTGGTAGTGCGGTAATCGACGGGCGGTTAAAGGTTTCCGCGCGCTGCTTGTTCGCGTTCGATCGCCTGGAACAGGGCCTTGAAGTTGCCCTTGCCGAAGCCTAGTGAGCCGTGGCGTTCGATGAGTTCGAAGAAGACGGTTGGGCGGTCGGTGAGCGGTTTGGTGAAGATCTGCAGCAGGTAGCCGTCTTCGTCGCGGTCGACCAGGATGCCGCGGCGCTGCAGCTCGCGCACCGGGACGCGGACGTGGCCGATGCGGGCGCGTAGTTCCGGATCGGAGTAGTAGGTGTCGGGCGTTTCGAGGAATTCGACGCCCTCGCGGCGCAATACGTCGACACATTCGAGGATGTCGCTGGTGGCGAGCGCGATGTGCTGCACGCCTGGGCCGCGGTAGAACTCCAGGTATTCGTCGATCTGGGAACGCTTCTTACCGACGGCTGGTTCGTTTAGCGGGAACTTCACCCGGTGATTGCCATTGGCCACCACCTTGCTCATCAGCGCCGAGTATTCGGTGGCGATATCGTCGCCGACGAATTCGGCCATATTCGTGAATCCCATGACGCGGCGGTAGAACTCGACCCACTCGTCCATCATGCCGAGCTCGACATTGCCGACGACATGGTCGATGGCCTGAAACAGCCTGGTAGGGGCACCTGCGCGCGGCTGATACGCGGAACGGCGGGCGACATATCCGGGCAGATACGGCCCGTAGTACTCGCAGCGATCGATCAGCGTATGCCTGGTCTCGCCATAGGTGGCCAGCGCGGCCGAGCGGACAGTGCCGAATTCGTCTGTGTCGTCATGTGGTTCGACCAGGATCCGCGCGCCGTGTGTGCGCGCCCATTCGATGCACCGGTCCACATCCGGAACTTCGAGCGCGATATCGACAATGCCGTCGCCGTGCCGATCGTGGTGTGCGACCAGCGGACTGTCCGGTGCGACCGCGCCGGTGACGACGAATCTGGCCGAGCCGCTGCGCAGCACATACGCCTTGTGATCACGGTTGCCGGTTTCCGGACCCGAATAGGCCTCCAGCCGCATCCCGAAGGCGGATTCCAGGAAGTGCGCGGTCTGAGTCGCGTTGCCGACCACCCAGACCAGTGCATCCCAGCCGATAACCGGGAACGGATCGACGCTGTCGTCATGATCGACCAGCCCGACCAGGCGGCGCAACTCACCGTCGGCAGGCAGCGGACCACTCTGTCGGTGGGCTTTCGGCAGATGCTCGATGGTCATGATCCAAGGAAATCTCCGCCCCTTCGGATAGGCAACATCACCGATTTCGGTTAGACACTATGGCGAAATCGGCTAGCAAGTCACCCCAGATGCTGGACAATTTGAATAGCATCGTAAGTGACCCGCACTACGCCGGTCATGCCCGAACGGAGGCCGTCATGTCGCGCACGCCCGCGAAACTCGATGAACTCGATCTCGCCATCCTCACCGCGATGCACGAGTATCAGAAGGCGGGCATTCTCGAGCTGTCCCGGCGCACGCGGGTCGCCCGGGCCACCGTCCAGTCGCGCATCGGACGGATGGAGGAGTCTGGCGTCATCTCGTCCTATGATCCGCAGATCGATGTCACCGCAGCGGGTTTCGATGTGCAGGCCTTCGTCACCTTGGAGATCGCACAGGGTGCGCTGGATGCGGTGGCGGCCGAACTCGACACGATTCCCGGCGTACTGGAGGCATATGCGACCACCGGCTCCGGCGATGTGCTGTGCCGGATCGGCGCGGATTCACATGCCGGACTCCAGGCGGTGTTGTTGAGCATCGACCGGACGAGTTCGGTGGTGCGCTCGCACAGTGTGATCGTGCTGTCGACAGTGGTCGCGCATCGGACGCTGCCGCTATTGCGCACGCTCACACCGACCGGGACCACCAAAGCACCCGCCTACCGGGACGCCCACGAGCGGTAGGCCGGTCGTTTACGCTCGTGCTCGCGGTGCGCGGCGGATTGGTCCCCACACCGTATTTCCCGAACTATCGAGTGCGAGACCAGTTTTGAGCGAGACGACTGCCGAATCCACATCCACCCCACACGCCCGCGCCACCTGGGCTGAGCTGTTCTTCGACCTGGTGCTCGTCTTCGCGGTCACCCAGACCGCTCACGTACTCGGCCACCACACCTCGTTCGCCACGCTGGGCCATGCCCTGGTGCTGCTTGCACCGCTGTGGTGGGGGTGGGTCGGAGTCACGATCCTGGTGAATACCGTCGAGGAGACCAATGCCCAGCGGCTGGTGTTGTTCGCCTGCGGGCTGTGCATTTTCTTGATGGCGGTGGCCGCGCCCGCGGCGCTGGACCAACCACGCGGGGCCGCAATGGTTTTCGCGGGCGCGCACCTGCTGTTGCGAATTATGCTGTTCGTCGCGATCACCAGCACCAATGGATTCGCGACCACGATCAATCCATTCAGTATCGGATTGGTCACCGGCATAGCGATTTTCGCGAGCGCGCCGCTGCCCGAGCATTCGCGGATCTGGTTCTGGGCCGGTGCGCTCATCGTGCAGTTGGGAGCGCCGCTGCTGTACGCCAGGGCCCTGCGCGGCCGGACGATCGGCGCATCGCACCTGGTGGAACGGTTCGGCTTGTTCATCATCATCGCGCTGGGCGAATCGGTGGTGGACGCGGGCGCGCAGGCGTCCTCGACCGACCTCGATCCGGCGGTGGTTGCCACCCTGATGCTTGCCTTCCTCGTCGGTGCGGGGCTGTGGTGGATCTATTTCCACCGCTCGGCGCGACTGCTCGAGTACGCGCTGGCGACCATGCCCTCGCCCGGGCTGATCGTGCGAGATGTGCTGAGCTATGGGCATTTAGCGCTGGTCACAGGACTCGTCGCGGTGGCCGTCGGCCTGGGGCATGCGGTCGCCGATCCCGGGCACACCGCCCACGGCGTCGCCGCCGCGCTCGCACCGGGCGGCGCGGCTGTGTTCCTCGTCGCCCTGGTGGTGAATCGGTGGCGGATGCTCGGCAATGTCGCCACGACTCGGGTCGTCGCGGCCGTTGGCTTGATCGCCGTCGCGCTGGTGTCGTCGTTGTTACCCGCGATTGCCGTGGTCGGGCTCACCGCGGCCGTGCTCGTCGCGATCGACATCGCCGAGCAACTGGTGGCTGGGCCCGGTCAACCGTTACCCGCGGTGCGGGTCGGACGGCGGCAGCGCTCGACGTAGCACGGGGCGGGGCCGCGCAGGGCGTGCTGAGCCCACAGATTTGCGCCGCGGTCGCCCGCATTCGGTGCGTTGATCCTCATCGTCCTGGTCAGGGACGCAGATCGGCGGCCACGTCCAATATTTCGACGCTCGGCTGCTTATCGGCCTCCAGAAACCCGACCAGCGCATTGGCCTCCGCATCGACCGCCTTGCGCTCCACAGCCGACCACGTCCTGGTCGGGGTGATGCGCAGGCGGGCGACACCCTTCTCCAGGAAGATCTTGTAGAAGCCCGCGAGGAAGCCGTCGACCAGGACCGGGGAGACCGCGGTCGCGAATGCGCGCAACGGTGGGGCCGTGCCGTCGGGGACGATTCTGGTTCGGTCCTGATGCGAGAGAATCGCATTGTCGTACCAGCCGAGCAGGCGCACCGGGGCGGGCAGATCGGGATCGGCGAGTTCGCCGTCGGCGATGTCGTAGAGGGTGCGACCGCGTTCGTCGGTGTAAGTGCGCAGGCGGTCGCCGAGCTGCTCGACGGCGGCCTTCATACCGGTCAGCTTCGACCAGGTCTGCATATCCATGGTGCTGGCCGGGCCGAAGGCGCACAGATAACGAAAGACCAACTCCGCCAACGGATAGTTGGGTTCCAGCGGCGCGCCGAGCCAGGGTTCGACACGGGACCAGATCGGCCTGCTGTTGTCCTTCCACTTGCCCCGCGGCGGAGTCTGCAGCACGGGCAGTTGGCACAGCCAGGTCTGCAGCACCGCACCGGCATCGCGATCCGGGTAGATCACCGCGGCCTTGGCGCGCAGGTCGGCCGCCGACATCGGCTCGTCACCGAGTGCGGCCTCGCCGTGCTTGCGCACCTCGTCCGGATCCAGACCGACCATCGCGCCGTAGTTGAAACCTTTTCGGAAAGGGATCTTCTCGAGCTCGGGCTGGATATGCGGCGCAATACGCAGCGCATCCGGCGGCGTAACCATATGAATCGTCCCACGCATCAAGGTGATTCGCACCAGCGAGCGATCCTCCAGAGCGGCCGACACCGTCGCGGGATCGAAATCCGCTATGCGGCTCCACAATCCGACGAACGGCGGCCGCGAATCCTGGCCCTGCAACCCCACCAGATGGTCACACATCTCGAACACACTCAGCGCTGAACGCTCCAGCAGATGCTGGCGTGCAAGCAACGTCCGATTCAATACCCGATTAGACAGCATCTGCGCAGCGATTCCTCAGGGTGGCGGTCGGGCACGGGTGGGCCAGCTTCATGATCAGATCACCGTACCGCTGGGCGCGAATTGTCGCGCCGCGCATCGAATGGTCGCAGAATTCGAGCGCGGCCTACCAATTCGGGCGCGGCTCGAGGTCAGCGCAGGGTGACAACAACCTTTCCGGTGGCGGTGCGGTTGTCGAGGGAGGCGACCGCCTCGGCGGCCCGCTCCAACGGGTAGAGCACCGGCTTCGGTGGGGTGATCTTGCCGGAGGCAAGCAATGGCTCGACCTCTTCCCACTGCTCGGTCAGATAACCCGGATGGGTCATTACCCATTCGCCCCAGGCCGCGCCGATCACCTCGACGTTCTTGAGCAGCAGTCGATTCACCTTGACCGTCGGGATCTCACCGGCGGTGAAGCCGACCACCAGCAGACGGCCCGCCGGAGCGAGGCTGCGGATGCTGTCGGTGAACCGGTCGCCGCCGACCGGATCGAGCACGATATCCACACCGCGGCCACCGGTCAGCTCCTTGACGGCCGCGAGCCAGCCGTCGGTCAGCACCACATCGGTGGCGCCGTTGGCACGCGCGACGGCCGCCTTCTCCTCGGTGCTCACCACCGCGATGACCCGACTCGCACCCAGCGCGACCGCCATCCGCAGGGTCGAGGTGCCGATGCCGCCCGCGGCGCCGTGCACCAGCACGGTCTCCCCCGCAGCCAGCCTGCCGCGGTTGCGCAGGCAGAAGTGCACGGTCAGATCGTTGAACAGGATTCCGGCCCCGGCCTGCAGAGATACATTGTCCGGCAACCGGAACACCATCTGCGTCGGCGTGACCGCCACCTCGGCGAGAGCATTGCCGAGCATGGTCAGCGCGACCACCCGATCCCCCGGCTTTATGTGCGCGCCCTCCGGAGCCTCGCGCACGATCCCAGCCACCTCGCCGCCGACGACGAACGGCAGCTCGGGCTTCATCTGGTACAGACCCCGCGTCATCAGCACATCGGGAAACGCCACCCCGGCCGCATGCACGTCGATGACCACACCCCCGGGATATGCCGCCGGCTCCGGAATCTCGACGACCTCGACCGCTTCCGGCCCCTCCAGCTTGCTGACCTGGGCTGCACGCATATGCCGACCTCTCTGTCCATTCGGCGACACTCACATCACCGACGCCATGACCAAACTAACCACCCACCGTCGACCCCCTGTCCGCACCACCTGTTTTTGCTATGCTGACCGCGACCTGAGGTGGGGACGAAGGGGGAGGTTTTTCGTGGTAGACCAAATGGACCCGGGCACGTTGCGGGTCGATGCGGGCGCACTGCAGACATTCGCCAAGAGTCTGGGCGATGAGGCGAATGGCATCAAGAAACTCAATGTCGGTGACGGCTTCAACATCGCGGTAAACGCACTGCCCGGCACCCAATTCGGAACTGCCGTGCAATCCGCCACCGACACCGTCAACCGCAGCCTGACCCGAATCGGCGAGCGTCTCGACAAGATCGCTTCGCTCACCCACAACGTCGCGGGCGCGTTCGAAGTCGCCGAGACCGACTTCACGAACAACCTGAAGACGATCGGCCTGCGACTCCCATGACCCTCACCATCGACGACGTAGCCAAGTGGGAGCCCAGCCACCTCACCACCGCCGCCGACAACGCGGCCAAAATCTCAACGGATCTGGACACCGCGGTCCGCAAGGGCACCGAAGACACCGCAAAGCTGGGCACCGACAAGATCTGGTCCGGCGCCGCCGCAGCAGCGGCGAATACGCGAATGGAGACCGAAAAGACCCGCGCTTCCGCGGTGAGTCAGCGAATACTCGAACTCCAAACGGCGTTCCAAGCCGAGGTTGGTCGGCTTCAGTACCTCAAAGACGAGATCGTGACGCTGCGCAACACAATCTCGACCGCGTCGCCGGTTCCGGCCGACGGCCGAGGTCTCATCACCGGCTTCCCGGTGAATCCAGACGGAACTATTGACCCCGAAGGCCGGATCGCCGCCCTACTCGGCCCGCTGTCCAGTCAGGACAACCAGAACACGGACACCGAGAACCTGGCGTGGAGAGCCCGTCGGGACGCCGCGGACTGGTCGAACCAGATCACCGTCAAACTCAAGGAAGCTGAGCAGGCCGCCAACGACGCAAAAACAAAGGTGGACACCGCAGTACAGAACCTGGAGAAGGCCTTCAACGACCTCGGCGACCCGAATCTGGGAACGTCACAGTCCCAGAACACCAGCACCACGCCGGCGTCCACCACGTCCTCCAACACGAGCAAGCCCAGTTACGTGTCGAGCAATCACAACGGCAGCGGCTCCGGATCCTCCTCCGGCAGTTCGAATTCGGGCAGCACGACGTCGTACAACGTCCCCAGCACCATGCCGACCGGCGACCAGAAGAAGTGGATCGAGGAAGCGATCAAGGCGCTGCGCGAAAAGGGCTACAACATCAGCGATAGCGACGCCGCGATCATCGCCACCATCATCGAGAAGGAATCCGGCGGCAACCCCAACGCCATCAACCTCTGGGACAGCAATGCCGCGGCGGGCATTCCATCGAAGGGCCTGATGCAGACCATCGACCCGACTTTCAACGCCTACAAGCTGCCCGGCCACGACGACATCTGGAATCCGGTGGACAACATCATCGCCGGATCGCGGTACGCGATCGAAAGATACGGTTCATTGAGCAACGTACCGGGCATCGTCGCGATGAGCCAGAAGGAAGGCTACGTCGGTTACTGATCGGCGCGGCCCCGATCGAACGACTTACTGGGTGTTCGCCAGCAACGCGTACTGGGCGACAACCCGTTGCTGTGCGTCGTACAACTGCGCGCTCTGCACATAGATCGCATACGACCGGTACGCGACCACGCATCGAAACCTATCGTCCGAAACGGCCCGAAGATCCTCGTAGCAGTACGAATCCCCAACATTCAGGGGCGGATCGTAATCGCGCCGAAAGCCTTCGGCATCGATCCTCGGATAGTCGCTGACGAACTTGTGCGCTGCCGCAACGCTATTGGTCCGGTACACAGTCGACAAAGCCGACACCGCTACGCGATCGACTTGTGCTTCGGTCATGATCTGGTGCCGACCGGCCTGGTTCGTCACGAACGCGACGAATGACGAACGCGACGTCTTGTTCAAGAAGCCGCGCCTGGTGTAGATGAGGTCGCCCGAGCTCGGACGCTGAACCACCATGTCCGCGTGCAGGGTTCGAACGAGTAGCCGATCAGGGTCCTGCCGCAGGGTGTTGAATTTGTCGCGCGGGGTCGATGTGAAACCGTCCAGCGCCTTCGTCTCGGCGTCGAGATACTTCTGCGTCATCTCAACCAGCGCTTGAATATTGGTGTCGCGCTGCTCCGCCAGGATGCTGATGACGAATACACCGTGCGGTGTAGTGCTGCCCAGGGTCGGCACCGATGGCCGCCAGTGCGCCTTGGCTTGCGCGTATCCAGGCAGCTGCACCGCGACATTGTCGGGGTTCCACGAGAAATCAGCGTCGTTCATCTCCGTAGCGGCCGATGTGGCCGACCGTTCGTCGGGAAAGCGCGATACCGCCACAAACAGGCCCTCGCGGTCCTTCGATGAGTCACGAGCGTTCGCAAGCGGCGTCGACTTATCCGAAGCGGAGGAGACGAATCCCAGCACCATACCGTACTTCTGCAGGACGGCCTCGACCGGGGGGACCAGGTATCGCGTCATGGCCTGTGTAGTGAGCACTGGGCCTGCGATAGCGCCTTGCCCGTATTTGGAGTCGACCTCATAGGGGTTCAATACCGAGTCGGACATGCGCACTGCCTCCAGCAACGCATAGTCCTGCTGATCCAGTTGGTCTACCAGGCGGGACTGCCGGACCGGGTATTGACCAGCATCCAGCTTTCGAACATCCGGTTCGCCGGGCAGCGCGGACCCTCGAACCGCCTGACCACACGCCGTCACCGCGACGATGACGAGAAAAGCCACAAACGAGCCGAACATCAAGCGACGCACGCCAATCCCTCCCAAGCCCGCTGATACGTTCACCGAGGCGGCAGATTCGAGACAACATTCTTCAGAACCGCCGCCGCAGCTGTGCAGAGTCGCTCCGGGTCGACCGTCTGATTCGAAACCCGCACTGTCACGACCTCCGCGAGACCCTGATCAATAGTGCCTTGCGCATATTGGGCCGAACACTCCCCACGTTGGGGGTCATCGACAGGCCGATAGCCGACGAGCCCTTCGACATCGATCTGTTTCAATCCCGATGTGAGATCAGGCCTGGCTGCCCGATCCAGTTTCAAGGTCAAGACATTGGTCGCTGTCCATTTGCAGCTGTACACGTCATTCGCAACCCCCTGCGAAGGCGCGCCGACGTTGAACTTGATGGCAGTCGGCGAAACCAGCGCGCAGGCATCGAGTCGCGCCAACGAGCCCTGAACGTTCAGCAGCTGAAATGACGACGACCGCAGCCGAGCGATCACCTCGGCCATGGCCGACTCCGCGGCTTCGCACATTCCTGCCTTGGCGGCCGAGTCCGAGGTATTCACCTGAACGAACAGACCGAACTGCGGCTCCATTTTCGCGGGCACCAAACCCCGTGTGCAGTCGTGCCCCAGGTTCGTACGGTCTTCGAGCACCGGAACGCCATCAATCCTTTTTCCGCTTTCTTGGTAGGCGGCTGTCGACCTCTTCCACAGCTCAACGTTGTAATTCGCGCCCTTGGCAGTGCAGGAGCCCCACTGCAAGGGATAGGGTGCTGCCTTCCACTCACCTACTGCGGTAAACGGTTTGTTCATCAAGCCACACAGATCGACCAGCCGCAGTTGCGTCAGGTTCATCGCACTGAGCGGATTCTCAGTCGCACCAGCAGGATTCGCCGGACCATCGCCAGAGCGCATGACCCCAACCCCGATTCCGGTACCGATCAGCAGCACCAACGCGACCAAAGCCGCAATCACCAGCGATCGCTTGTCCCGCTTCGAACTCGCGTCCCACGAGTTGACTTCCAATCGACGGAGTCGCTGCTCGAAGGTCTCCTCCTCACGCATCGACGTCGGCTCCGTGCCAGCGGATGGCACCCCGACGATCTGCGTCGATTCCGGATCGGATGTCAACGCCGATAACTCTGCGGCCTGCTGCCGAATTGCGCCGTGGACAGCGGAGGACCACGGATTCGGCGCCTGCGGCATCGGTCCGAGGTAATCCAGGATCTGCGCCGTCGTCGGACGTGCCCCCGGCTCCTTACGCAGGCACGGCTCGACCAACTGCCGGATCTGCGAGGGAAGCCCGGTCAGGTCCGGATCAGTGTGCACGATGTTGTACAGGGTGTGCGGCATCGATGCCCCGGCGAATGGGCTCTTGCCACCAGCGGCCATCGCGATGACGGCCCCGAAGGCGAAGACGTCGCTAGCCGGCGTCAGAGGCATCGACTGTGCCTGCTCCGGCGACATGAACGCGGGCGACCCGATGATCGAGCCTGTTTGCGTCAGCTCGGATCGGCCCTCGACCGCTCGCGCGATACCGAAGTCGATAACCCTCGGTCCGTCCTGCGCGAGGATGATGTTGGCGGGCTTCAGGTCTCGGTGTATGAGCCCGATTCGATGGATCGCCGTCAGCGCCGAAGCCAAACCGACTGCGAGAAACCGCACCTGATCGACCGGGAGCGGACCGAACTGCGCCACCGCTTTGTCCAGTGGCAGCCCCGGTACGAAAACCGAGGCAAGCCAGGGCATCTCGGAGTCGACATCGAAGTCGACGACAGCGGCGGTGAATGCCCCGGAGACACGCGCGGAGGTCTGCACCTCACGGCGAAAACGCGGCAGGAAGTCGTCTTCCTCGACCAGATGCGGATGTACCTGCTTGATCGCGACCGGCCGGCCGTCGGGGCCTATTCCAAGGAATACGCGCCCCATTCCCCCGGCGCCCAGTTGTCCGAGTAGGCGATACCGTCCGATCCGAGCGGGCTGATCGGAATCCAAACGCTCGACCATCAGGTGGCACGCAATCGGTTCAGCACCGACATCAGAATCGGATCGGAAGGCGCACAAGCGTTATCGGACGCGATCGTCGATTTTGGATGGACTGTCACAATTACCATCTCCCCCCGATTCTCGAGTGTCGATCGGACCATGTGGTACGTCACGCATTCTCCTTTGTCATCGGTGGAACGCGAGACATCCAGCGGCCCGAGCTGGCCGCCGTTAAGTCTGAGATTGGTGAACTTCGATTCCCCGGTGTCGACCCGCTTGGTCTCGGTGAGCTCGACGGTGACATCCGCCTCGGCACCCGACCACTTACATTTGTGCACGTCGACGGGAGCCGCCTTGACACCCGCACCCAGCGAAGAGTCCACGACCGACTGATCGACTGCGGTACAGGGGTCCATTCGAATCGCGGACTGCCGCGGTAGCGACACCAAGGGCGGATTCGAGGCGAGTCGGGCGATAACGGCCTTCAGTGCGCTCATCGCCAGCTCGCACGATTCGGTATCGCTACCCTTCACGTTCACTTCGATTCCGATACGTGGACTTTGCCGCAACAACGCCGCGCGCCCACACAGGTTGACAACGCTGGAGTGAAACGTCGAATCGAGTATCGGCAGACCCGCGACGGTCACTCCGCTGTCCTTGTATTCCGTTGCGGGCACATCGGTTCCGGCATACAGCGTTACTGTTGTCTGCCTACCGTTGCTCTGGCGTAGACCCATTGCACATGTCGTGGATCTCAAAGCAAATGTCGAGTCCGGAGTACCGAGTGAACCGAGAACGTCGGAACTGAGCAGTTTGCATGTGTCGACCAGCCGCAGCTGCTCATCACTCAGCTCCAGCTTCCGGTTCGCCAGCGGATCCGGTGGCACGGATTCACCGTGAGTCAGCAGGACCGCGCTCGCACCGCCCGCGGCGACCAGCGTCGCGACCGCGGCGGCCGCCACCCATCGGACCCGGCCGCCGCGTCGCTTGGCCGACTCCGGGACCCGTCCGTCCAACGCGACCCACCGCTCCGCATCGGAACGATCATGCGCAATCTGCTGTCGCACGGCCGCTGCCCAGCCCGCACGTGCCGTGATCGCCTCGACCGATTGCAGCAGCTGTGGCGGCGTCGGCCGATACGCCGGATTCTTGTCGAGACATGCTTCCACCACACCGCGCAGGACAGGTGGGACTCGGGTGGTATCCGCTCGATTGTGGACGACGTTGTACAGAGTTTGCGGAGTGGACGCACCAAGGAAAGGGCTCTCGCCGGTCGCGGCCAGCACCAACATCGCACCGACCGAAAACACATCGCTGGCAGTCGTCAACTGATGACCTTCGGCCTGCTCTGGCGACATGAATGCGGGCGAACCAACCACCGAGCCGGTGCTAGTGAGCTGGATATCCCCCTCCAACGCCCGCGCAATACCGAAGTCGATGACCCGCGGACCATCCTCCGCGAGCAGTACATTGGTCGGTTTGAGGTCGCGGTGCACCATGCCCGCGCGGTGGATCTCCATGAGCGCCGAGGCCAGTCCCGCTGTGAGCAAACGGAGTCCGCCCAATGGCATCGGGCCGGATTGGTCGACGGCGGCGCGCAGCGAAGGTCCCGGTACGAACACCGAGGCCAGCCAGGGTTCGGCGGCGTCGGGGTCGGCATCCATGACCGCGGCCGTGTATGCGCCGGTGACGCGCTGTGATGCCTGGACTTCCAGTCGGAAGCGGGCGCGAAATTCCGGGTTCTGGGCGAGGTGGCGGTGGATCATTTTGACTGCGACGAGACGTCCGTCCGGCGATCGGCCGAGCAGCACTCGTCCCATCGCGCCCTGCCCGATTACGGCGATCAAGCGATGGCGGCCTGCCCGGCGCGGATCGTGCGGCCCAAGTGGTTTCAACCCCGGCCCTCCCCTCGGTCCTCTCGGGATAGTACCGGCGCGATCGCCGATCGTCGCCCGAGGCGCAGCGCTCAGGCGAAGGTTTGGTTGCGTTCGGCGAGGGCGGCGCGGAGCTTGGTGATCGCGGTGGGGCCGACACCGTGTAAGGCGGCGAGGTCGCGTTCGGTCCAGGTGGTCAAGTCGGCCAGGCGGTGGATTCCGGCGGCGGCCAGGGCTCGTTCGGCGGGTTTGCCGAGTTTCGGCGGTAGGTCGGAGTTGTGCACACCCGCCACCCTGCCAATCCCCTTCGTCGAATCGCTGCGCGGTGCTTCCATCATCGCCCCATCCCGCCCGGCGGGACCGACGTGTGTGAGTAGAGGCGGCTCGGCGCGAGTGTGTGACGTACGCCCCGTAAAGTCGTCTCAGAACAGCAGCGTAAGAGAACGCGGCACACCGTGCAGCGCGAGGAGCACCAGTGTCACTCGATCAGCCACTCGCCCCGCTTCCCCAGGAGGGCATGGGGTTTGCGTCGGCGTGGCCCATGCGGGCGGGCGATGTAGATCCGTACAACCGCTTGCGGTTCGACGCCGTCGCACGTTATCTGCAGGACATCGCCTGGGAGCAACTGCAACAGACGAACCTGCATACGACCGATCCGAGCTGGATCGTGCGTCGTACGGTGATCGACGTCATCCGGCCGATCCTGTGGCCCGACCAGGTGCGGCTGCTGCGGTGGTGTTCGAGCATGTCCACCCGCTGGACGAATATGCGGGTGCGCATCACCAGCGCGAACGGCGGATTGATCGAGACCGAGGGCTTCTGGATCAATATCAGCGAATCCAACAATATGCCCGCCAGGATCAGCGACGAGGGCTTGGCCTATCTGGCGCAGACCACCAATGAGCACCGTCTGCGCTGGCGGCCCTATCTCACCGACGCCACCCCGCCGGAATCGGATACCGATATGCCGTTCCCGGTGCGGGCCACCGATATCGACCAGTACAACCACGTCAACAATGCCTGTTACTGGCAGGCGGTGGAACAGTTCCTGGTCGAATACCCCAAGCTGGTCGCCGGACCGCATCGCGCGGTGATCGAGTACGTCGCGCCGGTGCTGGCACGTCAGCACGTCACCGTGCGCAGCCGCTACGAACCGGGCGATCGCTCCGGGCGACCGGTGCTGCGGTTGTGGTTCGTGGTCGGCGGTACCACCACGACCGTTGTGCGCATCATGCCTCTGTAGAGATAAACCGGCAAAGAAAAACCGGCTCCGTTCACTGGGAACGGAGCCGGTGGCCTGTTCAGCCGCGTGCGGCCTTGAGCAGATCCTCACGGGTAGTGAACTTCACCCGCGGACGGCCCGATGCCTTACCCGCGGACTTCTCCGCCGTATCGATCGCCTTCCAGCCCTCACGGTCGACCAGATCGGCCTGCCGCTGGCCGAGCAGCGCCTTGAGCGCGGCCCGATCGGCCTGTGGCACACCGAGTTTGCCCGTGGTGAAGTCGGCGAGGAGCTGCTCGACGGTCTCCTCGGAGTCGATTCGGTTGGAGCCGATGACACCGCGCGGACCGCGCTTGATCCAGCCGCTCACATAGACACCGGGCACCGGAACACCGTCCTCGCCGATGACACGGCCGTGCTCATTGGGGACCACGGCGCGGCGCTCGTCGAAGGGGAGATCCTTGATCGCTTCGCCCTTGTAGCCGATCGAACGCAAAATCAGTCCGGTGTCCAGGGTCTCGCTGCGATCGGTTGTGCGCGCCAGCAATTGGCCGTTCTCGCTGACCAATTCGTTGTGCGCGAACTCGACCGACTCGACGTGATCGGCACCGTGCAGTGCCGTCGGCGAGACCAGATAGCGGAAGACGATCCGCTTGTTGGCCGGATCACGACGCCCTGACGCGTATTCCTTGGCGAGGGTGT
Organism: Nocardia sp. NPDC049737; assembly: GCF_040674755.1. Lineage (NCBI taxonomy): Bacteria > Bacillati > Actinomycetota > Actinomycetes > Mycobacteriales > Nocardiaceae > Nocardia > Nocardia sp. NPDC049737. The sequence goes on along the minus strand of NZ_JBFANH010000045.1, from coordinate 15,983 downwards.
ACTTCAGCTCCAGCGACGGCTCGACCTCGGGATGGTCCAGCAGCGCCTGGCTGCCCGGGTCGAGCGTCAGGTCGGCCTCCTCGACGATGACGTCGACGCCCTTCAGATGCGTCAGCGCCAGGAACTCCGGCGAGGTGTAGGCCGCCTGCAGCGGACCGCGCCGACCGAGCACGACGACCTCACGGATATTGCTGCCGCGCAGCGCATCCAGGGCATGGTCGGCGATATCGGTCTTGGCGAGTTCGTCCGGGTCCACCGTCAGCACGCGCGCGACATCGAGGGCGACATTGCCGTTGCCGACGATCACCGCGCGCTCACCGGACAGGTCGAACCTGCGATCCGCGTAGTCCGGATGGCCGTTGTACCAGGCGACGAATTCGGTCGCCGAATGGCTGCCCGGCAGATCCTCGCCCGGCACACCCAGTCGCCGGTCGGAGGACGCGCCCACCGCGTAAATGACCGCGTGGTGGTGGGCGAGCAGTTCCTCATGGGTGATGTGCGAGCCGACCTCGACATTGAGGTAGAACTGCAGCGCCTCGCGCCGGAAAGCCGACTCGAACAGCCCGGAGACCGTCTTGGTGCCCGGGTGGTCGGGAGCGACGCCCGCGCGCACCAGACCCCACGGCGTCGGCAGCCGATCGAACATCTCGACCTCGACATCGCAGCGGCGCAGCAGTTCGTCGGCCGCGTAACAGGCCGCCGGTCCCGCGCCGATGATCGCGACGCGGAGCGTGCCGAGTTCCTTGGGCGGACGCGCGGGCGTGACGATCGGATCGAAGTTCGATTCGAGTGGATGCCGTTGGAAGTAGGCGGCGTTGATGTCGCGGAACCTGGCCAGCGACGCGGTCAGATCATCCTCGGAGAAGATGGCCTCCACCGGGCACGCGTCAACGCAGGCACCGCAGTCGATACAGGTGTCGGGGTCGATGTAGAGCATCTCGGTCGTCGCGAATTCCGGCTGGTCCGGGGTGGGACGGATGCAATCGACCGGGCACTCAGTGACGCAGCTGGCGTCGTTGCAACAACGCTGCGTGATTACGTAGGCCATATTGTGCAGATCCTCGAAAATGTACCTGGGCTATAGCCACCCAAGGGGGTCGGGAGTGGTCGGGAGCGTCATCGTCACGGTGCCGGCGGGGGTGTCCCATGAGGCGCCGTGATTGTGATGCCGCTTTCAGTTTGCCTCGAGTGTGTTCGAGGCCTCTTCTCCGGAGGGCTTACGGTATCTCCATGGTGCGGACTCTGATCCTCATGCGGCACGGTAAGTCGTCCTATCCCGACGGTATCTCCGATCACGAGCGCCCGCTCGCTCCACGTGGTCAGCGCGAGGCCGGACTTGCCGGTCAGTGGTTACGCCAGACCCAGCCGCCGATCGATGCGGTACGCTGCTCGACCGCCACGCGCACGCGGGAAACGCTCGCCGCCACCGGAGTCACCGCGCCGGTGGTCTATGAGGCTGGCATCTACGAGGCGTCGCCGCGCACGCTCATCGAACTGGTCCAGCTCAGCGATGACGATGTCACGACGCTGCTGGTCATCGGGCATGCGCCCGGAATGCCTTGGACGGCATGGGAGTTGGCGAGCAATCGCGACTCCGATCCGGCGATCGAGCTCAGCCGGAAGTTCCCCACCTCGGCGCTCGCGGTACTCGAATTCGACCGGCCGTGGGCGCAGGTGGACGAGGGCACCGGCGATCTGGTGCGATTCCATATTCCGCGCTGAGCGCGGGTGCGATCAGTGCAGTAGTTTGCCGCCGACCACCACGACGACGCCCAGGACGACGAGCAGCACGAACGCGGCGAATCCGCCGAGCAGCCACCACACGACGCCGAGCGCCAGCACGAACGGCGCCACCGCGATGGCGGTGATCACGGGGCTTTCCCGGACCGTGGCCCAAGCCGAGCGGGCTCTGATCCGGTCGATGTCCTTACCTGGCATGTCACCAGAGTAGGTGCGAAAACCCGTTCTCGCCGTCGAGCCGATGCGATGCTCAGCAGATGGATTGGAAAATCGAACTGGTCGCGATTCCGGTGACCGATGTGGACCGCGCCAAGGACTTCTACACCAAGATCGGCTTCAACGCCGACCACGACCACCGCGTCAACGAGAGCCTGCGCTTCGTCCAGCTGACCCCACCCGGCTCCGGCTGCTCCATCTGTATCGGCGAAGGCATCACCGACGCCGCACCGGGCAGCGTCGAAGGCATGCAGGTGGTTGTCGCGAGCGCCGAGGGGGCGTACCAGCAGTTGGTCGCGGCAGGTGTGGAGGCGACGCCCGTGAAGGATATGGGTTGGGGCCTGTTCACCTTCTTCGCCGACCCTGACGGCAACAAATGGGCCGTGCAGGAGCTGCCCAAACGCGACTGAGTCCACAGCGGCCCGTTGGTCATCGTCGCGCATTGGATGCGCGGCGAGGACAGCGTCCGTTCGCTACCCCAGTAGATCGAGCCGAATCGTCAATGGACACGGCAAGTTGTTGTGAACTCGTCCCCACCCCTGGTCGGCTCCAGTGTCCCACGCAAGATGCGGGCCCGGCGGCAAGCACAACCGATGTTCGGCAGAATTAGGGCTTGCTTGGAGTGCGCTCCAGGTCATTAACGTCGGTTTTGTTCATCGAGAAGGGCGAGTGCAGTGGGTGGAGCCGTAGATCAGGTCGTCGGTGACGAGCAAGTCGATGTGGATCGGGAGAAGCCGCAGTATTCGATCGGCGAGGCAGCGGATCGGTCGGGACTGAGTCGCGACACGCTGCGATGGTACGAGCGGATCGGGCTGATGAATTACATCGGGCGCGATCACGCCGGAAAGCGGCGGTTCAGCAATCGCGATCTGGAGTGGTTGGCCTTGATCGGCAGGTTGCGCACCACCGGGATGTCGGTGGCGGACATGGTCCGCTATGCCGAATTGGTGCGGGAGGGCGAATCCACCGTGCCCGAGCGGCTGCAGATGTTCCGCAATACCCGCGCGGAGGTGCTCGCCAAGATCGACGAACTCCATCAGACCCTGGCCGTGCTCGATTACAAGATCGACCTGTACGAGGGCAAAACCGCCGCCGTCAAACCGGCCGCACTCACGAAACCATGCAAAGGGATCAAAATATGAGTTCACTTCCGACTGCAGCATTGGGCGCCAGCGGGATCCAAGTGGGTGTACAAGGCCTGGGCTGCATGGGAATAAGCGATTTCTACGGCCCGTCGGACCTCACCGAATCGCGGGCGACCCTGGATCGCGCACTGGAACTCGGCGTCACGCTGTTCGATACCGCCGATATGTACGGCTCGGGTCACAACGAGGAATTCCTCAGCGACTTCGTGCGCGCCAACCGCGACGAGGTGGTCCTCGCCACCAAGTTCGGCATCGTCCGCAAGGCCGACGACCCCACCTACCGCGGCATCGACAACTCGCCCGAATACATCAGCAGCGCGGTCGATGCCAGCCTGCGCCGCCTCGGCATCGACACCATCGATCTGTACTACCTACACCGCCGCGATCCCGCGGTCCCGATCGAGGAATCGGTCGGCGCGATGGCCGAGCTCGTGGCGCAGGGCAAGGTTCGGGCGCTCGGCCTGTCGGAAGTGACCGGCGACGAACTGCGCGCGGCCCATGCGGTGCATCCGATCGCGGCCGTGCAGTCCGAATGGTCGCTGTTCTCCAGGGATGCCGAGCGCAGTGCGGCACCCACCGCCGCCGAACTCGGCGTGACATTCGTGCCGTACTCGCCGCTCGGTCGCGGATTCCTCACCGGATCCTTCGCCGCGGCAGGCGAGTTGGCCGACGACAAGGACTTCCGGAAAACACAGCCGCGCTACTCGGGCGATAACGCCGCACACAACGTCGAATTGCTCGCCCCGCTGCGCGCCATCGCGGACGAGCGCGGAATCTCCCTCGCGCAGGTGGCATTGGCGTGGGTGCATGCCCAGGCGGGCGTGCACGGACTCACGGTGGTCCCGATTCCGGGCACCCGCAGCCGCATCCGGCTCGCCGAGAATGTCGCCGCCGCGACCATTTCGCTCACCGCCGAGGAATTGGCCGTGCTGGACCCGATCGCCGACAAGGTGGCCGGAGACCGGTACGCGGATATGTCTTTCACCGCCGTCGGCCGGGAATGACCGGTCAGCCGAATCAGGAGTCATCGGTGTCCACTCTGACGCTCAATGTCCGGTTCGCCGCCAAGCCCGGTCACGAGACCGAACTGCGCGAGACGCTCGAGGATTTGGTTGCGCCGACACTTGCCGAGGCGGGCTGTATCGCCTACGAGCTGTATCTGCACCCGAGCGATCCGAGTCGGGTCGTGCTGCTCGAGGAGTGGGTCGATGAGGCGGCACTTGCGACGCATTTCGAAACCCCGCATCTGAAGGAAGCGGCGGCAATATTGGACGAGATCCTGATCGAGCCGTTCCACCTCCGACGGTTCCACGAGGTCACCTGATCTCACAGAGCCCAGCGCAGCACGGCATCCGGACCGCAGTCCGGGTCCGTGCTGCTCTACTATCCGGAGCATGGAGTCATCCGGCAGACGCGTGTTCATCGACAAGCAGACACCCGAGGCGTTTCGCGCGCTGAACACCGTGGCCAGCGCGGTCCGCGCCGCCGGAGCCGAGGCCGGACTCGACCGCAGGCTCATCGAATTGATCAACGTACGCATCTCCCAGATCAACGGCTGCGCCTACTGCCTGGACGTCCACCATCGCGCCGCCATCGCGGCCGGCGCCACCGAGCGCGAACTCTCCGTACTGTCCGCGTGGCGGCGCACCGAGCTGTACGCGCCGCACGAGCGGGCCGCGCTGGCACTTGCCGAACTCACCACCACGCTGCCGGACGAGGCCACGATGGATCGTGAGTACGCTCGGGCGCGGGAGCATTTATCGGATGAGCAGGTCTCGGCGATCCTCTGGGTCGCCACCACGATCGGCGCGTTCAACCGCGTATCGATCCTGAGTAAGCACCCGGTACGCCCGACGAAGGAGAAGTCGACCATGACCGAATCGACGCCCGAGAGCAAGGTCGTTCGCAACGACGAGAAGCAGCGCTACGAGGTCTTCTACGGCGGCGAACTGGCTGGATTCGCCGAGTACGAGGAGCGCGACGACGAGACGGTGTTCATCCACACCGAGATCGATGGCGCGTTTTCCGGCAAGGGCCTCGGCACCGTTCTGGCCAAGAACGCGGTGGAGGATGCGGTCGCCCGCGACCGGGTGATCCGACCGCTGTGCCCGTTCATCAAGGCCTATCTGGAGAAGCATCCGCAGTACGACGAGCACGTGGTCGGCAAGGGCATCACCCGATGAGCGAGCGAACCATCAGCACAGCGACAAGGTCGGTCATGCCGGAACCGAGCGCCAGCGAGGTGCAGGCACGTGAGTGAGCGCAGCGAGCGAACCATCAGCACAGCGACAAGGTCGGTCATGCCGGAACCGAGCGCCAGCGAGGTGCAGGCATGAGTGACCTGGATCCGCATCCGGACGAAGCGGTCTGCGAGGCGACACCCGGTTGCGGTCCGGTCGCGGAGATCTATCCGGCGCGCGAGGTCCCGCTCGGCGGTGTGCGCGGCGTTTACGTGGAACGTGTACTGCCGCAACGTGATCTGCCGACCGTCGGCGCCTGGTGCTTTCTCGATCACTTCGGCTCGCCCACGGTCACCAAGACGGGTGCGTCACCGGATATCGATCCGCATCCGCATATCGGATTGCAGACGGTGACCTGGCCGTTCGACGGCCGTATCCGCCACCGCGACTCGGTCGGCTCCGATGTGGAGATCGAGCCGGGACAGCTGAATCTGATGACCTCCGGACGCGGCATCGCGCATTCCGAATACGGCGTCGCGGGGGCGCAAGCCGGGCACGGCCTACAACTGTGGATCGCGTTGCCCGGCAATAGCCTCGGGATTGATCCACACTTCGAACAGCATCGTGACCTGCCGGTCTACGAGGCTCCCGGAGTGCGAGCCATCGTGCTGATCGGCACGTTCGCCGGACTCACCTCGCCTGCCAAGGTGTACACGCCGATCGTCGGCGCGGATGTGCGGATCGAACCGGGCGTCGACACCACCATTGCCCTGGATCCCGATTTCGAGCACGCGCTCATGGTGGTCGAGGGCAATGTCACCGTCGATGGCACCGAAATCGCCGCGGGCCCACTGCTCTACCTGGGCGCCGGCCGCGACGAGTTGCCGCTGACGAGCACCGAGGGCGCGCATTTCGCGCTCATCGGCGGCGAGCCATTCGGCGAAGAACTGGTGATGTGGTGGAACTTCGTCGGCCGCAGCCATGAAGACATCGTCGAGGCCCGAAACGATTGGGAAAAGCATGTTGTCGAACGTTTCGCCGATATCGCGGGCCACACACCGCAACAGCGCATTCCCGCCCCGCCGCTGCCCGGTCTGCATCTGAAGCCGCGCAAGCGGCGCATGGGTTCGGCCAGGACCTGAATACGAAGCACCACAAAACAATCGGGACTCACCTGGTATCGGGGAGGAAACCCTTCAACATTCGATCACGAAACGGTATCTTCGTCCGGAGCAAACCGGACATTCCACGCCGGTGGTCGGATGAAAGAGCAGGATGAGGATCTCCAGAATCACCGCGACGGCACTGCTTGCGCTCGCGGCCACCACGATAGGCACCAGCGTCGTACATGCCGAACCCGCAGTGCCCGCGCCTAATTCGACCGCCGACGTACCACTCGATCTGCAGGGCATCTTCCAGCACCTCGGCTACCACGTCGCGGCGACGCAGAACCGGCACGCCGTGGTGACGACCATTTCGGAGGGCCGCTGGGACCTGGTCCGCGACAACAAGGTCATCTCGCTGACCGATCCGAACGGACAGGTGGTCGCCGCACTGCCAACCGTAGTGAAGATCGCCGGGCATCGAATCGATCTGGTGCCGACCATCGATGAGGCGGGTACCCGGCTCGCACTCACACCGATCAGCACGACCGATGACCCGGTGCGGGAGGTGAGCACCGAGGAGCGCTTTTTCGATCAGGTCGAGAAGTCCATGCCGCAGGTGTTGACGGGTGCCGCCATCGGTGCCGCTATCGGATTCGTCCTCGGTTTCCCGCTCGGCCTTTTCGTCTTCGACTTCGTCACCGTCCCGGTCATGACCGTGGTCGGCGGGACCATCGGCGCGTTCGCCGGTCTGTCCGCGGGTGGTGGTGAACCGGCCGTTCAGGCGGCGATGGATTACTTCGATCTCAATCCCTGAGCGAGCCGATATCGTCGTGCGGTAGCAGGCGCTGCGTCCCGATGACGCGCAATAGATCCAGCTTCTCCGCGGCATCGGTGCCCGGACGCGGCATATAGACCAGTAGGCGCTGTGCCGCGTTCGGGGTGAGCAGGGTTTCGCAGACCGTATCGATCGCGCCGACCTCCGGATGCAGGATCCGCTTGATATCCGAAGTCCGCACCGCCACTTCGTGTTCGTGCCACAACTGCTCGAATTCCGCACTCGCGGTACGCAATCGGCTCACGTATTCGGTGACGTCGGCATCGCCGGATCGGCGCGCCGCGGTGGCGCGCAGATCCGCGACGTGATTGCGCCCCAACCGCTCCCAGTCGTCCTCCGGGAAGATCGAGCGCGACTGCGGATCGGTGAACCAGCGCCAGGCATAGAACCGGTCCCAGCCGCGCCGACTCGCGTGGTCGCCGACGAGCAGGGTGTGCATTCGGTTCTGCACCAATACCTCGCCGAGGTCAGTAATGACCGTGGCCGCGGTGTCGTCCAGTTTCGCGAGCACATGCATGATCCCGGGACCGACGTGTTTGTCGGCGGACTCACCTCCGGGCGGGGCGTGGTCGCACAGGTGATACAGGTGGTCGCGCTCGTCATTGCTGAAGCGCAGCGCCCGCGCCAGCGACGCCAGCACCTGGGTGGATGGGCGCGGGCCGCGGGACTGCTCGAGACGGGTGTAGTAGTCGGTGGACATGCCCGCCAGCATGGCAACCTCGTCCCTGCGCAAACCGGGGGTGCGCCGGCGCACCCCCGGTGGCAGTCCGACGTCCGCGGGCGTCAACTGTTCGCGACGCCGGCGCAGGAAATCGGCCAGTTCGGATCGGTCCATAGCAATACTTTCCCGCAATACGCGCGAGTCAGCCAGGGATCGCCGATCCCCCGATAAGCGATCTCTGCCGCCACGCGTGCACAGCGGCCAAGCTGGTCCTATGACGACATCGAAGCTCACCAGCAAGCTCGGCAATACCGGACCAGCGGTCAGCCGCATCGGACTCGGCGCCATGGGCATGTCCGGCATGTACGGGGCCGCCGACGACGCCGAATCGATTGCCACCATCCACGCCGCACTGGACTCCGGCGCCAACCTCATCGATACCGGCGACTTCTATGGCGCCGGTCACAATGAGATGCTGATCGGCAAGGCGATTGCCGAGCGTCCCCGCGAGGACATGGTGCTGAGCGTGAAGTTCGGCGCACTGCGCGGGCCGGGTGGCACGTGGGGCGGCACCGATAGTCGCCCCGTCGCGCTGCGCAACTTCCTCACCTACAGCCTGCAGCGCCTCGGCGTGGACTACATCGACGTCTACCGCCCCGCGCGCTTGGACCCGAATGTCGCGATCGAGGAGACGATCGGCGCCATGGCCGAACTCGTCGAGGCGGGTTATATCCGCCACATCGGCCTGTCCGAGGTCGGCGTCGAAACCATCCGTCGGGCCGCCGCCGTGCATCCGATCGCGGATCTGCAGATCGAATACTCGCTGATCTCCCGGAGTATCGAGGCCGAAATCCTGCCCACGGTAAGGGAACTCGGCATCGGCGTCACCGCCTACGGAGTGCTGTCACGTGGTCTGCTCAGCGATTCGGTTCGTCCGGGCGCGACCTTCGCGCCGACCGACTTCCGCGCGCACAGCCCGCGCTTCCAGGGTGAAAATCTCGACCAGAACCTGAAATTGGTCGACGCTCTCGCGAAAATCGCTGCGGAGAAGGATGTTTCGGTCGCGCAATTGGCCATTGCCTGGGTGCTGACCAGGGGCGCGGATATCGTGCCGATCCTCGGCGCACGCACTCGCCAGCGCTGGACGGAATCCCTTGGAGCCGTGGATATCCAGCTCAGCGCCGACGAACTGGCAACCATCGAAGCCGCAGTGCCGGCCGATCAGATCGCGGGCGAGCGTTATGCGGCCGCGCAGATGGCGCTGCTCGACAGCGAGCGCTGACGTGGTTTACGGGAGGGCGCGCGTTCGGGTCGCCCTCCCGACCCCGGGCAATCGGTCACTTCCGACGTGGCCGAATGACCGCCGTGAATGCCGATGCGGCAACAGGCTTGCCAGTGCTATCAGTGATTTCCACCGGCACCTCGAGTTCGACATCGGCGCGCGCCGCGATATCGGCGCGCACTTGTTCCAAGGTTTCGGCGGTCAACTCGGAGGTCGCGACGAATGGACCCGCCTCCCCCTTGGCCCGCGCGAGGTATTCGATCCGGCCGCCACGGGCGACGATGAACGTCTCACCCATGAGATCGACAATGCCCGAGATCGACGCACCCATCGCCGCGGTCTCGGCTAGCCCGAACAGCACCGCGGCATGCAGATCACCATTGTGGTTGAGATGTTCGGGCTTCGGCGCGATCGTCACAACATTGCGGCCCGAGCTGAACTCCACTCCTTCGATGCCGGTGAACTGGATAAATCCCAGCTTCTGAAATCCGGCCATCACCAGATCGCCCATAGCCGCGTCATCCATCGCATCTCCCACTGAACTGAAACGTGTTCTAATTTCATACCCCGGCGGGACAGCGGTTGTCCACCATGGATCAGTAGGAAGACGATCGGGTGAGCGTGACGGCCAGGTAGCCGACCGCGAGTACTACGCACACCACATTCGCGACCATGGCCCCGATCGCCCAGCCTCGCGCCTTCCTCGACGCGTCCGTCGCTCCCGCGACGTCGCCCGCGATCCACTTCGAGTGCACTTGCGCGCCGAAGACGATCGCGACCAGCCCGAGCGCCGTCCCCACCAGACAGGTCAGCGTGCCGATAATCGTCGCGACGAGCGCGAAGCCCAGATGCGCCGGTGGCTCGAACTGCGGCTGCGCTGGAGGATAGCCATAGCCGGGCTGTTGTCCGTACGTCATGGATGTAGTCCCGTCTCGAAGTCGGTGGCCAGGCCCGGCATTTCGGGCCCTTCCAGCCTACGAATCTTTTCGCGCACTCGTGCAGACGGCGGATGATCGCACGATCGGCTCCCCTTGGGCACAATTGACAACGGTGGCATATCTATCGCGATTGGATATTGCATGACGACGTTGGCGCGAAGAACTGAGGGAAAGCCGATGTGTCTGCGGCCGATCGGACGGTAGGGGCCGATGTACGACCCGACCGCCGATATCGACCGGATCATCGCGCAGCAGGTGGGTTGGTCCACGGCCGACGACCATCTGCTGTACACCTGTGGTGTCATCGACTTCCTACTGCACGACCGACTTGCCGAACTGCCGCCCCGGGCGACCATGGTCCGAACCGAACCCGCCGAAATCCCTCTGGCAGAGGGGCCTGCCGTCTGGTTTCAGTGGCGCGCGGTCGGGGACGGTACCTGGAATCACAACAGTGTGACCGCAGTCGGATCGTTATCCTTTGTGGCCGCCGCCCATCTCGGCAATGCTATGGCGAACCGCTCGCGCCGCCGCCAGGCCGAGGCCGGACTGCGCCCGCGCTGGGTAGCCGAACGCCCTGGGACAGTAATGGTTTCGGACCGACGGATGTACTGCTACAACGCGGATCATTCGTTCTCGGTGCACTGGGCCGGTCTGGAAATGGTGGATATGCCCGGTCCCGACCGAATGGTCTGCCGCTATCCGGACCGAAACGGCAATCCACATCTACTGCAGGTCCAAAGCCCATGGGCCGTACTGATTTTCGCACTTGCGGCCCACACCCAGTTCCCGAGCCATCCCCTGTTGCAGTCAGGTAACTGGCTACCGGCTGGCTTCGAGGAGAAATGCCACATCGCAGGCAAAACCTGTCCCCGAGTGCGTCATCAGGATCGCTAGAAATCTGCCGGCTGACCGCCGGTCATCATCTACGGCAGAACATTGATGAAACCTAGTCCGGCGGTATTCACCGCACGAAAGTGGTTGTCCGCATTAGCGATTTCCCGTATTCCGAGTCGCTCGGCAACCGCAATCAGAGAAGCGTCCGCAGCGCCCAGTGGAAAGCTCGCGAACTGCTTCATCAGCTCGATAATCCGCAGCGTGTCCGCGGCATCGAACTCCTCACGGAAGACTCCGTCCCGCACGGCTTCCATGAACTGGATTTCGGCCTGTGCACTGGCGTACTTCTGCATCAAGTAGGTGACCTCAGCCACTACATACGGAGGACAACCAGCTCATCAGTCCGACCTACCAGGAGCGCACTCATCTCAGCGTGCCGTCTATCCCGCCGATTCATCACTGCGACCAGGACATTAGCATCGACGATCAGTTTTACTGGGCCTCAAAGAGTTCGGTATCCATCCGCTCACTAAGGTCTTCTGGGCCGTCGAAGGACGGCAGTGCGGCGAGCCGATCGCTTGCGCCACCCTCAACCAATCGCAGCAGCGCTTCACGCGCTGCGGGCGCAACCTCTGGTCGGAGTTGCTCGACGAGACGATGCAGTTCTGGGTAGTGGTCGTACGCCACGCTCACACTTTGACAATACCGTGAAACGAGAATCGCCCCGCTCCTGTTGGAGCGGGGCGATTGCCAATTACCGACTACCGGTAGTCGCTGAAACCGTAATCGTCGAGCGGGACCGCGGCACCGGTGGTGGCGCCGAAGCTGTCCGGCGAGTAGTAGGTGTCGTCGTAGGACGGCACCGCGTACGCCGCGGCACGAGCCTCTTCGGTCGGCTGGACCTGGATGTTGCGGTAGCGGTTGATACCGGTACCGGCCGGGATCAGCTTGCCGATGATCACGTTTTCCTTCAGACCGATGAGCTTGTCCGAGCGGCAGTTGATGGCCGCGTCGGTCAGGACTCGGGTGGTCTCCTGGAAGGATGCCGCCGACAGCCACGAATCGGTCGCGAGCGACGCCTTCGTGATACCCATCAGCACCGGGCGACCGGCCGCGGGCTCATTGCCCTCGGCGACGACGCGACGGTTGGAGGCCTCGAACTCGGAACGCTCGGTGAGCGAACCGGGCAGGAACTCCGTGGCACCGGAATCGATGATCGTCACGCGACGCAGCATCTGGCGCACGATGACCTCGATGTGCTTGTCGTGGATCGACACACCCTGCGAGCGGTAGACCTCCTGGACCTCGTGGACCAGATGGATCTGCACCTGACGGGGGCCCATCACACGCAGCACCTCGTGCGGATCCGCCGCGCCTTCCAGCAGCTGCTGGCCGACCTCGACGTGGTCACCGTCGGAGAGCAGACGCTCGGTGCCGTCGTCGTGCTTGAACACACGCAGACGCTGACGCTTCGAGAGCTTGTCGTAGACAACCTCTTCGCCACCGTCATCCGGGATGATGGTGATCTTGTAGAAGCGATCGTCGTCCTCGAGCCGCACCCGACCCGAGACCTCAGCGATCGGCGCCTTGCCCTTGGGCACACGAGCCTCGAAGAGCTCCTGCACACGGGGCAGACCGCCGGTGATGTCGTCACCCGCGACACCACCCTGGTGGAAGGTACGCATGGTCAGCTGGGTACCGGGCTCACCGATGGACTGCGCGGCGACGATACCGACGGCCTCACCGATGTCGACCAGCTTGCCGGTCGCCATGGAGCGGCCGTAGCAGGTCGCGCACACGCCGGTGCCGGTGGTACAGGTCAGCACGGAGCGGACCTTCACCTCGGTGATACCGGCGTCGAGCAGCGCCTCGATGGCCGGGTCGCCGAGGTCGGCGCCCTTCGCCACGACAACGTTGCCCTTGGTGTCCACCGCGTCCGAGGCGAGCGTCCGGGCGTACGCGGAGGTCTCCACGTGCGCGTCCCGGATGAGCGAGCCGTCGGGCTGCCTCTCGGCGATCGGCACCACGATGCCGCGCTCGGTGGCGCAGTCGTGCTCGCGCACGATGACATCCTGCGAGACGTCCACCAGACGACGGGTCAGGTAACCCGAGTCCGCGGTACGAAGCGCGGTGTCGGCCAGACCCTTACGAGCACCGTGGGTGTTGATGAAGTACTCCAGCACCGTCAGGCCCTCACGGAAGGAGGACTTGATCGGCCGCGGGATGAACTCACCCTTCGGGTTGGTAACCAGGCCCTTCATACCGGCGAGGGTACGAGTCTGGGTGAAGTTACCGGTCGCGCCCGAGTCGACGATCGTGATGATCGGGTTGTCGGCCGGGTAGTGCGCACGCAGCGCCTTACCGACCTCTTCGGTCGCTTCCTGCCAGATCTTGACCAGGGCGTTGTTGCGCTCCTGGTGGTCGAGAGCACCACGCTGGTACTTCTTCTCGATCTGATCGGACTGCGCCTCGTAGCGCTCCATGATCTCGGTCTTCTCCGGCGGAACGAGCACGTCCGACATCGAGACCGTCACGCCGGAACGGGTGGCCCAGTAGAAGCCCGCGTCCTTGAGCTTGTCGACGGTCTGCGCGACCACGATCATCGGGTAGCGCTCGGCCAGATCGTTGATGATCGTTGCCTGACGCTTCTTCGGCATCTGCTCGTTGATGAACGCGTAGTCCGCCGGGAGCAGCTCGTTGAACAGCACGCGACCAAGGGTGGTCTCGGCGATCCACGCGTCGCCGCGGTTCCAGCCATCCGGGAACAGCTCCGCCTCGACAGCCTTCGGCGGGCGCTGGTCGGTGAGGCGCACCTTGATCAGCGAACGCACGGTGAGCTCACCGCGGTCCACCGCCATCTGCGCCTCGGCGGGCGAGGAGTACACGCCCTGCTCCGGTGCATCCTTGGTGGCCGCCTGGTACTCGCCCTTCGCGCCCTCTTCCAGGCGGGTCAGGTAGTACAGACCGGTCACCATGTCCAGACGCGGCATGGCCAGCGGGCGACCCGAGGCAGGCGAGAGGATGTTGTTCGAGGACAGCATCAGGATGCGGGCCTCGGCCTGCGCCTCCGCGGACAGCGGCAGGTGCACGGCCATCTGGTCACCGTCGAAGTCGGCGTTGAACGCCTCACAGACCAGCGGGTGCAGCTGGATGGCCTTACCTTCCACCAGCTGCGGCTCGAAGGCCTGGATGCCGAGGCGGTGCAGGGTGGGCGCACGGTTCAGCAGCACCGGGTGTTCGGCGATGACCTCTTCGAGGACATCCCACACCTGGGGACGCTGCCGCTCCACCATCCGCTTGGCGGACTTGATGTTCTGCGCATGGTTCAGATCGACCAGACGCTTCATCACGAACGGCTTGAACAGCTCCAGCGCCATCAGCTTGGGCAGACCGCACTGGTGCAGCTTCAGCTGCGGACCGACCACGATGACCGAACGGCCCGAGTAGTCGACGCGCTTACCGAGCAGGTTCTGACGGAAACGACCCTGCTTACCCTTGAGCAGATCGCTCAGCGACTTCAGCGGGCGGTTACCCGGTCCGGTGACCGGGCGGCCGCGGCGGCCGTTGTCGAAGAGTGCGTCCACGGACTCCTGCAGCATCCGCTTCTCGTTGTTGACGATGATCTCGGGCGCGCCCAGATCGATCAGTCGCTTGAGGCGGTTGTTGCGGTTGATCACGCGGCGGTACAGGTCGTTCAGGTCGGAGGTGGCGAAGCGGCCACCGTCGAGCTGAACCATCGGGCGCAGCTCCGGCGGGATCACCGGAACGGCGTCGAGCACCATGCCCATGGGCGAGTTGCCGTTGGCCTGGAAGGCCGCGACGACCTTGAGCCGCTTGAGCGCGCGCAGCTTCTTCTGGCCCTTACCGCTGCGGATGGTCTCGCGCAGCGATTCGGCCTCGGCGTCGATGTCGAAGTTCTCCATCAGCTTCTGGATGGACTCCGCACCCATGGCGCCGGTGAAGTACTCGCCGTAGCGGTCGATCAGCTCGCGGTAGAGCACCTCATCGACGATGAGCTGCTTGACCGACAGCTTGGTGAAGGTGCTCCAGATCTCGTCGAGCCGGTCCAGCTCGCGCTGGGCACGGTCGCGCAGCTGACGCATTTCGCGCTCGCCGCCGTCCTTGACCTTGCGGCGGACATCGGATTTGGCACCCTCGGCCTCGAGCTCGGCCAGGTCGGCCTCGAGCTTCTGGGCGCGGGCCTCGAGATCGGCGTCGCGCTGATCGGCGACCGCCTTCTTCTCGACCTCCATCTCGGCCTCGAGCGTGGAGAGCTCGTTGTGACGCAGCTCCTCGTCGACGCCGACAATGACGTAGGCGGCGAAGTAGATGATCTTTTCCAGATCCTTCGGCGCCAGGTCGAGCAGGTACCCGAGGCGCGAAGGCACGCCCTTGAAGTACCAGATGTGGGTAACCGGAGCGGCCAGCTCGATGTGGCCCATCCGCTCACGGCGCACCTTGGCGCGAGTCACCTCGACGCCACAGCGCTCACAGATGATGCCCTTGAAGCGGACGCGCTTGTACTTACCGCAGTAGCACTCCCAGTCCCGGGTGGGACCGAAGATCTTCTCGCAGAACAGGCCGTCCTTCTCCGGCTTGAGCGTGCGGTAGTTGATGGTCTCCGGCTTTTTCACCTCGCCGAAGGACCACTGGCGGATGTCTTCGGCGGTGGCCAGACCGATCCGGAGTTCATCGAAGAAGTTGACGTCTAGCACGTAACTTCCTTTCCCCTATTCGGGTCGAATTCGAGCAAAAAGTTCACTAGTTGGTCGAGCGCGGAGGCCGGATGTCGTCGGCGTGCACGCCATCCGGCCCTACCGCCTAGTTCGCCAGATCGTCGACGGTGGCGGCTTCGTTCCTGGACAGATTGATGCCCAGGTTCGCGGCCGCGCGCTCCAGATCCTCATCATCGCCGTCGCGCATCTCGATCGCCGCGCCGTCCGAAGACAGCACCTCGACGTTGAGGCACAGCGACTGGAGCTCCTTGAGGAGCACCTTGAACGACTCCGGAATGCCCGGCTCCGGAATGTTCTCGCCCTTGACGAT